>NZ_JABCPZ010000067.1 GCF_013283785.1 Nonomuraea antri
CTCGCCGTGCCCGCGACACGCGGCTGAGGCCCCCGACCCGCATGCCCCAGCACCGCGCGACCCCGCCCATTCATGACGTCCTGCCCATTCACGACGTCCTGCCCGAGTTGCTCGGCGCGCTCGACCGGCACGGCACGGCGGTGCTCACCGCGCCTCCGGGCACCGGCAAGACCACCGTGGTGCCGCTCGCCCTGGCCGAGGCGGGCCTGCGCGTGCTGGTGGCCGAGCCGCGCCGGCTGGCGGTCCGGGCAGCGGCCAGGCGGATGGGCGTCAGCTACACCATTCGCGGCGAACGTCACGTCGGCGCGAACCCCAGGGTGGAGGTCGTCACCACCGGCGTACTGCTGCAGCGGCTCCAGCGCGACCAGGAACTCGCCGGGGTCGACGCGGTCATGCTGGACGAATGCCACGAACGCCACCTCGACGCCGACACGGCGCTGGCGTTCCTGCTCGACGTGCGTGACACGCTCCGCCCCGACCTGCGGATCATCGCCACCTCGGCGACCGCGGACGCCGTCCCCTGGGCCCGGCTGATCGGCGCGGACGGCCCGGCCCCGATCGTGGCCGCGTCCGGCGTGACGCACCCGGTGGAGACCGTCTGGGCCCCGCCGCCGCGCCCGGTGGCCCCGCCGCACGGGCTGCGGGTGGACCCGGCGCTGCTGTCCCACGTGGCCTCGGTGGTGGGCAGGGCGCTGGCCGAACACGACGGCGACGTGCTGTGCTTCCTGCCGGGCGTCGCGGAGATCGCCCGGGTGGCCGGGATGCTCCCCGATCGCGACCGGGTCGAGGTGCTTCAGGTGCACGGGCAGGCGCCCGCGCACGTCCAGGACGCGGTGCTGGCGCCGGGGACGTCCCGCCGGGTCGTGCTGGCCACCTCGGTCGCCGAGTCCAGCCTGACCGTGCCGGGCGTCCGGGTCGTGGTGGATTCCGGGCTGGCCCGCGAACCCCGTACCGACCATGCCAGGGGCCTGGGCTCGCTCACCACCGTCCGCGTCTCGAAGGCCGCCGCCGACCAACGCGCCGGCCGCGCGGGCCGCGAGGCGCCCGGCGTGGTCTACCGCTGCTGGACGGCGGCCGAGCACGAACGGCTCGCCGACCACGCCCGCCCCGAGATCGCGCTGGCCGACCTGACCGGCTTCGCGTTGCAGGCCGCCTGCTGGGGCGTCGCGGACCCGGCCGAGCTGGCCCTGCTCGACCCGCCGCCACCGGCCGCACTGGCCGCCGCCGTCAGGACCCTGCGAACCCTGGGCGCCCTGGACCCCGCGTCTTCCGGCGGAGCCCCCGGACCCGACGGCGGGCGGCTGCCCCGGGTGACCGAACGCGGCAAACGCATGGCGCCGGCCGGGGTGCATCCCCGGCTGGCCCGCGTCCTGCTGGACCTCGGGCCGCGCGCCGCCGAGGTGGTGGCGCTGCTGTCGGAGCAACTGCCGCGCGAGTCCGGCGACGACCTGGTGGAGGTCTGGCGAGCGGCCAGAAGGGGCGGCGACGCCTTCTCGGCCCGCTGGCGCCGCGAATCCAAACGCCTCTCCAGAACCACCACCGACGCCGGACCGACACGTGCGACCGACGCTGCGGACACCCGAGCGGCGCGTGCGGCCGACACTGCGGACACCCGTGCCCCGTCCGCGCCCGAAACCGCGGACACCAGAGCGGCGCGTGCGGTCGGCAGCCGGGGTTCGGGCGTGGCTGGGGCGGGCGTACCCGATGATCTGCTGGCCGGGATGGCCGTGGCGTTGGCGTTTCCTGAACGGGTGGCGCGCTGGCGCGGTGGTGGGTACCTCATGGCGTCGGGCACCGAGGCGCAGCTCGCCGAAGGCTCCAAGCTGGCGACCGCGCAGTGGCTGGCCGTGGCGGTGGCCGACCGTCCCACGGGCGCGGCGTCCGCCCGGGTACGGCAGGCGGTGGCGATCGACGAGGCGACCGCCAGGCAGGCGCACCCGGTGACCACGCAGGACGAGGTGCTCTGGCGGGTCCCGCCGGGAGAGCGGCGCGGCGACGTGTCGGCCCGCACGGTGACGCGGCTCGGCGCGATCGAGCTGGCCGCGTCACCGCTCAAGGACGCTGACGTCCGCCAGGCCATCCTGCACGGCCTGCGCACGGAAGACGTCCTGACCTGGACCAGGGCGGCCCAGGAGCTCAGGGACCGGCTGGCCTTCTGCCACCGGGCGATCGGCGACCCCTGGCCGTCCATGGACGATCTCGTCGCCCTGGCCGATCGGTGGCTGGAGCCGGAGCTGTCGCGCGCCCGCCGCCGGGCCGACCTGGAACGCATCGACGTGGCCGCCGCCCTGCGCCGCCTGATCCCGTGGAGCGAGCGACTGGAGCTGGTGGCGCCGGAGCGCGTCGAGGTGCCCAGCGGCTCGAACGTCCGCGTCGACTACTCGGGCGAGCAGCCGGTGCTGGCGGTCAAGCTGCAGGAACTGTTCGGCTGGGTGGAGACCCCGCGCATCGCCGGGGTGCCGCTGCTGGTGCACCTGCTCTCCCCCGCCGGCCGTCCGGTCGCCGTCACGGCGGATCTCGCCTCGTTCTGGCGCGACGGCTACCGTTCGGTACGTGCCGAGCTGCGGGGACGCTACCCCAAGCACCCCTGGCCGGAAGATCCGCTCACCGCGGCGCCGACCCGACACGTGAAACGGAACCGTACATGAGCATGCTGGCCGAGGCGGTACGCAACAACGCCGAGTGGTGTGAAGCGATGTGCCGCACCCACGGACTGCCCAGTACGTTCACCGAGCGCGCCTGGGTGAGCCCGCGCCGCACCCCGGTCCTCTACCCGGACGCCGTCACGCTCAGCCCCGACGCGACGGCCCGCGACGTGCTCGCCGGCATCGACGACACCTCCGGCGCCTCGATCAAGGACAGCTACGCCAGGCTCGACCTGCCCGGCTACGACGTGCTGTTCAACGCCCAGTGGATCCACCGCCCAGCCGAACCGCCAGCGGGCTCGCCGCCCGGCGACCTGCGGGCCGCGACGGGCGACGAGATCGTCTGGACGGCCGTCGCCGACGCCGCCGGGGTCGCCGCCTGGCAGCACGCCTGCTTCGCCGACGGACCGGCCGATCGCACCGGCGGGCCGGTCGGCCTGTTCAGGCCGGCCATCCTCGATCACGCCACCCTCCTGTCCGGCAGCATCGGCGGCGACGTCGTCTGCGGTTCCGTGCTCAACGCCTCAGGCCGCGTGGTGGGCGTCTCGAACGTCTTCGCCGCCGGCTGCGACCTCGACGCCGCCTGGGCGGGCACGCTGGCCATGGCGCATCGCCTGTTCCCCGGCCGTCCGCTGGTCGGCTACGAATCGGACGTGGACTGCCCGCTGCGCCACGGCTTCGCCCCCATCGGCCCGCTGCGCGTCTGGCTCAGGCCTTAGCGGAAGTCGTCCACAGTGGGGTGTTCGGCGGGAAAGGTGCGCTGCCCCACACCCACGTCCTTGAAGCCGCTCGACGTGCCCACGCACACCACGGGCCCGTCGAAGTCGCGCCCCAGCTTGCGGACCGCCGCCAGCCCGGCCGCGCCGGACAGCTCCTGCCACAGCCCCTGATCGGCGAGCGCGCGCTGGGCCGCGCGCATCTCGTCGTCGGTGACCAGCACCGCCTCGCCGCCGCTGTCGCGTACCGCGAGCACGCCCCGGTACCCGCCGACCGGCCCGGCGATGCCGTAGGCGTCGCTGCGGCCCAGCTCGACGATCGCGGCCGGCGCGCCCGTGGCCAGCGCCCTGGCGTGCGGACCGCCCGCTGCGGTCTCGCAGGAGAACATCCGCGGGACGCTCTCGGCCAGCCCGAGCAGGCGCAGCTCCCTGAACCCCTTCCACACGCCGAAGAGCAGCTCGGCGTAGCCCGTGGGGCAGAACACGGCCGCGGGCACCCGGCCGAGCTGCAGGAACACCTCGTACGCGATCGTCTTGTAGCCCTCGGGCCCGTACGCGTGCCCGGTATGCGTGACGGTCAGGTTGCTCATCGGGTGGTAGCCGAGCCGGTCGACGATCTGCCGCATCAGCGGCCACCGCTCCGCCACCGGCACCGACACGACCTGAGCCCCGTACGCGCGGACGAACTCCTGTACGGCGGGCGGCGATTCGGCCGAGGCCAGCACGATCGCCTTCAGCCCGGCCCGGGCCGCGTAGGCGGCGGCCGAGGCCCCGTGGTTGCCCGAGGAGGCCACGACCACGCCGGGCGCGCCCGCGGCCAGCGCCGCGCTCACCGTCACCCGGTTCAGCCGGTCCTTGTGCGACCAGGTCGAGTTGCGCGATTCGTCCTTGACGAACACGTCGCCGACCGCGATCAGCGGCGTGCCGCCCTCGCCCAGCGTGGGCGCGGCCAGCGGCGGCAGCAGCGGCGCCCAGCGCGCGATGTCGGGGCCTGGCGCCTGCTCGAACAGGTTCCTGTCGACCCGCGCGTAGTCGTAGTCGACCTCGGCCGGGTAAGCGATCTCGTCGGTGCTGGTCTTGGGACAGCCCCTGGTCAACGCCGGGAGCAGCGGATATTCGATCGTCGGATCGCCCAGCGAGCGCTGGCGTACGGCAAGCGAAGGTTCGTTCACGCCGTCCAAGCCTAGGAGTCTCGCGCGTCAGGACGAAAACCTGCACACTCTAGGCATGTTGTGGGCAGGCAGGTCCGCCGTCGAGATCGCGGCGGCGGTCCGGCAGGGCGATGTCACGGCGACGACGGTGGTGGAGGAACACCTTCACGCCATCTCCGAGCGCGACCCGAAGGTGGGCGCGTTCCGGCTGGTCAGGAAACGGGCGGTGGACGAGGCGCGTGCCCTGCACGAGCGCCGCGACCTGGCGGAGCTGCCGCTGGCGGGCGTGCCCGTGGCGGTCAAGGACAACCTGGAGGTGGCCGGCGAGGCCACCCGCGCGGGCTCGGCGCTGACCTCCGCGTCGCCGGCGATCGTCGACCATCCGGCGGTGGCCAGGCTGCGGGCCGCGGGCGCGGTGGTGGTCGGCCTGACCAACCTGCCCGAGCTGGGGCTGGTGGCCTTCGGCGACAGCGTGTACGGCACGGTCAGGAACCCGTGGAACCCGGCGCGCACGGCGGGCGGCTCCTCGTCGGGCAGCGCCGCGGCGGTGGCGGCGGGCATGGTGCCGATCGCGCTGGGCAACGACGGCATGGGTTCGCTGCGCATCCCGGCCGCCTGCTGCGGCATCCTGGCGATCAAGCCGGGCGCCGACGTGGTGCCGCCCCCGGTGGACGACTGGAACCGGCTGACCGAGAACGGGCCGCTGGCCACCACCGCGTCCGATCTGGCGCTGGCGTTGTCCGTGCTGGCCGCGGATCCGGCGCTGGCCGAGGCGTGGCGCGGCGGGCGGCGGGTGGAGCCGCGTCCGGCCATGCTGCGCTCGGTGTGGGCGGACGACGAGGAGGCGTGGGAGCCGCGGCCGCCGCAGGACAGCCAGGAGCCGTTCGACCTGCGGGTGGCCTACGCGCCGCAGCCGCTGCCCGCCGGGCTGCCGATGGACAAGGAGTTCCAGGCCGCGGTGCGCGGCGCGGCGGAGACGTTACGCCTGGCCGGGCACACGGTGGTGGAACACGGCAGACGCCTGCCGCCCTGGCTCGGCCCGGCCACGATCGCCGTCTGGCTCACCCAGGCGGCCCGCTCCTCCGCGCACCTGGACAGGAAGCGGCTGGAGCGCCGCAGCCGCGCGCTGGCCGGAGCCGGACGCGTGCTGGCCCGGCTCAGCCTGGACGGCGCGCGCGGCCGTGACCGCTGGCGCGCCCACGCCGCCGACCAGTGGTTCGGCGACGCCGACGTGCTGCTCATGCCGGCCCTGGCCGCCGTGCCGCCCGCGGCCGAGCGGTGGGGCGAGCGCGGGTTCGTGCGCAACGTGCTGGCGAACGTCCGATACGCGCCCGCCACCGGGCCGTGGAACATGTGCGGCTGGCCGGCGGTCAGCGTGCCGATCGCCACGCACTCCACCGCGATGCCGATCGCGGTGCAGCTCGTCGCCCCGCCGGGCGGCGAACCCCAGTTGCTGGGGCTCGCCGCGCAGCTCCAGGCGGCCCACCCGCCGGTACGGCCGCCCGGCTTCGCTTTCTAGAAGCCGACGTTCCAGACGCTCTAGACGCCGACGGGGTGCCAGACCGTCTTGGTCTCCAGGAACCGGGTCATCCGGCCGAGGCCGGGGTCGGCGGCCCAGTCGTCCTGGGACGGGCGCAGCACCCGCTTGAGGTTCTCCGCCGCCGCCTGCTCGCAGCCCAGCGCCAGATCGGCGTCCTGGACGCCGGTCAGGTCGAGGCCGTTGACGTCCATGTGGCCGGCCAGCCACGGCGCCAGCTCGGCCTGCCGTCCGGTCAGCACGTTGACCACCCCGCCGGGCAGGTCGGAGGTGGCCAGCACCTCGGCCAGCGTGATCGAGGCCAGCGGCGACGGCTCGGAGGCCACCACGACGCAGGTGTTACCGGTCACGATCACCGGCGCGACCACCGAGATCAGCCCGAGCAGCGGGTCGGCGGGCGCGATCACGGCCACCACGCCGGTGGGCTCGGGCGAGGACAGGTTGAAGTACGGCCCCGCCACCGGGTTGGCCGAGCCGTGCACCGAGGCGATCTTGTCGGACCAGCCCGCGTACCAGACCAGCCGGTCGACGGTGGCGTCGACGGCCTCGAGCGCCGCCTTCTTGCCGATGCCCAGCTCCTCGGCGAACTGGCCGCGCCGGCCCTCCAGCATCTCGGCGACGCGGTAGAGGATCTGGCCGCGGTTGTAGGCGGTCGCGCCCGACCAGCCGGGGAAGGCCTTGCGCGCGGCCACCACGGCGTCGCGGGCGTCCTTGCGCGAGGCCCGCGAGGCGTTGGCGAGGAAGTCGCCCTTCGGCGAGGTCACGGGATAGGACCTCCCACTCTCCGAGCGGGGGAACGCCCCACCGATGTACAGCTTGTAGGTCTTTCTGACGGACAACCTACTCATCGCCGCGCCCCCTCCACGTGGACTCCTGCGTGTTCTGGACCGGGACGAAGACCTGGCCGCACCGGCTCACGCCGCAGCGGTGTGCGTACCAGCCGACGCGGACGGGACGGCCGGCCCTGGCGAAGGCGTGGTCGCGGGTGGCCTGCGCGCGCCGCCGGCGACGGCCCGCGCGGCGGTGCTCACACGTCAAGGTAGGCCTCCAGCCCGAGCAGCCCGCCCTCGCGGCCGTAGCCCGACTCCTTGTAGCCGCCGAACGGCGAGGTCGGGTCGAACCTGTTGAACGTGTTGGCCCAGACGACTCCGGCCCTGAGCTTGTCGGCCATCCACAGGATGCGCGAGCCCTTCTCGGTCCAGATGCCCGCCGACAGCCCGTACGGCGTGTTGTTCGCCTTCTCCACGGCCTCGGCCGGGGTACGGAACGTCAGCACGGACAGCACCGGGCCGAAGATCTCCTCGCGGGCGATGGCGTGCGACTGCGCCACGCCGGTGAACAGCGTCGGCGGGAACCAGTAGCCCTTGGCGGGCAGCTCGCAGGCCGGCGACCAGCGCTCGGCGCCCTCGCTCTCGCCCAGGTCGGACAGCTGCCGGATCTTGGCGAGCTGCTCGGCCGAGTTGATCGCGCCGATGTCGGTGTTCTTGTCGAGCGGGTCGCCCAGGCGCAGCGTGCTCAGCCGGCGCTTGAGCGCGGTCAGCAGCTCGTCCTGGATCGACTCCTGCACCAGCAGGCGGGAGCCCGCGCAGCACACGTGGCCCTGGTTGAAGAAGATGCCGTTGACGATGCCCTCGACGGCCTGGTCGAGCGCGGCGTCCTCGAACACGATGTTGGCGGCCTTGCCGCCGAGCTCCAGCGTGAGCTTCTTGTCGGTGCCCGCGACCGTGCGCGCGATGACGCGCCCGACCTCGGTGGAGCCGGTGAAGGCGACCTTGTTCACGTCGGGGTGTGCCACCACGGCGGCGCCGGTCTCGCCGGCGCCGGTGACGATGTTGACCACGCCGGGCGGCAGGTCGGCCTGCTGACAGATCTCGGCGAACAGCAGCGCGGTCAGCGGCGTGGTCTCGGCGGGCTTGAGCACCACCGTGTTGCCGCAGGCCAGCGCCGGGGCGATCTTCCAGGCCAGCATGAGCAGCGGGAAGTTCCACGGGATGACCTGACCGGCCACGCCCAGCGGCCGCGGGTTCGCGCCGCTGTGCCCATCTGTCGTCCTCCGGCCGAACCCGGCGTAGCCGAGCTTGTCGGCCCAGCCGGCGTAGTAGAAGAAGTGCGCGGCGACCAGCGGCAGGTCCACGTCGCGCGACTCGCGGATGGGCTTGCCGTTGTCGAGCGACTCCAGCACGGCCAGTTCCCTGGCCCGCTCCTGGATGATGCGCGCGATGCGGAACAGGTACTTCGCCCGCTCCGCGCCGGGCAGCCCGCTCCAGGCGCCGAACGCCTTGCGCGCCGCCTGTACGGCCCGGTCGACGTCGTCGGAGGAGGCGGTGGCCACCTCGGCCAGCTTCTCTTCGGTGGCCGGGTTGACGGTCTTGAACGGCTTGCCTGAGCCGTCGACGAACTCGCCGTTGATGAACAGCCCGTAGGAGGACTTGAGATCGACGATGTCGCGCGACTCGGGTGCCGGTGCGTATTCAAACATCGTCTAGTCCAAGGTGAAGTAGTCGGGACCGGCGTAGCGGCCGGTGGCCAGCTTCTGGCGCTGCATCAGCAGGTCGTTCAGCAGCGAGGAGGCGCCGAGCCTGAACCAGTCGGCGGTCAGCCAGTCGGGGCCGGCCGTCTCGTTGACCAGGACGAGGTTCTTGATGGCGTCTTTGGTGGTGCGGATGCCGCCCGCGGGCTTCACGCCGACCTGGCGGCCCGTGGCGTCGCGGAAGTCGCGCACCGCCTCCAGCATGATCAGCGTCACCGGCAACGTGGCGGCCGGGGCCACCTTGCCGGTGGAGGTCTTGATGAAGTCTCCGCCGGCCAGCATGGCCAGCCAGGAGGCGCGGCGGACGTTGTCGTAGGTCGCCAGCTCGCCCGTCTCCAGGATCACCTTGAGATGGGCGTCGCCGCAGGCGGCCTTCACCGCGACGATCTCCTCGAAGACCTTCAGGTAGTCGCCCGACAGGAACGCGCCGCGGTCGATCACCATGTCGATCTCGTCGGCGCCGGCGGCGACGGCCAGCGCGGTGTCGCTGACCTTCACCTCCAGGGACGAACGCCCGCTGGGAAACGCGGTCGCCACCGACGCGATCTTGACGCCGGACCCGCGCAGGGTCTCGGCGGCCACGGCGACCAGGTCGGGATAGACACAGACGGCCGCCACCTTGGGCGCCCCGCCACCGGGGTGCATGGCCTTGGTGCACATCGCGCGCACCTTGCCGGCCGTGTCGGCGCCTTCGAGCGTCGTGAGATCGACCATGGATATGGCCAGGTCAATGGCCTGGGCCTTGGCCGTCGTCTTGATGGAACGGGTGCCGAGCATCGCCGCCCGCTGGTCCGCGCCGACCCGGTCGACTCCGGGCAGGCCGTGCAGGAATGCTCGCAGGGTCGCGCCTGACGCGGCGACGTCCGCGAGCGAGGTAGTCACAGTTGACACCAACACAGCATCGCCGACCAGGGCCTCTACCTCCAAACCGGATCTATCGCCACCGCCCTAAGGCGGCCTTGGGCAGGGTCCTAGGTATGCGGAGGCCGGTTGCCCACCGAAGTTTCCGCCGGAGATAAGGCATCCGCCCGATGCGATGGGCCGGGCCTTAGGGCGAGTCTTAATGGTGTCAGCAAGTAGCACGAAATGTCTGGAGAGACACCATGCATCCTGAGATCGAATTCGAGCTCATGAAGAACCACGCCAGCGAGCTTCGCCGCGCGGCCGCCGAGCACCGGCGAGTACGCGAGGCGCAGCGCGGCAACAAGTCCGAGCGCCGCTCGGTCTTCGGCAAGCGCCGTTCCGCATGACCGCCCCACGAGTGCCCGGCCACATCCTCACAGGTGGCCGGGCCTCTGAGCCCCCGTAACCGGATTTCGCTACCCGATAAATCCGGCGAAAGTTACAGATAAGGCATGACATGCTTGATGACATGCTGGGACGCTCGGTAAGCCCCGTCTTCGTCGGCCGGGAAGAGGAGCTGGCCGCGCTCGCACAGAGCCTCGACGACGCGCTCGCGGGCACCGTGACGGCCGTGCTGCTCGGCGGAGAAGCCGGCGTCGGGAAGAGCAGGCTGGTCCAGCGGTTCACCGAGCAGGCCGCCAAGGACGGCGCCCAGGTGCTGTTCGGCGGCTGCGTGGAGTTGTCCACCGAAGGTCTGGCCTACGCGCCGTTCACCGCCGCGCTCAGGCAGCTCGTCAGGGAACGTGGCACCGCACAGGTCGCCGCCCTGCTGCCGGAAGGCGCCGAACGCGACCTCGCCCGCCTGCTGCCGGAATTCGGCGAACCCAGCGGCGACAGCGACTCCGACACCGCCCGCGCCCGCCTCTTCGAGCAGTTCCTCACCCTGCTCGAACGCCTCTCCGACGCCGCGCCCACGATCCTGGTCATCGAGGACATCCACTGGGCCGACCGGTCCAGCCGCGACCTCATCGCCTTTCTCAGCCGCAACCTGCACGCGCCCCAGGTCCTCATCGTCATGACGTACCGCTCTGACGACCTGCACCGCCAGCACCCGCTCCGGCCGGTCCTGGCCGAGCTGGGCCGGGTCAACGGCGTGCACCGGCTCGACCTGCCCCGCCTGTCGAAGGACGAGGTCGCCGAGCAGATGGCCGGCATCCTGGGCAGCGTCCCGCAGTACGCCAAGGTGCAGAAGGTCTACGAGCGCAGCGAGGGCATCCCGCTGTTCGTCGAGGCGCTGCTCGACGGCGGCGACGCCTGCGCCTTCCCCGACTCCATGCAGGACCTCATCCTCGGCGGCGTCGAACGGCTGCCCGAGGAGACCCAGCGCGTGCTGCGCATCGCCGCGGCCGGCGGCATCAGGGTCGGCCACGGCCTGCTGGCCGCCGTCTGCGGGCTGTCGGACCTGGAGCTGGAGGCCGCGTTGCGCCCGGCCATCGCGCGCAACGTGCTGCAGATCGCCGACAACCGCGCCTACGTCTTCAGGCACGCGCTGATCCGCGAGGCCGTGCACGACGAGCTGCTGCCCGGCGAGCACCAGCGCCTGCACGCGCGCTACGCCGAGGAGATCACCAAGGACCGCACCCTGGTGCCGCCCGGCCGCGCCGCCGTCGAGCTGGCACACCACTGGTACGGCGCGCGCAACGACGTCCGCGCCCTGGTCGCCAAGTGGGAGGCGGCGCGCAAGTCGTTCAAGGCCTTCGCCTACACCGAGGCCGTGCAGCTGCTCGAACACGTGCTCACGCTCTGGTCCAGGGTCCCCGACGCGGCGGAACGCATCGGCGTCGACCAGGTGGCGGTGCTGGAGCACGCCGCCGAGGCCGCGCACGCGGGCGGCGAGGTCGACCGGGGCGCCAAGTTCGTCAAGGCGGCGCTGGCCGAGCTCGACGAGGCCGCGGAACCGCACCGCGCCGCCCAGCTCATCGTGCTCCGCTCCAAGATCAAGCGGGCCAAGGGCCAGCCGGGCGTCGAGGACGACCTGCGTCACGCCCTGCGCCTGGTGCCCGAGCCCGGCCTGGTCAGGGCCGAGGTGCTCACCCAGCTCAGCCAGCACCTCATGCTCAGCGGGCAGATCGCCCAGGCCGTACCGCTCGTCGAGGAGGGGCTGCGCCTGTCCAGGGAGCTCGGCGACCGGTGCCTCGAAGGCGACCTGCTGATGAACCAGGCGCTCGGACACTCGCTGGAAGGCGAGTTCGAGGCCACGATGACCATCAACGAGCAGGCGCTGGAGATCGGCCGGCAGCAGAACTCGGGCCGCCTGATCACCAGAGCGATCGGCAACAACATCGACGCGCTCGGCGACCTGGGCCGCATGGACGAGGCGCTGAGCCTGGCCGACGCCGGCTGGCGCAAGGCCAAGAAGTACGGCAGGCTCCGCGCCAGCGGGCTGTTCATCCTGAACAACAAGGCCGAACTGCTGGAGACGCTGGGCCGCTGGGACGAGGCGGTCGACATCATCGAGCGCGCGCTCACCTTCGGCCCGGTCCTGCGCACCCGCTACGCGCTGATCCGGGTCCGCGCGGACATCGCCCTGGCCAGGGGCGAGGTCGCGCTGGTCGAGGGCATCATGTCGGAGCTCGGCGTGCTCAAGGGGCGGCCGGAGGACTTCGTCCAGGACATCACCAAGAACGCCCAGTTGCACATCGGCTGGCACCTGCTCAACGGCGAGCCCGACGCGGCGCTGGCCGAGGCCGAGCTGGTGCTCGGCGGCATGCCCACGCAGTCGAGCAAGCCCATGCTGGGCTGGCGGCTGCTCGCCCTGATCAGGACCGTGGCCGGCGCCGCCGAGCAGACCCAGCCGGAGCGCGCCGCCGCGCTGCGCGCGCGGCTCACCGCCGTGGGCGACCGGCTGGCCGTGGTCGGGCCGGTGGCCAGGGCGTACCACCTGGTGTACTCGGGTGACTTCGACGCGGCCGCGACGGCCTGGGAACGCCTCCAGCGGCCCTACCGTCAGGCCAAGGCCCTGGTGCTGGCGGCGGGACCGGCGGCGCGGGCCGGCGATCGCGACGGCGCGGCCACCCGGCTGCGGCTGGCCCACCCGCTGGCCACCGCGCTGCGCGCCGAGCCGCTGGTCGCCGAGATCGAGAACCTGTGCCGCCGCATCGGGGTGGCCGCCACCCCGCTGTCACCGGGCCAGGAGGCGGCCGAGCTGCTGACCCCGCGCGAGGTCGAGGTGCTGCGCCTGGTCACGCAGGGACGCACGAACAGGGACATCGCCGCCGAGCTGTTCATCTCGGCGAAGACGGTGAGCGTGCACGTGTCGAACATCCTGGCCAAACTGGGCGTCACCACCCGGGGCGAGGCCGCGGCCGCCGCGCACCGGCTCTCCCTGCTGTCCTGAGGGCTGTCCCGAGATTCAGGGAGATTCGCCGGGCAGGACGGACCGCACGGCCTCCTCGCTGCGGCCGACCACGGCGCTGCCGTCGTCGGCGGTGATGATGGGCCGCTGGATCAGGATCGGGTGCGTGGACAGCGCCTCGATCCACTTCTCGCGGGCGGCCGCGTCTCTGGGCCACTCGGCCAGGCCCAGCTCGGCGGCCACCGGCTCACCGGTCCGCGTGATGTCCCACGGCTCCAGCCCCAGCCTGCCGAGCACCTCGCGGATCTCGTCGGGGGACGGCGGATCGTCCAGGTAGCGCCGGACCGTGTAGCCCACGGACTCGGCGTCGAGCAGCGACAGCGCGGACCGGCACTTGGAGCAGCCGGGGTTGATCCAGATCTCCATGACGGAAGCCTAGAGGAGCGGCTCGACCAGCAGTGCGATGCCGAACACCGCGAAGGCGGCGGCCGCGCCGTACCTGATGACCCGTTCGGGCAGGTGCTTGCCGAGCATCCGGCCCACCACGATGGCCAGGGCGTCGGCGGCGACCATGCCGACCGTGGAGCCGATCCAGGTGCCCAGCCAGCCGTGCTGGGTGGCCAGCGTGATGGTGGCGAGCATCGTCTTGTCGCCCAGCTCGCTCAGGAAGAACGCGACGGTCACCGCGATCACCGCGTTCCTGGTGGTGCGCTGGGCCTTCTTGGACTCCTCCTCGGTCAGCTCGTCGCCGCGCAACGTCCACAGCGCGAACGCCAGGAACGCCAGACCGGCCACGATCGAGATGGCCGTCGTCGGCAACGCGTCGCCGATCAGGCCGCCCACGGCCACGCTGACCAGGTGCACCACGGTGGTGGCGATGGTGATGCCGGCGATCACCGGCCAGGCCTTGAATCTGGTCGCGAAGGTCATCGCCATGAGCTGGCTCTTGTCGCCGAGCTCGGCCACGAAAATGACGGCGAGACTGATCCAGAACGCTTCCAACGGTCCTCTTCCGCGCGACCGAACCGGAAGCGAGCACCCGGGGAGTGATTTCGGGCACGACTTCGGCCCGGCAGCGTCTTCGTCACATGACTGCCAGGCCGAAGGTCTCGTCCGCCCGTGAAGGCCCGCGTGACCGGGCGCGGAGACCGCGCCAGTATGTCGATCACGCGATTGGGACTACTCCCCTTCGGTGTTTCCAGACAACTCTAACAGCAGGATTTCCGGACCTATTCCCCCAGCGCGCAGCCCACCATCACCGGCTCGTTGACCAGCGTGACGCCGAACTTCTCGCGCACCCCGTCGCGTACCTCCCTGGCCAGGGCCAGCAGGTCGGCGGTGGTGGCGGCGCCGGACGGGTTGGTGAGCGCGAGCGTGTGCTTGGTGGAGATGCGCACCGGACCGCGTTCGTAGCCCTTGGGGTAGCCGGCCTGCTCGATCAGCCACGCGGCGGGCACCTTGACCCGGCCGTCGGGCAGGTCCCAGCGCGGGTGGCCGGGCGCCTTGGTCTCCAGCTCCGCGGCCTCGGCGGGGGTCAGGACCGGGTTGGTGAAGAACGAGCCCGCGCTGCGGGTGTCGGGGTCGGCCGGGTCGAGCACCATGCCCTTGCCCTGGCGCAGCGCCAGCACCGCGGCCCGCGCCTCGGCGAGCGGCACGCGGTCACCGAGACCGGCGCCCAGCCGGCCGGCCAGTTCCTTGTAGGCCACCTCGCCGGACAGCTCGGACAGCTCCAGCGCGTACGTGACGCCCAGCACCACGTGCCGCGACAGGTCGCGCTTGAAGGCGCTGTCGCGGTAGGAGAACCCGCACCGCCGCGCCTCCAGGTCGATCACCTGCCTGGTGCGCCGGTCGTAGGCGCGCACGCACCTGATGGTCTGCGCGACCTCCTGGCCGTAGGCGCCGACGTTCTGGATCGGGGTGGAACCCACCAGCCCGGGGACGCCGGACATGCACTCGACGCCCGACCAGCCCTCCGCGACCGCCCTGGACACCAGGGTGTCCCAGTCTTCGCCCGCCTCGACCGTGACCAGCACCTGCTCGCCGTCGCGCGAGACCGACACGCCCTGCGTGGCCACCTTGATGACCAGGCCGTCGAAGCCTTCGTCGGCGACCACCAGGTTGCTGCCGCCGCCGAGGATCAGCGTCGGCACCGCGTTCCTGTCGGCCTCTGCCACCAGTGAGACGAGCTGCTCCGCCGTGCCTGCTTCGGTGAATTCGCGGGCCGGGCCGCCCAGGCCCAGCGTGGTGTACGGCGCCAGCATCTCCATGGGCACCAAGCTTATGAGGCACCGAGCATGCGCAGCACCCCGTCATAGTTGCGCTGGGACTCATGATCGCGGTAGCCGGCGGCGACGTCGTGCTGACGCAGCTCACGCACGGGCAGGTGGACGTCGGGCACGACCAGGTCGCCGGACAGGGCCAGCGAGAGCTCCAGATCGGCGTTGAGCCCGTAACGGGCCGACTCGGGCAGCGCGCCGAGCGCCGCGGACCTGCGTACCGCCATCAGGTCGCCGAGCAGCGCCCGCACCTTGCCAGGACCCGCAGGGAACCACTGCAGGCCGTCCGCCGACGGCTCCGCGCCCTTCCAGCCCGCTGCCACGGCTCCCTCGACCACGGCCGCGACCAGCGGGGTCAGCGCGTCGCCCGACATGACCACGGACGTGTCCATCAGCACGTGCACCTCGGAGTCGTCCAGCATGAGCAGCTTGGCCCGGCTCTCGCCCCAGGTCGCGGTGCCGCCGAGCCAGTGCGGCGCCTCGTTCACGTGCCAGACGCTGATCCGGTCCTGGTAACGCCCGGCCAGGTCGGCCAGCACGTCGCCGGCGCCGTCCACGTTGCCCAGGTCGATGGCCAGCAGGTGGGCGGTGGTGTGGTCGATCACCGACTGGACGCAGGCGCGCACGTCCGCCGGCCAGCCGTCCACCAGCAGGCCGACGCCGACGGTGACGCCCTCGGTCTCGACCCGCTGCCGCTCGATGCTCACGCCCAGCTCGTCGAGCCGGTTGGTGGCCAGCGTGCCGTCCCAGACCATCTGGGCGTGCAGCATGCCGTCGCCGGGGTCGCCCCGCTGCCCCGGATCGCCGGAGAAGCCGAGCTCGGCCGCCGGGTTGGCGCGCGCGCCGACGCCCGCGGGCCGGGCGCCCCTCGTGCCGACCCCGGTGGCGGCGCCCTTGGAGGCGGGGATGCGGGGGCCGCCCGAGGTGTCGCGTCCGGTTCCAGAGCTCCCCGCGACCTGCTCAGGGCGCGCGGGACGCAGACGGCCAGGGGGCTTGGCGTCGGTGACGGCCGAGACGGGGATCGAACGCACCGTCGGCCAGACCGAGGCCTGTCGCGCAGCTTCACTCATACGCTGACGCGTACCCTCGACATGCCGGACATATCATCCGGCCGCACGAGCCCCGCTACCGGAGACGGCCACGCTCAGGAGAGCTGGACCACCGCGCGCGCCTTGGACAGCACCTTGGCCTCGCCCGACCTCGCGGTCAGCCCGACGACCACCCGCTTGTCCTCGAGCTTCTCCTCCACGACGCCGCTGACCGTGATCGTCGCGCCCTGATCGTCGTCGGGCACCACCACCATGGACGAGAACCGCACCCCGTAGTCGACCACCGCGGCCGGGTCGCCGGCCCAGTCGGTCACGAACCGCCCGGCCTGCGCCATGGTGAACATCCCGTGCGCGATCACATCGGGCAGCCCGACCATCTTGGCGAAGCGCTCGTTCCAGTGGATCTGGTTGAAGTCGCCGGACGCGCCGGCGTACATGACCAGGTTGAGCCTGCGCGCCTGGTAGTCCACCGCCGGGATCTCCTGCCCGACCTCGACCTCGTCGTACTTCACCGTCGCCGTCATCTCAGGCCGCCCCTCCGCGCTCCACGATCGTGTTGTACGTCACGCAGACCGGCTCGCCCGCGACCGTGCTGACCTCGCTCTTGACCGTCAGCAGCTCGTTGCGCCCGGCGGTGCGGATGTCGGTGATGGTGGCCTTGGTGACCAGTTCGTCCCCGGCGTAGATGGGCCGGATGTACTCGAAACGCTGCTCGCCGTGGACCACCATGGCGAAGTTCAG
Organism: Nonomuraea antri; assembly: GCF_013283785.1. Classification (GTDB taxonomy): domain Bacteria; phylum Actinomycetota; class Actinomycetes; order Streptosporangiales; family Streptosporangiaceae; genus Nonomuraea; species Nonomuraea antri. The sequence continues at coordinate 16,844 of NZ_JABCPZ010000067.1, forward strand.
CCCCAGGTCGGGATCGACCAGCGCCTCACCGCCGCTCGACAGGCTGAACACGATGGGAAAGGTGGGCGGCGCGATCACGTCGGGATGCCCGGCGGCCTGCGCGGCGGCCTTGTCGCGGTAGATCGGGTTGTTGTCGCCGATCGCGGCCGCGAACTCCTTGATCTTCACCCGGCTGACCTCGTAGGGGTCATGGGATGCGTAGGTCCGTCCGACGAAATCACGGTTCAAGGCCATCAGTGCTCCCTCGCGTGTGTCCACCGAGCCCCGTTGAGCCAGACGGTAACAGAACAAGGTTCGGCTGTCGCCACTGATGGCGCTCTTTTTGCCCCGCGCCCCGGCTACGCCGACAGGGCCGGGAACACGACAAACCGGCGCCCATACGATGGACGCCGGTTGCGCGTTGGAGGACGGAGTGCTGCCCGCCGGCCCTATCGGGTCTCGCGGTGCGCGCGGTGGCAGCGGCAGTTGGGGCAGTACTTCTTCAGCTCAAGCCGATCCGGGTCGTTGCGCCGGTTCTTCCGCGTGATGTAGTTGCGGTGCTTGCACTCCTGGCAGGCCAGCGTGATCTTCGGCCTAACGTCGGTGGCAGCCACTTGGGAGTGCCTTTCTACGTTCGGGACTGGGACACACCCGTACCCAGGTCAGCTGACCTGGGATCGGGTAGTAGCGGAGGCCGGACTTGAACCGGCGACACAACGATTATGAGCCGTTTGCTCTGCCTGACTGAGCTACTCCGCCTTTGAGCCGGAAACGACCCGGCCCGTAGAGGATACCCGAAGCAGGGAGCACATTCGTAACTCGCCTGATCAGGTGGGGCGCTCCCAGTATGCCCTAGGAACCCCCGACAACCGAAATCCAAAAGCAAAGAGCCTCACCGGAAAGGGTGAGGCCCGACGAGCTGGAGCCCCCAAACGGAATCGAACCGTTGACCTTCTCCTTACCATGGAGACGCTCTGCCGACTGAGCTATAGGGGCCTGTCCGTCGCTGCGGACAGGTGTAACCATACACGGCGCTCAGCGATGATGCGAACTCGTGCGGGCCGGGACCGGATCATCGGCCCGCCGCTGCTCGGGCAGCCGGACGACCTCGCACAGATCGGCCAGATCGACGTGCCTGGCCACCTCGGCGACGGACACGCAGTCGGCGATCAGCCACCCGTGCCTGCGCACCCGCAGCACCTGCCGCCCGGCCCGCACGAGGGGCACGACCTCGTAGCCGTCGACTCCCACCCATCGCCTGTCCATAGCGGCACAGAGTAGCCGCAGGGTCTCTCAATTTTCGCCAGGACACACGCGTTACACCCATGCCAAGTCGGCACCAAGAAAGACCTAAGAGCCGGGCCGCACGCTGGTGACCTCACCAAGAAGGAGTATCGCGAATGGCCCCCAACCTGCTCGGATTCCGGCTCAACCACCGCGCCATGCGTGGCGACACCCGCCGCCTGGCCGTGCTGATGAGCGAACTGGCCGCCGGCGACCAACAGGCCGACCAGGCCAGATGGAACGCGATCAGCACGTTCGTCACCAAGCTCTGCGCCGGGATTCACCATCACCACAAGGCCGAGGACGACGTGCTCTGGCCGGTCATCGTCCGCTCGGCGGGCGCCGAGGTGGACCTCAGCGACCTGACGGACGACCACGCCCAGCTCGACCCGCTGCTCGACGAGATCACCGGTGCCGCGGCCCTGCTCGGGGCCGACCAGGCCGCGCCCAAGCGGCTGGCCGTGGCCCTGGGCACGCTGGCCGACCTGCTCGACGAGCACATCGAGGAGGAGGAACGGCTGATCTTCCCGGTGATCGCCGCGTACGTGTCGGAGAAGGACTGGGAGGACGTCGAGAACGCGGTGCGCAAGGGCGGCGAGATCGCCTTCGAACTGCCCCGCGTGGCCCAGTACGCGCGGCCGGAGGAGCTGGCCGAGCTGCGCAGGCTCGCGGGCCCGCTGCTCACGATCCTGCTCGCGCTGCTGCGCCGCGGCCACGAGCGCCGCCAGCGCCTCATCTTCGGCTGACTCCCCGGGAAGCCGACCCCCCAGGGGAAGCCGTCAGGCGCGTTCCTTGGCGGCCCTGGCCCAGTGGGGTGAGCCGACGAGCTCCGCGACCCGTACCGCGTTCTCGTAGTGCCCGCGCGACTCCAGGCCGAGCAGCCCGGCCAGGTCGCCGAGCGCCAGCGCCACCGGCCCGAGCGTGACCGAGCCGCTGCTCAGCCCGCCCAGCTCACCCTCCCAGGGCAGCAGGTTCCGGTAGCAGCGCGCGGCCGCCTCCAGGTCGCCCAGCGCCACCGCGGTCTGCCCGCGCAGTTGCTCCCACAGCAGCCAGTAGTAGTCACGCGCGTGGGTGAACTCGGGCCGCCAGACCCGCCTGGCGGCCTCCAGATCGCCCACGGCGGCCAGCGCGGCCGCGTACAGGTCCCTGGTGCCCGCGTTGTCCACGCGTGCGTGCAGGGTGGCCAGCTCGTCCACGGACCGGTGCACGTCGCCCCTGGCCAGCCGCACCACGAAGCGGCCGAGCGCGCCCATCGCGGCCGCGTTGACCACGCCGCGCTCGCTCATCTGCTGCGTCAGCGCCGTGTACGTGCCCTCGGCCACGTCGAAGTCGCCTTCGACCAGCTTGCGCAGCGCGCCGAACAGCGTCATCACGCCCAGCGCCAGCCCGAGCTGCCCGCTGGTGGACATCTCCACGCCCAGGTCCGCGTGCCGCTGGGCGGCGGCCAGATCGTTGCGGCCCAGCTCGACCATGAGCAGGGCGAAGTGGGCGAGTGTGAGATACCCCACATATCTATGGGTGCCGCCCAGCTCCAGCAGTTCGGCGCCGAGCGCGGCCAGCTCGCCCCTGCGTGAGGGCGCGAGCAGCGCGAAGTAGCGGGCGTTGAGCGCCAGGCAGAGCAGGTCGGGCCGGTTCAGGGACCGGGCCAGCGCGACGGCTTCGGCGCCGGCCGCGTCCACCCGGTCGTCGTCGTGGCCCTCCAGCGCGAAGACGAGCGCGGCCAGCAGCCTGCAGCGCGTCTCGGCGTCGTGACCGGCGGCCAGCTCGCGCTCCACGGCCGCCACGAACGCCTCGTCGTAGCGGGAGTCCTGCTGGATGGTCCAGGTCACGGGCGCGTCGTAGGAGGTCAGCGCCCGGGCGAGCGCCCCGTCGGGCGAGGAGCCGTCGTTCGCCGGCAGGCCGTCCGCGGTCCGTGAGCCGGCCATGGTGAGCGCGAGGCGCACGGCCTGGCTCCTGGTCTCCAGCGCGCCGATCACGTCGCCGGCGTGGCCGAGCGCCGACACCAGGCCGCACATCAGGTCCAGCCTGGTCGCGTCGTCGGCGGCGAACTCCAGCGCCGCCTTCCACAGCGCGGCCGCCTGCCGGTGCGCGTACAGGTCGGAGGCCTGGCGCGCGGCGGCCCTGGCGTAGCCGACCGCGCTGGGCGCGGCCGCCTCCAGCGCGTGGTGGGCGAGCGCGGCCACATCGCCGGGGCGCAGCCGCTCCAGCGCCGTGACGACGCGCCCGTGCAGCCTGGTACGCCTGATCCGCGCGGTGTCCTCGTACAGCACCTGCCTGACCAGCACGTGGGTGAAGCGCACGCGTCCCGGGCCGGGCTCGGTCAGCAGCCCGGTCATGACGCCGGCCTCCAGTCCGTCGAAGACGGTCTCCTCGTCGCCGTCGTGCAGCGCGATGAGCACGTCCACGTCGGCGTCCCTGCCGACGATGGCGGCGTTGCGCAGCACGGTCTGCGCGGTCGCGGGCAGACGGCCGATCCTGCGCCTGATCAGGTCGCGCACGCCGGGCGGCAGGGCCCGCGCGGCGGCCGGTCCCTCGCCCGCGACCAGCCTGGCGATCTCGCACACGAACAACGGGTTGCCCAGCGTGCGCTCGGCCACCGTGCGGATCGTGGCGGGGTCGAGGTCGCGTTCCGAGTGGCGTTCGAGCAGCGCGGCGACCTCGTCCTCGGCCAGCCCGCCCAGTTCCAGGTGCCTGCCGTCGGTGGCCAGCGCGGCCAGCGTGGCGGCCAGGTCGTCGGTGGTCTCGGCGGGCCGGTGGGTGGCGACGACCAGGATCTTGGGCCGCCCGCCCGCCCTGTTGCCCGCCGTGCTGCCCGACGTGCCGCCCGGGTCCTTGCCCGGGCTCTTCAGGTGCCGCAGCAGGTGCAGGGTCTCGCCGTCGGCGCGGTGCACGTCCTCCAGGACCACGAGCAGGGGTGTCTGGGCGGTCAGGTAGTCCGCCACCGCCCTGGCGAGCTGGAACTGGTTCTGGATCGGCACGCCGTCGCGCAGCAGCGGCGCGAGCCGCGATTCGTCCTCGGGCGGGCGGGCGCCGGCCAGCCGCCGGACGATCTCGCTCCACGCCCACGCGGGCGGCGCGTCGCCGTCGATCTCCGGGCACCGGCCGAAGGCCACGCGCCAGCCGCGTTCGGCCAGCTCGGCGGCGAACGTCTCGGCCAGCGTGGTCTTGCCCGCGCCCGGCTCGCCGCCCAGCCAGACGATCCGGTACGCGCCGTGCGCGGCCTCCTCGCGCAGGATCGCCAGCTCGCGTGCCCGGCCCACGATCGCGGGCTCGTCCGGGACCGAGGGGCGCACCGGAACGCGTTCCACCACGGCGGGCGCGTGCAGGGACTCCGACTGGCGCAGGATGTCCTGTTCGAGCGCGCGCAGCGCGGGCCCGGGGTCGACGCCCAGCTCGTCGGCGAGCTTCCTGCGCGCGTTGCGCAGCACGGCCAGCGCCTCGGCCTGGCTGCCGGCCCGGTAGTGGGCCAGGGCGAGCAGCCGGACGGCGTTCTCGCGCAGCGGGTGCGCGTTGGCGTGGCGGCGCAGCTCGGGCACGGCCTCGGCGTGCCTGCCGAGCAGCAGCGCGGCCTCGGCCCGGTATTCGAGCGCGATCAGCCGCAGCTCGTTCAGCCTGGAGATCTCCGGGGCCGTCCACGACTCGGTGAACTCGCCGTACGCCGGGCCCTTCCACAGCTCCAGGGCCTGGTCGAGCAGGTCGTGCGCGGTCGCGCCCGCGCCTTGCTTGAGCGCGGCGCCTGCCGCGTCGATCAGGCCGGGCAGGCGCCAGGCGTCCACCGCCTCGTCGGGCAGGCTGAGCCGATAGCCGGGCGGGGCGCTGACGATCACCCGGGCGGGCGCGCGCGGCGGGCGCTCCGGCTCCAGGACGCGGCGCAGGTTCGAGACGTAGACCTGCAGTGCGGCCAGGGCCTTGGGCGGCGGCTGGCCCTGCCAGAGGTCGTCGATGAAGCGGTCGGTGGAGATGACGTGGCCGCCGGCGGCGACCAGGCGGGCGATGACGGCACGCTGACGGGCTGAGCCGAGGTCGAGCGTGCGGCCGTTCAGGGTGGCCTGGAGCGGTCCAAGGATGTGGATGTGCAGCATGCCGACCCTTTTTCCGTGACTTTCAGTAACGGTAGTACCCGGCGAAGTCCTTCCTCCGGGCAATATCGTCGATTCTTACTTGGGCCCCGGTCTCTGGGGCGTTCATCATCATGCCATGACCGAGATAGATGCCCACATGGTGAGTTTTGACGTATTTTTTCGTGACTTTCCCGAAGAAGACAAGATCGCCAGGTACGGGGGCGCGGACGCGGCGCATCTGCCGCACGTGGTCGTCGGTGTTGCCCGGGCCTAAGACGTCCCTGCCGTGGGCCATCGCGTACACCCAGCGGGCCAGCCCGGAGCAGTCCAGGCCTCGGGTCCGCTCGGCCGGGCAGGGCTTGATCCTGCCCCGGTAGCCCTCGCAGGTGCCCGTGGACGGGCCCGGGGACTCGGCGTGGCCGCCGCCCCACGAGTACGGGATGCCGAACCGCTCCACCCGGTAGGCGATCGTGACGATGGCCGGGAACCGGTGGAACTCGGGCGGCATGGCGGCCGTGGCGGTCAGCAGAATGAGCGCCACGGCCATGGCCGGTCGCCAGTGTTTCCTCACCCGATCCCCCCGGATTCACAAGAAATACCGGGTTTTATCCTGCCTTATCGGGCTTTGAGGGTGAGTTTCACATCGCCGACCACGAATCGCATGCCGACCGTGCCACGCGACTTGCTGGGCTTGGTGTGGAACGTGAACGTGATCTTCTGGCCCCGGTTGAGCTTGGGAATCGTGCAGCTCACCGCCGTCCCGCTGAACTTGCAGCCGGACGCCTTGACCACCTTCATGCCGCCGTACGCGCGGCCGGAGACCTTGATGTTCTCCAGCGGGTGCGGGCCAGTGTTCGAGACCGTGACCGTGTAGGCCTTCCTGCTCTTGGCCGCGCCGGAGACCGTCGCCTCGGCTGGCGGGTTGGCCAGCGCCTTGAGCTGCGACTCCGTGCCGTTGAAGGCGTTCTGGCCGCCGGCCAGGCTGCCCTTCTCCGCGGACTGCCAGAACGTGTGCCTGCTCCAGCTCTTGGGCAGCTCGCCCGGATCGCCGCCCCAGCGGGCCAGCCACAGCGGGTTCGCCCTGAACTGGGTGGAATCACCGGTGCAGGTCCGCCACCAGCTCGTGGTGGTGTAGATGATCGCGTGCCGTCCGGTGCGCTGGCGGTACCTCTTGGTGAAGTCCTTGATCCAGGTGACCATGTCCTCCTTGGACAGGCCGTAACAGTTGTCCTTTCCGTTCTTGTCCTTATACGGGTTGTCCTCCAGGTCGAGGGTGCCGGGCAAGGTTTGGCCGTCGCTGGTCCAGCGGCCGCCGTTCTGCACGAAATACTCGGCCTGCGCGGTCCCGTCGGATTCGTGGGGCTGTGCGAAGTGGTACGCGCCGCGTACGAGCCCGGCGCCCGCCGCCCCGGCGAACTGCGCGTCGAAGGTCTGGCTGCGGAAGTCCGTCCCTTCGGTGGCCATCACGAAGGCGAACTTGCCGCCACCGGCGGCCACGGCGGCCCAGTCGACCTCTCCGGTCCAGTTGCTGACGTCGACTCCCGCCACGCCGTCAGCGGCTCCGGCCGTCTCAGCCGTCCCAGAGATCCCAACTGCCGCAATTACCGCAATTAACCACAGTCGTTTCACCCGGCAGATCATTGCGGAGCCTTACGCAAAGCCGCAAGTCCAGCAATATCCGATATTCCTGTTAATTCAGTACCTGTACCTGTTCGGCCGGTGGCGCGGTCACCGTCGTGGCGTCCCAGTCCGAGTACGAGATCTCCACCGGCGTCCTGGACTCCAGGCGCGCCCGCACCGGACGTCCCCGGCCGTCCAGCCAGAGGTGATAGGTGGCAGCGGGGCCGAACTCGGCCAGCAATCCGGCCCGCACCCGCTCCCCCGCGGCCCGGTCGCCGGCCCGCACCAGGTCGTACTCGTCCTGCATGTCCTGCAGGGGCGGCACCGGGTCGTACACCTCCAGGAACGCGCCCAGATCCAGCGCCGCGACGGCCGCCCGGACGTCGATGGCGACGCTGTACCGGTCGAGCCCGCCCTCGGAGACCGGGCCGGTCACCCGCCCGCCGGTGGCCAATGCCTCGTGCACGCGGTGCGCGTTCACCAGGCACTCGCCCAGGCCGCACACCAGGGCCTTGCCGAACGCGTTGTACGGCCCGTGCTCGTCGGTGACCTGGTCCCAGCGCTCGTCCGGCTCGATACGCAGGTAGGAGACGCCGTTCACGTGGACGAGCCGCGCGGCCGGCGTGTCGGAGGACAGGTCATGGTCCCGGCCTCTGGTGATCAGCGTGACGACCCGGCCGTCGTTCTTGGCCACCCGCTTGACGTCCGGGTGTGCCCGCAGGTAGGTCCCGACATATCCGGCGACCTCGGGAGCCGTCCTCTCCCGCGCGCCGGAGCAGCCCGCCGTCACCAGCGCCAGCGCGGCGGCGATCACCAGGAATCGGATCATGCCGCACACGCTCCCAGAGCCGCGTGCAGATCCGTGCGGGGCGGTTGTCGAGATCGTGTGCAGAAATTTCCCTACACGTCCGGGAAACCGCACGTCAGCGGCCCGAAATCCGCCACCTGGCAGACCATGCGCGGAACGGTGTTTTCGCAGGTCAGAGCCGTTCATGAACGTGATGTTCGCGTTTGCCAAGCCCGCTCCGCCCGGCCCAAGATGGATCCGATCCTCAAAACCGCGCCCCACCAGGGGTTTCCTTGCCATGCCCAAAAGGAGGAACCCGTGATCCACACCCGGGCGCTCACCCGAGTGTTCAACGTCAAGAAGGACACCGTCGAAGCCGTCCGCGGCATCGACCTCGACGTCGAAGCAGGCAGTCTCGTCGCCTTCCTCGGCCCCAACGGCGCGGGGAAGTCGACCACCCTGCGCATGCTCACCACGCTGCTCCCGCCCACCTCGGGCACCGCGGTCGTGGCCGGCCACGACGTCACCCGCGACCCGGCCGGCGTGCGCGCCCGCATCGGGTACGTCGGCCAGCGCAACAGCGCGGGCGAGAACTTCCAGGTCCGCGACGAGCTGGTGACCCAGGGCCGCTGCTACGGGCTCACCCCGGCGCAGGCCCGAAAGCGCACCGACGAACTGCTCGACCTGCTCGGCCTCACCGACCTGGCCAAACGCGGCCCCGGCACGCTCTCGGGCGGCCAGCGCCGCCGCCTGGACATCGCGCTCGGCCTCATCCACCGCCCCGACCTGCTCTTCCTCGACGAACCCTCCACCGGGCTCGACCCCAAGAGCCGCGCGGAGATCTGGACGCACATACTCCGGCTCAAGCAGACGTACGGCACCACGCTGCTCCTCACCACCCACTACCTGGAGGAGGCCGACAACATGGCCGAACGGGTGGTGGTCATCGACCACGGCCGGATCATCGCCGACGGCACCCCGGCGCAGCTCAAGAGCGACCTGGCCGGCGACCACATCACGATCACCACCGGCACCGAGCAGGAGGCCCGCGCCGCGGCGGCGATGGGCCAGGGCGAGGCCGACGGCACGACCGTCCGGCTGCGGGTGCCCGACGCGGCCGCCGCGCTGCCGGAGTTCCTGCGCGCGCTGGAGGGCGCCGGGATCAAGGCCACCACGGCGCAGACCGGCCGCCCGACCCTCGACGACGTATTCCTCACCCTGACCGGGAGAAGCATCACCGATGACGACGTTTCTGCGTGACACCCGTACCGTCGCGGCCAGGGAGTTCGCCCCGGCGCTGCGCAACCCCGTCGGGCTGCTGTTCGAGATGGGGCAGCCGCTGCTGTTCCTGTTCCTGTTCGGTGCGCTGCTGGGCGGCGCGGTCGGCTCGTCGTGGCAGTGGTTCGTGCCGGGCATCCTGGTCATGATGTGCCTGACCGGGCCCATGTCGGCGGGCTACACGCTGCTGGTCGAGCTGATCGGCGGCTCGATGGAACGGCTGATGGTCACGCCGCTGAACCGCACCGCGCTGCTGGTGGGGCGGTCGCTGAAGGAGATGGTGGTGCTGCTCGTCCAGGCGGTGCTGATCATCGTGCTGGCGTTGCCGCTGGGCTTCGAGCTGTATCCGGCGGGGGTGCTGGCCGGGCTGGCGCAGCTCGTCGTGTTCGGCGTGGGGCTGGGCGCGCTCTCGTTCGTGCTGGCGGTCAAGTCGGCCCCGGGCGGCACGCTGTTCTACATCGTCACGCAGTCGATCCTGTTCCCGTTGCTGCTGCTGTCGGGCGTCCTGCTGCCGATGGAGACGGCGCCGGGCTGGCTGCGCGCGATCGGCTACGCCAACCCGGTCTCCTACCTCGTCGACGCTCAGCGCGCGCTGTTCTCCGGCGACCTCACCGACCCCTCCATCCTGTACGGCACGCTCTCCGCCGTCCTGGTCGCGGCGATCGGCCTGTCCTGGGGCAACCGGGTCATGCGGCGCGGCATCACGGGCTGACCGCGAGGAAGATGAAGGCCGCGAACAGCACCAGGTGCACGCCGCTCTGCAGCAGCGTGGCCCGCCCCGGCACGACCGTCAGCGTCGTCACCACGAACGTCAGCGCGAGCAGCACCAGGTGCGTGCTGCCCAGACCGAGCAGCAGCGGCCCGTCCAGCCAGATCGAGGCCACCGCGATGGACGGGATGGTCAGCCCGATGCTGGCCATCGCCGAGCCGAGCGCCAGGTTCAGGCTGATCTGCACCTGGTTGCGGCGGGCCGCCCGGAGCGCGGCGATGGTCTCGGGCAGCAGCACGAGCAGCGCGATCACCACGCCGACCACGGCGTGCGGCAGCCCGGCCGACGACACCACCGACTCGATCACCGGCGACTCCACCTTGGCCAGCCCGACCACCGCCACCAGCGCGACCAGCAGCAGCCCGAGGCTGATCAGGGCGGTGCGGGCGCTCGGGCGCGGCGCGTGTTCCTCGGCCGTGGTCGTGGTGCCCTCGATGGTGATCGGCAGGAAGTAGTCGCGGTGCCGTACGGTCTGGGTCAGCACGAACAGGCCGTACAGGGCGAGTGACACCACGGCGGCGAAGGCGAGCTGGGCCGGCGAGAAGGCCGGCCCGGGCTCGCTCGTGGTGAACGTGGGCAGCACCAGGCTCAGCGTGCTGAGCGTGGCCACGGTCGCCAGCGCGCCGCCGCTGCCTTCGGCGTGGAAGGCGGCTATTCTCCGCCGCAGTGTCACGGCGAGCAGTGACAGTCCGACGATCCCGTTGCAGGTGATCATCACGGCCGCGAAGACGGTGTCGCGGGCGAGCGTGGCGGTCTTCTCGCCGCCGGAGACCATGAGGCTGACGATCAGCGCCACCTCGATCACGGTCACCGCCACGGCCAGCAGCAGTGATCCGAACGGTTCTCCGACGCGATGAGCGATCACCTCGGCATGGTGCACGGCGGCGAGCACCGCTCCGGCCAGGAGCAGGGCCACGATGGCCACCAGTGCGGGGGGCAGGGTCCGGCCCCAGGAGATCGCCAGCGCGAGCAGCGCCAGTGACGGGATGACGACAGTCCACCACTTCGCTACGTTACGGATCATATACTGCGTGTTCCCAATCGGTTGATGGATAGAAGGGGTTCACCCCCGATCATGCCTTGTCATCCGTTTCCGCTGGGAAGGAAAGTGACCCATGACACACGGGTTCAGCTCTGCGGGCCGAGCGATCTCTCCAGGTCGGCGCCGCGGTAGGCCCGTTCGGGAATGGTGGCCAGCGTCGACGGGACCACCTGGCCGCCGAGCCCGTACAACTTCTGGAACGACATGATCAACGGCCGCCAGAGGTCCGGGTCGATCCTGTCGGCGGTGCCCGCCATCCTGATCGACTCGTGCACCCAGACGCGCCGCACCCGCACCTCGAACGCCAGCGTGCCGCCTCCCTCGCCGATCGGGTGCACCGCCTCGACCACGGCCTCCATGCCGACCGGGCACTCGGCCACGCGCGGCGGCGCCACGGTCTCCGACGGCACGGCGGTCAGCCCGGCCCGGCCGAACTTGTCCGACACATGCCGGTAGCCGCGCTCCCACTTCCGCTCGGGCACCGGGTCGGAGCCGGTGGTCAGCGCCAGCCGGTCCACGGCGGCGGCCAGGCCGTCGTCGGGCAGGTTCAGCACGCACTCGCGCGTCCTGATCAGGTTCTGCGCCGTCTTGGAGCGGGCGCCCAGCCCCAGCATCGCCCGCCAGCCCAGCCAGAACGCCGAGGACATGGGCGCCAGGTTCGCCGTGCCGTCCTCGTTCGCCGACGAGATCAGAACCACCGGGGTGCCGAAGTAGAGGATGTTCGGCGCGATCCGCGTGTGCTTGTCCACAACAGTGCTCATGCGTCCCACTGTCTCCGCTGTACCCGTAAGGCCGCTGGCGGCAATCGGACGTCCTTGCCCGCCGCCACCGAGATCAGGCAGGGTTGGTGCGGTGACCAGCGACGTCGGGCCGCCGAAGATCCACCGGTTCACGGTCGGCGACCTGTCGTGCGCGGTGATCAGCGACGGCCAGCCCGAGCCGCCCCTGGCGCCCGCGCTGAGCGACTTCTTCACCCCCGAGACCGGCGTGCCCGCGCCGGAGCTGCGCGCCGCCGCCGAGCGGGCCGGCCGCACCACGCTCACCTGCGGCTACAACTGCCTGTGCGTACGCACCCCCGACGGGCTCGCGGTGATCGACACCGGGCTCGGCAAGGGTTTCCTCGGCTACGGCCCGCACATCACCCCGCTCGTCGGCGGGTTCTGCGCCGGCCTGGCCGCGTCCGGGCTCGGGGAACCGGCCGCCCTGGTGCTCACGCACCTGCACGAGGACCACGTCAGGGGCGCGATCTGGCCCGGCGAGCCGGTCTTCCCCGAGGCCCGCGCGTTCGCGCACGCGGCCGAGATCGCCTTCTGGTCCCGGGATGACCGGCTGCCCCGCGAGCAACGCGAACCGGCCCGGCGCGCGATCGGGTTGCTCGGCGAGCGGCTGCGCCCGGTCGAGTACGACGTGGAGCTGCTGCCCGGCGTCCGCACGGTGGACGCCGCCGGTCACACGCCGGGACACACCGCGATCCTGCTCGGCTCGCGCGGCGAGCGCCTGCTCTGCCTCGGCGACACCTTCTACGACCCGCTCCAGCTCGCGCATCCCGACTGGCGCACGCCCTGGGACCACGACGCGCGGCGGTCGGTGGCCGGCCGCCGCCGGCTGCTGGCCTGGGCGGCCGAGGAGAACGTGCCCGTGCACGCCTACCACCTGCCGTTTCCCGGGCTGGGCCTGGTCAGCAGGCGGGGCGACGCGTTCGCCTGGCGCCCGCTCTAGTCGGTCACACCGGCCAACTGGGCCGCGACCAGGCGGGCGTAGCGGCCGCCGTGGGCCAGGAGCTGCGCGTGGCCGCCGCCTTCGACCACGCGGCCCCGGTCCAGCACCAGGATGAGGTCGGCGTCCCTGATCGTGCTGAGCCGGTGCGCGATGACGACGCGGGTCTGCGTCAGCCACGACAGGTTCTCCTCGATCTCGGCCTCGGTGGCGGCGTCGAGCTGGCTGGTGGCCTCGTCCAGCAAAAGGACCTTGGGGCGGGGCAGCAGCGCGCGGGCCAGGGCCAGCCGCTGGCGCTGGCCGCCGGACAGCCCGCCGCCCTCGACCAGGATCGTCTCGTAGCCCATCGGCATCGCCATGATCTCCTCGTGCAGGCAGGCCCGCGTGGCCGCCTCGGCGATGCGCTCCATCGACGCCCCCGGGTGATTGAGCGCGATGTTCTCCCTGATCGTCCCGGTGAACAGGGACGGCTCCTGCGTGACCACCCCGAACTGGCGGCGCAGCGAGCGCGGGTTGAGCTCGGCGGCGGGGACGCCGTCGTAGCGGATCTCGCCCTCGGTCGGCAGGTGCAGCGCCAGCAGCAGCCTGGCCAGCGTGCTCTTCCCCGAGCCCGACGCGCCCACCAGCGCGATCTTCTGTCCCGGCCGGACCGAGAGCGAGATGTCACGGAGCACCCACGGGCCGCGCGGGTCGTGCCGGAAGCTCACCCGGCGCAGCTCGATCGCGCCGCGCATGCGCAGCACCTCGATGCCGTCCGACGGCTCCGGCGCGGCGGCCAGGATGTCCGACAGCCGGTCGAAGTGCGCCCCCGCCTGCTGCAGGTTCTGCAGCGCGGCCATCAGCGAGCCGAGCGGGGCGAGCGCGGCGGCCGCGACGGAGTTGAGCGCGAGCAGCGTGCCCAGGCTCAGCGACCCGTCGAGCACCCGCCACGCGCCCACCCACAGCAGCCCGAGCGGCGCCAGGTAGCGGATCGCGACCAGCGCGGAGTCGACCAGCCCACGGGCCAGCCCGCCGCGCACGTCGGCCTCCAGCTGGACGGCGAACTGCTCCGACCAGCGCCGCATCGCGCGCGGCTCGGCGCCGGACGCCTTGAGCGTCTCGATGCCGCCGATCGCCTCCATCAGCCGGCTCTGCGAGCTGGACAGGGCCGACAGCTCGCGCCGCGTGTGGTCGCCGACCCGTGCCGCGGTGGCGAGCAGCAGCCCGGCCTGGAGCGCCGCGAGCAGCGCCAGGAAGCCGCCCATGACCGGGTCGCCGAGAAAGACGAGTACGAGGTAGACCAGCGCGAGCGGCCCGTCCAGCAACGTGGACAGGACCTGCCCGGTCAGCGTCTGGCGGACCGCGGCGACGCTGTTCGACCTGGTCAGCAGGTCTCCCTTGCCCCGCGTGGCGAAATACCGGTACGGCAGCGCCACCAGGTGGGAGACCAGGTTCCTGGTCACCTCGCCGTCCGTGCGGGCGCGCAGCGCGACGAGCAGCACCGAACGCAGGTACGCCACCGCGAACTGCGTCACCGCGGCGGCCAGCACGGCGGCCCCGGCCAGCAGGAGCAGCCGCTCGTCCGCGCGTGGCAGCACCCGGTCCACCACGACCTGGAACGCCGCGGCCAGCCCGAGCCCGAGCACCTGCAGCAGCAGCGATGCCGCGAGCACCTGGGCGAGCAGGCCCTTGCGCCGCAGCAGCAACGTGCGCAGGAACTCGCGGCGCCAGGCACGGGCCGCGCCGGAGCGGGCCCGGCGGAAGCCCGGCGCGGGCTCGAACGCCAGCAGCACCCCGGTGAACCCGGCGTCGAACTCCTCGATGCCCAGCCGCCTGCGGCCGCCGCCCGGGTCGACGACGTCCACGTGGCCGGGCGTCCATCGCTCGACCACCACGAAGTGCTGGAACTCCCAGTGCACCACGGCCGGCATCGGCACCCTGGCCAGGTCGGCGGGCTCCAGCGAGAACGCCCGCGCCTCCAGCCCGTACTCCCTGGCGGCCTGGACGATCGCCAGCGCGTTCAGCCCGTCCCGGCCCACCTGCAGCCGGTCGGCGACCTCCTGGACGGTGGTCCTGCGGCCGTGGAAGGACAGGATCATGGCCAGGCAGGCGGCGCCGCACTCGGTCGCCGAGTTCTGCAGGACGACGGGAACCCGTCTCACCGCCCACCGCCCAGCAGCGGCCAGGCGAGCAGGGCCAGCACCGCCGCCAGGACGGCGACCACCGCCCACAGGATCGCGAACCCGCGCGCACCCGGCACCGACGACCGCGGCGGCTCGGGCTGGGCGGCGCGGCGGCGCAGGGCTTCCGCGCGGAAGATCCGCCCGGCCGGGGGTCGCTCGTCCATCTCGTCTTCTCTCTCGCACCCCTGCCGGGACGCCGATCGGATGATCAGTTCGGCCAGGAGCGTAGAGATCAGGACTTGCAACCCACTAGGAGTCGGCTCAGGTGGTGAGGATGACGAGCCGCTGCGTGGCGCGGGTCATCGCGACGTACCTGTCGACCGCGCCCTCGATGCCGGCGCCGAACTCGTCCGGGTCGATCAGGACGACCAGGTCGAACTCGAGTCCCTTCGACAGCTCCGGGGTCAGCGACCTGACGCGGGGCCGCTCCTGGAACGTGGGATCGCCGATGACGCAGGCGATGCCCTCGGCGTGCTCGGCCAGCCAGGTGTCGATGATCGAGTCCAGGTCGGAGACCGGGCCGTGTTCGACGGGGACGCCGCTGCGGCGGATGGAGGTCGGCACGTTCGCGTCCGGGAGCGCGGCCCGGATGACCGGCTCGGCCTCGGTCATGATCTCCTCGGGGGTCCGGTAGTTGACGCTGAGCGCGGCCAGGGTGATCCGGTCGAGCCCGACCCGTTCCAGCCGTTCCCGCCACGACTCGGTGAACCCGTGCCTGGCCTGCGCCCGGTCGCCGACGATCGTGAAGCTCCTGGACGGGCAGCGCAGCAGCAGCATCTGCCACTCGGCGTCGGTGAGCTCCTGGGCCTCGTCCACGACGACGTGCGCGAACGGGCCGGCGAGCAGGTCGGGTTCGGCGCCGGGCAACACGGACTCGTCGACCAGGGCGTCCCTGAGGTCCTGGCCGCGCAGCATCGTCACCGCGCCTTCTCCGTCGTCGTCTGCGGCCAGGATGTCGTCCACGACCCGCGACATGCGTTCGCGCTCGGCGGCGACGGCGGCCGCCTGCCTGCGCTTGCGCCGTGACGCCTCCGGGTCGCCGAGCCGCTGCCTGGCCGCGTCCAGCAGCGGCAGGTCGGACACCGTCCAGGCCTGGGGGTCGTCGCGCCGCAGCAGCCGCACTTCGTCCTGGCTGAGCCAGGGCGCGCACATCCGCAGGTAGGCGGGCACCGTCCAGAGGTCGCCGACCAGGTCGGCGGCGTCGATCAGCGGCCAGGCGCGGTTGAAGACCGTCAGCAGCTCCCTGTTGCGCAGCAGCGACTTGCGCAGCAGGTCGGGCGAGACGTCCTCGTCGTCGTGCTTGTCGATCAGGATCGTGATCAGTTCCTCCCAGATCTGGTCGCGGGCGTCGTTGTGCGGCGTGCCGGGCTCCGGCGCCTCGAACGCCTCGGCCCAGTCCTCGGCGCTCAGCCGGACGTCGGACCAGGGGGTGGTGATCGTCATGCCCTTGGCCGGCGGGTTCTCGTAGAACCTGACGGCCGGCTCGATCGCCTTGACCAGGCCGGCGGACGCCTTCAGCCTGGCCACCTCGGGGTCGCTCTCGTCCGCCGCCGTCGCGCCTTCCGCCACGAGATCGCGCAGCGTGCAGGTCTGCACGCCCTCCTCGCCGAGGCTGGGCAGGACGTCGGCGACGTAGGCGAGGTACGGCTGGTGCGGCCCGACGAACAGCACGCCGCCCTGGCGGTGACCGAGTCGCGGGTCGGAGTAGAGCAGGTAGGCCGAGCGGTGCAGGGCGACGACCGTCTTGCCGGTGCCGGGGCCGCCGTCGACGACGAGCGCCCCGCGTGATCCGGCGCGGATGATGGCGTCCTGGTCGGCCTGGATGGTGCCGAGCACGTCACGCATGCGCGGCGACCGGTTGGCGCCCAGGCTGGCGATGAAGGCGGACTGGTCGTCGAGCGCGGCGCGGCCGACGAGGGCGTCCTGGCTGAACACCTCGTCCCAGTAGTCGCTGACGTGGCCGCGGGTCCAGCGGTACCTGCGGCGGCTGGCCAGGCCCATCGGGTTGGCGTGGGTCGCGCCGAAGAACGGTTCCGCGGCGGGCGAACGCCAGTCGAGCAGCAGCCGGCGGCCCTCCTTGTCGGTCAGGCCGAGCCGTCCGATGTAGACGGGCTCGGGGTCGTCCACGCCGACCATGTGGCCCAGGCACAGGTCCAGGCCGAACCGCCGCAGGGTGCGCAGGCGGGAGGTCAGCCGGTGGATCTCCAGGTCCCGGTCGAGCACCTGCCGGCCCACGCCGCCCGGCGCCTTGCGCACGGAGTCGAGCCGGGCGGACAACTCGGCGATCGACTGCTCAAGACTTTCGGCGATGGCCGCGAAGTGCCGCTCGTCGGCGGCGATCAGGGTGGGGTCCGCCTTGGCGGCGAGGTTGCCGGGAAGGTCGAACACGCTGGTGGTCAAGGGGTTCACAGGGTCGGCTCCGATCTGGGGTGGCCAAGGCGCCAGACGTCCACGTTCCCGCGTTCGCGCAGGTAATGGCTCCGGCCGACGATTGTGCGGCATGACGGGGGCCTTGCCGCAAGCCCCCCGGTGCGCTATACGTTGAGAGTGGAAAGGAGTGAATACTCCCCTTTCCGCCCCTTACTCAAGAGATGGTCACGCGCCGGTGAAGGTACCGGCAGGCGCGGCGGGTCCCGGCCAGGCACGGGAATGCCGCTTTCATGGCTGACCTTCCCTTTCATGACAAGGCGGACTTCGACGCCGCGGACCGCGGCTTCATCGCCGCGCTCAGCCCCGCCGTGATCAGAGCCGACGACGGCCGGGTCGTCTGGGACAACGACTCCTACGCCTTCCTGGAACAGCAGTGCCCCGACACCGCCCATCCCAGCCTGTGGCGGCAGGGACAGCTCTGCGCCAAACAGGGACTGTACGAGGTCACGGACGGCATCTACCAGATACGCGGCCTGGACCTGTCGAACATGACGCTGATCGAGGGCGAGCGCGGCGTCATCGTGGTCGACCCGCTGCTGTCCACGGAATGCGCGGCCGCCGGGCTGACGCTCTACCGCGAGCAGCGCGGGGAACGTCCGGTCACCGGCGTGATCTACACCCACTCGCACGCCGACCACTTCGGCGGCGTGCGCGGCGTCACCGACGGGGACGTGCCGATCCTGGCCCCGGCCGGGTTCATGAAACACGCGGTGTCGGAGAACGTCTACGCGGGCACCGCGATGACCAGGCGTTCCACCTACATGTACGGCCCGGGCCTGCCCCGCTCCCCCGAAGGCCAGATCGGCACCGGACTGGGCATGACCACGTCCGTCGGGACGATCTCCCTCATCCCGCCCACCCTCGACGTCACTCACACCGGGCAGGAGGAGACGATCGACGGGGTGCGCATCGTCTTCCAGCTCACCCCCGGCACCGAGGCGCCCGCCGAGATGAACTTCCTCGTCCCCGGCCGCCGGGCCCTGTGCATGGCCGAGAACGCCACCCACAACCTGCACAACCTGCTCACGCTGCGCGGCGCGCTGGTCCGCGACGCCAGGACCTGGTCGCGGTACATCACCGAGGCCATCGCCCTGTTCGGGCACGAGAGCGAGGTGGCCTTCGCCTCGCACCACTGGCCCACCTGGGGCGCGGAGAAGATCGTCACGTTCCTGTCGCAGCAGCGCGACCTGTACGCCTACCTGCACGACCAGACGCTGCGGATGATGAACAAGGGCATGACGGGCATCGAGATCGCCGAGGCCATCAGGATGCCGCCCGCGCTGGAGCAGGCCTGGCACACCCACGGCTACTACGGCTCGGTCAACCACAACGTGAAGGCCATCTACCAGCGCTACCTGGGCTGGTTCGACGGCAACCCGGCCCACCTGTGGGAGCACCCGCCGGTCGAGCAGGCCCGCCGCTACGTCGAGTGCATGGGCGGCAGGGAAGGCGTCCTGGCCTACGCCCGCCGCTACATCGACGAGGGCGACCTGCGTTTCGCCGCCTCGCTGCTCAACCACGCCGTCTTCGCCGACGAGAACGACCGCGAGGCCCGCACGATGCTGGCCGACGTCTACACCCGGCTCGGCCACGGCTCGGAGAACGGCACCTGGCGCAACTTCTACCTGGTCGGGGCCAGGGAGCTGATGGGCGACACCGTCCCGGCCGACCTCGACACCACCTCGCCGGAGATGATCGAGGCGCTGACCGTGGACCAGCTCTTCGACTCCATCGCCATCCGCGTGGACGGGCCCAAGGCGTGGAACGAGAACTTCGCCATCGACTGGCACCTGACCGACCTGGACCAGCGTCATCGCACCGCGCTGTCCAACGGGGTGTTCGTCCAGCAGGCCGATCCGCGCGGGCAGGACGGGGCGGACCTGACGCTGACGCTCACCAAGCGGCAGCTCATCGGGCTGCTCACCGGCGAGCCGGCCGACGGCATCCAGCACCAGGGCGACATGAACGTCCTGGGCCGGCTGACCGCCGTGCTGGACAGCCCGGAGCCCGCGTTCCCGATCGTGACGCCGTAGCGGGCTCAGCCGTCGTCCGCCGCCGTCCGGCTCGCCCGGTAGGCGGCGGCCGCGGCCTCGTTGGAGTCGTAGTGGGTCAGGTCGGTCAGCCCGTAGTGCGCGAGCAGCCGGCGCAGGCCGCCCGTCGCGCGCGACACGGCGAAGGTGACGCCGCGTTCGCGCAGCTTGTCGGCGCTCTCGCGGAGCGCCTCCGCTCCGGTGGTGTCGACGTCGCTGATGGCCCCGGCGTCCAGGACGATCCATCGCGCGCCCTGGTCGGCCAGCCGGGCCAGCTCGGTCTTGAACGTGCCCGCGTTGGCGAAGAAGAGCTGGCTCTCGAACCGGTAGACGGTCAGCGGGCCGGCGGTGTCGCCGCGCACGTACCGGCCGTGCTCGCCAGGGCGCAGTACGGCGGTGCTGGGACGGGCGGCCCGGCGTACGACGTCCACGGCCGACAGCAGGAACGCGATGACGACCGCGGTGAGCGAGCCCAGCACGGGCACGCCGAGCAGGCACACCACCGCGATCCAGAACTCCGAGCGGCGCAGCCGCCACAGCTCGCCCAGCTTGCGCGCGTCGATGAGCCGCACGACGGCCACCGCGACGATGCCGGCCAGCGCCGCGTTGGGCAGGTAGGCCAGCACGCCGGAGAAGAAGGCGACCAGGACGGCCACCACCAGCGCGCAGACCGCGCTGGGCACCTGCGAGCGTGAGCCGGTGGCGTCCATGGCGGCGGTGCGCGAGGCGCTGGAGCCGACGGTCATCGACTGCGTGAACCCGGCGGCGAGGTTGGCCAGGCCGAAGGCGCGCAGTTCGGTGTCCGCGTCGAGCCGGTAGCCGCGCTGCTCGGCGTAACGGCGGGCGACGAGCAGCCCGTCGGCCAGGGTGACGGCGCAGATGGCGATGGCGCCGGGGACGAGCGCCGCCCACTGGCCGAGCGTGATCGACGGCCAGTGCGGCACCGGCAGCCCCGACGGCACGTGGCCGAGCACCGACACGCCGTGCCGGTCGAGCCCGGCCCAGGCCACCGCCACGGTGGCGGCCACCAGCGCGACCAGCGGCCCGGGCAGCGCGGGCGCCAGCCTGCGCAGCACGACGATCACCAGCATGGTGGCCACCCCGACGACCACGCTCCACGGATGCGCCTGCGGGATCTTGGTGATGATCTCCCACAGCTCGGGGAAGAACCGCTCGGCGGTGGTGTGGATGCCGAGGATCTTCTTCACCTGGCTGGTGAGGATCTCCACGGCCAGGCCCGCGATGAAGCCGACCAGGACGGGCTCCGACAGGAAATCGGCCAGGAAACCCAGCTTGAAGGCGAAGAACAGCAGGAACACCACCGCGCAGACGAGCGCCTGGGCATAGGCCAGCTCGGCGTACTGCGGGCTGCCCGGCTTGGCCGCGATCGCGGTCAGCAGTGAGGCGATGAGCGCGGCGATGGGCGCGTCCGGGCTGGCCACGAGCTGGCGCGACGAGCAGAACAGCGCGAACACCAGCATCGGCACGATCGCCGAGTACAGCCCGACGACCGGCGGCAGGCCGGCGATCTGCGCGTAGCCGATGTTGAGCGGAATGGCCAGGGCCGCCAGCGTCACCCCGGCCGTGATCTCCCTGGGCCACTTGAGCGGGCCGCGCAGGCCCGCGGCGAACCCCGTCACGGCGACAGCCCGCCCCCGCGGGGCTCAGGCGCCCAGGTCGGCGGCCTCGCGGCCGTGCACGATCAGCGCGTACAGGACCAGGACGTCCACCGCGATGACCGCCATCGACCACCACGGATTCACCGCGATCCAGGTGAGCTGGGTCATGGCGTTCAGCATGACGAGCACCACGGCGACCACCCGCGCCCACATCTTCCCGACGCTCACCGCGAACCCGGCCACCAGGAGCAGCACGCCGAAGAGCATGTGCAGCCAGCCCCAGGTGGAGATGTCGAAGAACAGCAGCCGCGTCGGCATGCGCACGTAGACGTCGTCGTTGATGACCGCGTACAGGCCGGTGATGAGGTTGAAGACGCCGGCCATGATCATCAACATGCCGGCGAACCACACCCAGCCCACCCAGCCCGTCACGGGCCTGCTCTGATATGTCATGACTCCCCCCGAAGTCCGAGCCGCATCCACACAGCAGCTCTTACCTGGAGATTCCCCGACAATTGCCCAATTCACCCCGATCCGGGGACGACGTCGCCCACGCCCGCCTTTCCGTGCGATCATCACGGGCATGACGCTGATCAGAAAGGGCCATGCCGCGTAGGCGCCCTTCCGAGGTCCGCACCCGCGAGCCGGCGTGCGCGGCCCACCGAGGTTCGGTCCATCACGTTCCCGGGCTCGGCCGTCGCCCGATGGCCGCGGTGATCGCGCTCGAGCACACCCGGATGCGGCCGGGCGCGGTGTCCTCGGCCCTGATCGCCTGGCAGAACGCGGCGCTCACCGGCACCGCCGACCGGGCCCGCCATCTGTGCATGTGCGACGAATGCACCGGCCACGCGCCGCGGTGGCGGCTGCAGCAGGCGCCCACCTGGTTACCCCCGTGGGCCAGGCCGCACCTGTACGGCCTGGTCCTCCCCGTCGACCGGTCCTACCTGCTGCGGACCGTGCCCTGCGGCCCCTGGTCACCCGAGTCCACCTGGGCCTGGTGGCAACGGCGATTCACGGGGACGTAGGCCAGCCCGTGCGCGCCCTGGGCGCCGTCGAGGTCGTGGAATCGGCTCACAGGGTACGGCCGGTGGCGTACCGGTAGCAGGCCGCGATGACGCTCTTGACGACGTCGAACTCCTCGTCGGTACGCGGCCCGTAGAGCATCAGGACGTTGTTCTCCGGCGAGTACTTGGGATGCCGCTCGCCCCAGCCCTTGTCGAGGAGTTCCTGCTGGTCCTCCAGGGACAGGCAGAGGTGGAGGCTGCCGTCCGCGTGGATGTGGGCGAACTCGGCGGTGCGGCGGGGCGGCAGGAGCAGCGCGCCCTCGGGCGGCCGGATGTGCGGCGCCAGGAAGAACGCGATCGAGCTCGGCACCGAGATCTCGCTCGGCCCGCGCTCGGTGACCGGCAGTTCGTCGCTCATCCAGCTCGTCAGTCGTTCGCGCAGCACGTCCGTGCTGTTCTGGCTGAGCTGGACGTGCGGCATGGTCAGTTGCGTGCGCGGCCGGTCACCGGCGCGGACGGGCAGGCTCAGAGCAGACACGCCGCCCTCCTTTTCGATTCGGATAATTACTCAAAGTAATGTATCGATACGTATCGTAACCGAAGGGCGCGACCGGGAGTCGAGCGCCACCACCGGCTCCCGGGGAGGAGGGCACGTTCCTGATGGACGGCTCGTCACCAGTGACATCAACGCACGATCCCGTCGTCATCGACGACCAGATGCGCGACGTGCACGGCCAGTGCCGCCGCCTGCGCGAGACCGGCGCGCTGACGCCGGTCGAGCTGCCGGGGCCGGTACGGGCGTGGGCGGTGACCCGCTACGAGACCCTGCAGACCGTGCTCGGCCACCCGGCGCTGTCCAAGGAGCTGCGCCACTGGTCGGCCTGGGCGCGCGGCGACGTGCCCGCGGACTGGCCGCTCAACAACATCGTCACCGCGCGCTCCATGGTCACCGCCGAAGGCCCCGACCACCAGCGGCTGCGCGGCCTGGTGAGCCGGGCCTTCACCCCGCGCCACATCGCGGACCTGCGGCCGCGCGTCCACCGGCTGGCCCACGAACTGCTCGATCAGCTCGCCGACCACGCCCCCGGGCCGGTCGACCTGCGCAGGCAGTACGCCTACCCGCTGCCGAGGAACGTGGTCTGCGAGCTCGTCGGCATGCCGCGGGCCTGGCGCGCGGAACTCGGCAAGCTCGCCGAGTCGCTGGTCCGCATCACCGACGACCAGAGCTACGCCGACGCCAGGATGCACGACCTGCACGAGCTGTTCGGCGAGGTGATCGCGCTGCGGCGGCGCGAACCCGGCGACGACCTGACCAGCGCGCTCATCGCGGTGAGCGACGAGGACGGCGACCGCCTGTCCGAGGCCGAGCTGCACGGCATGGTCATGACGCTGTTCGTCGCCGGGCACGAGACCACGATCAACCTCATCACCAACGCGATCCGGGCCCTGCTCACCCATCCGGGCCAGCTCGACCGCGCCCGCTCCGGCGAGGTGCCGTGGAGCGCGGTGGTCGAGGAGACCCTGCGCTGGGACTCGCCCGTCGCCTACTTCCCGATGCGATACGCGGTCGAGGACGTCGACATCGACGGCGTCCTGGTGCGGCAGGGCGAGGCCGTGCTGGCCTGCTACGCGGCGGTGGGACGCGACCCGGACCGGTACGGCGACCGGGCGGCGCGTTTCGAGCCGTCCGAGCCGCCCGCCACCCACCTGTCCTTCGGCCACGGCACGCACTTCTGCCTCGGCGCGTCGCTGGCCAGGCTGGAGGCCGAGGTGGCGCTGGAGGCGCTGTTCGAGCGGTATCCCGGCCTGACGCCGGCCGAGCCGGTGGACCGGCTGCGGCCGCTGGCCACCGTGCTGTCCAACAGCATCAGGTCCCTGCCCGTCACGATGACCCCACCCGCGGAGGGCACCGGCCGATGACCTTCAATCCGTACGCCTCGTCGCCGTTCAGCTACGTCTCGGCCCCGTCCGCGGCGCCGTACTCGATCGTGGAGCTGATGCCGGGCGCCCGCAACCTGATCCGCTACGCCGGGGTGGCGCCGGGCGAACGCCTGCTGCTGCTGGTCGAGCACACCGTCGACCCGGTCGTCGTGCAGGCCATCGCCGCGGCGGCGGCCTATCGCGACGCCGACGTGCACCTGCTGTCGGTGTCGCCGTTCAGCCCGGGCGGCTGGGACCGCGACGCCTGCCACCGGATCGCGACGGCCGCCTTCCGCGAGGCCGACGTCGTGATCAGCAGCACCTGGTGG
Organism: Nonomuraea antri; assembly: GCF_013283785.1. Lineage (GTDB taxonomy): Bacteria > Actinomycetota > Actinomycetes > Streptosporangiales > Streptosporangiaceae > Nonomuraea > Nonomuraea antri. The sequence goes on from NZ_JABCPZ010000067.1 coordinate 40,874, forward strand.
GGGGAGGTGCACACGGCGCCGCTGTTCTTCAGCCAGATCAGGGCGCAGGGCGTGCGTTTCGTCTCGCTGCACATGACGGCCACGGGCGGCGCGCTGATCACCGGCGCCCGCTTCCCGAACGACGTCTTCTACGAACTGCTGCGCCGGACGCTGCAGCGCATGTCGACCGCCGAGACGATCCGGGTGACCTCCGCCGGGGGCACCGACCTGACCTTCTCCGGGATGGTCTTCGACCCCGACCAGGGTCCGCCGCGGCCCGGCGAGTGGCGGCCCTTCCCCTACGGCGGCGTCAACTTCTGGCCCAAGAACACCGAGGGCGTGCTCGTCGTCGAGGACTGCACGGTCACCGGCGTCCCGGAGGAGCCGGTGCGCATCACGCTGGAGGGCAACCTGGTACGCGGGATCGAGGGTGGCGCGGCCGCGGAACACCTGCGCCGCTACGCGCCCGGCGGGTACTACATGCGTCACGCGCTGATGGGGCTCAACCCGAAGGTGCGCGTCGCCGGCGGCACCCAGTTCGAGCGGGAGAAGCACGCGGGCGCCTTCTACTGCGGCCTCGACGGCCTCACCGACGGCGCGCCCGTCACCTCCGGGCCCGGCTTCGCGCACTGCGACTGCCAGATCGACCGGCCCACCGTCACGGTGGACGGCGAGCCGTTCGTCTCCGACGGCCGCCTGCTGCTGCTCGACGCGCCGGAGATCCGCGAGGTGGCGGCGCGGTTCGGGCCGCCGGAGGTGATACTCGACGACAACCCGGTGATGATCCTGCCGCCCCGCTACACCGGCGGCCGCGAGCCCGCCGACCGGGACGAGACCGGCGACGGGCACGGGGCCGCCGACGGGCTTGAGCCCGCCGGCGAACGTCCTCCGGCGCCGGCGGGGCAGCCTTCTGATCCGGTGGCCGAAGCCGTCAGTACACCGAGCTCCGCACGCTGAAGCGGGACTCGGGCCGGACCTCGTTCAGCAGCTCCTGCGCCACCTCCGCGTCGGTCTGGCCGTCCAGGCAGTGCACCGAGGTGTCCTGGTGCTGGCCCATGTCGACGACCTTCACCGCGTCGTGGCACTCGACGGACGGGAGCGCCGCGACGGCGTGCACCGGGCCGGACAGCAGGACTCCGCCCAGGGCGCCGAAGGTGATCGCCGTTGCGGCGGCCAGTGCGATGCGCATGATCATTCAACTCCTCCCCACCCCGCCCCCGCGAGGTGCAGATACGATCATGCACGGGCCGCCGGTGACAGCCGGGTGAGGCGCGCCGAAGGCCGCTGACCTGCACGGACACCTTGCGCTCAGGCTCGGTCCCGGTCCCTGTCCCGCCGCCGGCGCAGGTGCCGCCGGTACTGGCCGGCGTAGGACCGCCGGGCCCGGTCGAGGAGACGCTGCAGCGGGTCGGACGACCATTCGTACAGCTCGACCTCGAAGGGGTCGGCGTCGTACTCGATCAGGCGGGCCAGGGCTTGCCGGTCGAGCTCGATCGAGTCGCCCCGCGACCTGCTCGCGCGCCACGCGTGCCCGCCGGCCTCGGCTGCGTCCACGGCCTCAGGATAGCCGGTTGTGGTGATCGTCCCGCTGTGCTTTCGTGTCCGGAATGAGCGGTGAATCGAGTGGCAAGCCGACCTTCGACGCCGTGCTCGTCTCCCTAGTGCTGTGGGTCATGGGCGCGGCCGGCCTGCTGATCGTCAACTGGTTCGGCGCCGTGCTGGTCCTGGCCGGCAGCTGCTCGTCCCCTTACGCGGGCGGCAACCTCACCGAATGCGTCGGCGGGCTCTCCGAGGAGCGGACCAACGCCCTGGCGTGGGCGATCGCGCTGGTGCTGCTCGCCGTCGAGGTCACGGCGATCGTGCTGGTGCGCCGGCGTCGCCGGGGCTGACCCCCGCGGCATGGGCACCGACATCTACGGCTACCTCGAGGCCAGGCACCCGTCCGCCGACGAGGACTGGTTCGAGTGGGACGCCTGGTCCGGGGCGTGCATCCCGCTCTACCCGCTCTACGACGGCCGCGACTACGACGCGTTCACCTGCCTCTTCGGAGTGCGCGACCGGCTCGGCCGGCCATCGGTCGCGGCCGGCCGCGGGCTTCCCGCCGACGCGTCGCAGCCCGTCCGCGCCGACTACGAGAGCACCGCGCGCCTCGACCCGGCCGTCCACGGCTGCACCTGGATCTCCTGGACGGAACTCCGCGACCTGGACCTGGGCAGGCCCGAGTACCAGTCGCTGGGCCCGGGCACCGGCTGGGAGCACGTCTTCGCGGTGATGCGCGCGCTGGCCGGCCGGTTCGGGCCCGACGGCGTCCGGCTGGTCGTCTGGTTCGACTGACGGCCCCTTCTCCTTCGGCCGGCCCGGCGCGCGCTCAGCCGGTCACATGCCGCCCAGGCCCTCCATCTCCTTCAGGAACGAGGCGTGCGACTTGAGCAGCTCCTGCTCCATCGCCTCGAACGTGAGCTGCTGCCCGGAAGGATCGGCGCCGATCTCGGCGAGCAGGTCGCGGGCCTGCCTGGCGCAGTCGTCCTGGGCCGCGTTGACCGCGCGCAACAGTTCGTCGGCCAGGTCCTCGCTGGCCATGCGCATGATCCTGGGGTTGAGGTCGATCGAGACGATCCGCCCGGCGTTGTCCGCGCCCACGGTGATCTGCCCGCCGGCCGCGGTGCCCGTCCCGCGAACCGCGTCGAGACGTTCCTGCAGTTCGGCCATCCGCCGCAGGCTCTCCTCCGCCGCGCGCGTGTAACGCTCCAACTCCTCCGGACCGATACCACCCAAGTCCATCTGGCCCCTTTTGTAACGAAGATCACTCCTGACGCGAGACAAATTACAAGATACGCTCTCTCCCTGTTAAGGCGATGTTCGGCGCTGATTCGCCAAGATGTCGGGGGAAAGACCTTGTCGCAGGACATTCACGTCACATCGAAGACGATCGCCGACATCCAGACCGAGCTGCGCGAACGCGTCCTGCCCGGGCTCGTGCGGCTCAAGGACTCCGTGAACAGCACCCACGTGGCCCTCCCCGGCTTCGGGATCCTGGGCCTGCTGCTGATGGGCAAGTACGACAGCGTCCGCGACGACACCAAGGACTACGTCGACGACGCCATCGAGACCGTCCGCAAGTGGATCGTCGCGCTGGACACGATCAAGGCCAACTGGCGAGAGGCCGAGTCCAAGAGCACCGTGGTCTACCAGTGACCGGAAGGGGTTGACCATGGCGTACTACCCGGCTCTCCAGCACAAGGCGGCCCTGGACGCGCTGAAGGCGGCCGCGAAGTCGAAGCCCAGGTTCCTGGTGGGTGCGGCCATCGCCGCCACCGCCGTGGCGAACCTGCAGGGCATGGGCGAGGCCAAGTCGAACTGGAACGCGCTGGCCAAGGCCCTGGAAGTGGAATACCCGACCCTGGTGGGCAACACCGTCTACCTGACCAGGGCCGGCGGCTGGATCGCCGACGACCGGCTGGCCTTCGCCGAGGCCGCCGCCATGTTCGGCGGCGACCTGCAGAAGCTCAGCGGCCTGTGCTACACGATGGAGGGCCAGGTCGACGAGATGCGCGACGCCTACGCCCTCTACTGGACGGAGATCGCCGCGCTGGCGGCCACCGTGCTGGGCTACGTCGTGGCCGCCAGGGCGATGCTGCTGACCCCGCACCTGCGGGCCGGGGGCGAGCTGATGCTCGAACGCCTGGTCACGCTGACCAACTTCATCATCGCGCAGAAGAACAAGATCCTGATCAGCTTCCTCGGCCTGGCCGGCGCCACCATGGCCAAGAGCTCACAGTCGATGGGGCAGCTCTTCAGCGTCCAGCCGACGGGCGCCGCCAAGATCGACTTCCAGCGGGCCGTGATCAGCACCGACCCGCCGTCCCGCTGGATCGCGCCCAAGCGCGAACTTCCCGCCCCGGCCCAGACC
>NZ_JABCPZ010000068.1 GCF_013283785.1 Nonomuraea antri
GGGTGGGCCGGGTGGTTCGCGCGCGAGCTGGTCCCGCACGGCCCGCTGCACCAGGGGCGCTGGACGATCGGCCCGGACGCCCCCTGCCTGGCCCGCTCCCCCGGGCGGGCGCCGGGGCCGCAGTGGGCGCGGTTGCTCGCCGACGGGCATCCCGAGGGGTATCTCGGCTGGATCCCGAGCGGTTCCGGCCAGGTGGTGCCGCTACGGCCGCTGCCCGGGCCCGGCGACGCCGAGGTCACGTCCTACCGGGCGGCGGCGCGAGCCGGGACGCTGCCGCCGGTGCTGCTGTGGTGGATCAGCGGCCTGGACGCCTACGTGGTGCTCGACGGGCACGACCGGCTGGCGGCGGCACTGGCCGAAGCCGTCGAGCCGCCGCTGCTGGCCTTGCACAGAGCCGCCGCCGCCTCCGAGTCCGCCGCCGGGTCCAGTGTGGCGTCGCTGGAGCGGGAGGTGATCAACCAGGCGGTGGGCGCGCGTCAGGCCCTCGCCCGGCGCTACCAGGGGTTGTCCGACCGGCCCGCGGAGCCGCCCGCGGGGCCCGAGCGCACCCGCGCCTGGCCCATGCCGGGCGGCCTGGCGGCCTGGAACCGCCACGCCGCCGGCTGGACCGCGGCCGGACCCCGCTGACGGCGCCCGGCCGCGCCTGCCCTGATCAAGCCTCGCTCAGTCCCTGCTCAGACCAGGCTCAGACCCGGCTCAGACCAGGCTCAGTCCTCGCCGGACGGGCGTTCCTGCAGGACCCAGCCGTTGCCGTCGAGATCGTTGAAGAACACGAACGAGTTCCACCGCCCGCCCTTGCCCTCCGCCAGGGTCCCGTCCTTGGCGTAGTGCCGTACCGGGCTCACCTCGACCCCGCGCCCGGTCAGCTGCGCGCGGGCCGCGTCGATGTCGTCCACCACGATCTGCACCCCCTGCAGCGAGCCAGGGGGCGTCGTGCCGGACGCGCCGAGCACGATGGAGCAGCTGGACCCGGGCGGGGTCAGCTGCACGATCCGCATCTCGGGGCTCACCTGGGTGTCATGGTCCACGACGAACCCCAGGCTCTCGCCGTAGAACGCCTTGGCCTTCTCGACGTCCGTCACCGGGATGGGGATGACCTCGATCTTCCACTCCATGTGCCACGTTCCTCCTTCGTCCGCCTCGGACTCCGTTTCTACCGGAGCGTCGAACGGGCGGGCCGGGATTCGACACGGCACACGGGCGAGTTCGTGGATCAGTTCTGGTAGGCCCCCGCGTCGGGCGCGGCGGGCAGGGCCTTGCCCTTGAGGTCCTTGGCCAGCGCGGCCCCGCCGAACCAGACCGGCGTCAGGGGCAGGCCGCGGTCGATGGCCGGGGAGCCGGGCCGCAGCCGCAGGTCGGTGCGCGAGACGAACTTCGGGTCGGCCATGACCGACTTGGGGCCCAGCTTGAACCTGGCGGTGCGGCCCTGGTAGACGCTGCCGCCCTCGTCGGCGCCCTTGCCGTCCTCCCAGCCGGCCTCGCCGCCGACCACGATCACGTTGTTGCGCAGCTTCAGGATGGACGGCGCGCACCCGTCGTGGCAGGACCAGCCGATGGTGTCCTTGGCCGGCAGGTACACCGAGTTGTGCACCGCGACCGTGCCCTTGACCGGGCCGACGACGTGCTTGGAGCCGCGGGTGATGAGGAACGAGCCGCGCGAGCGCGAGGAGGTGACCACGTTGAAGGCGAAGACGTTGCCGGTGGCGGTCTTGCCCTTCTGCGCGCCGAGCTCGGTGAACGTCTCGTTGTTGCGCGCGATGTTGTGGGTGACGCGGTTGCGGTCGCCGTTGAAGATCTCCACGGCCGCGCCGTCGGTGCCGTAGTCCTTGCTCTTGGCGTAGCTGCCGGTGATGGTGTTGCCGGTGACCAGGTTGTCGTCGCCGTTGAGCAGCACGCCGAAGGCGCCGGAGTCGTTGTCGCCGCCCTCGTCGTTGACGCTCATCAGGTTGTTGTCGATCAGCTTGCTGTTCTTGAGCGTGTTGCGCGAGCCGGACGCGGTGACGAAGACGCCGGTGATGTTCTTGTCGGCCTGGACGCCGTCGAGCGTGTTGCGGTCGCCGGAGATCGTGAAGCCCGCCCAGCGGCAGCCGGTCGCGCGCAGCCCGCTGACCCGCCAGTAGTTGCCCTTGATGTCGACGCAGTCGCCGTCCTTGCCGCTGATCTTGGGCAGCGCGCCCGAGCCGTAGGGGCGCAGCACGATGGGCTGGGCGGCGGTGCCCTTGGCCGACAGGGTGAGCGGCGCGGCGAAGGAGCTGCCGCGCTTGATGTTGATCACGTCACCCGGCTTGAACTCGGTGGCGTTGACCTTGTCGAGCGACTTCCACGCCGTGGCCTCGCCGGTGCCGGCCGCGGCGTCGTCGCCCGACTTGGAGTCGACGTAGTACGTGGTGCCCGCCAGGGTGGAAGCCGAGGCCGGTACGGCGGGGAGCAACGACGCCATGACGGCCACTGCGAGCAACCTCATCAGAGCACACACCACCACTATCTAGTTGAAATCAGAACAGGCAGGCGCCAACCGTAGCGTGATCACCGTGAGACACGCCAGATTCGCAACGACGGCCCCTCACCGGGGATCACGTCGCCGTCCGGGGCATTGTAGACCCCTTCGGCCTGCGTCCCGATCTCGACCGGCGTTCCCGGCGCCCGGCGGACGGACACCAGCAGCGTCTCGGCGTACGTCTCGCGGGCGAACACCAGATGGTCGGCGTCGGCGTGCAGCCAGCGCAGCCCGCCGTGGCGCAGCGCGGGCTCGGCGGCGCGCAGCCCGAACAGGGCGCGGTAGGCCGCGAGCGTGTCCCGGTCCTGGTCGTGCGGCCGGTTCCAGGGCATCGGGGTACGCGAGTGCTCGCCGTTGACACCGGTCAGGCCGAACTCGCTGCCGGCGAACACCATGGGCGTGCCGGGCAGCGTGGCCTGCAGGCCGAGCGCCAGCAGGTGACGTTCGCGCGAGCCGGTCACGGTGCGGATGCGCGGCGAGTCGTGCGAGTCGAGCAGCTGCCAGGAGTGCGTCAGCGAGCGCCAGGACATCTGCCCGGCGAACGCGCGGAACGTGGCCAGCGTGGCCTGTCCGTCGCGCGCCGGCACGCCGCCAGGGACGCCGAGGAAGTGCTCCAGGTCCAGCTCCGGGCCGCGCAGCCAGGCCCAGACCGGGCGGGTGAAGCCGCCGTAGTTCATGGTGCCGTGCCAGCCGTCGCGGTCCAGGTCCTGGGTGGCGTCGTGGTTGTGCTCGGCGATGAACGCGGCCTCGGGCCCGAGCCTGCGCCGCAGGTCGGCGGCGACCTCGTGGTTGTGGTCGGCGCCGCCGAGCCGGCCGGTCATGTTCGCCACGTCCACGCGCCAGCCGTCGAGCGGGCCGAGCCACTTCTTCAGCACCGCGCGCATGCTGGAGCGCACCAGCTCGCTGCCCCAGTTGAGCTTGGGCAGCGATTTCACGCCCCACCAGGACTCGTAGTCGCCGGTCTCCGGGTCGAAGTAGAACATCTCCCGTTCCGGCGCGTGCACGTCGGACACGGCGGCGGTGAACCACTCGTGGGTGTCGCCGCAGTGGTTGGTGGTGATGTCGCCGAGCAGCCGCATGCCGCGCGCGTGCAGCGCGGCCGACAGGCGGTGCAGCGCCTCGTCGCCGCCGAGCAGCGGGTCGACCCGCTCGAAGCTGGCGGCGTCGTAGCGGTGGTTGGAGCGGGCCGGGAAGATCGGCGTCAGGTAGACGGTGTTCACGCCGAGCCCCTGGACGTGGTCCAGGCGCTCGGCGATGCCGTCCAGGTCGCCGCCGTAGAACTGCTCGGCGGTGCCGGGGCCGCTGGGGATCACCGGGTCGCGGTCCCAGTCGCGCGGCAGCGCCCAGTCCGGCAGGTCCCGCATCGGGCGCGAGCGGGCGAACCGGTCGGGGAAGATCTGGTAGACGATCGCGTCGGACATCCACGCCGGTGGGGCCTGGTGGCAGACCAGGCGGAAGTCGCTCGCGTCGGTCAGGTCGTGGCCGGCGATCCCGGCCGCGGTCAGCCAGCGCTGGCCGGTGCCGGTGTGCAGCAGGAACCGGTAGCGGGTGACCGGGTTGACGGCGGTGATCTCCGCCTTCCACCACACGTCGGTGCGGCCGTAGCCGGTGGCGCCGGCGCGGGCCGCGTCGACGGCGGCCGCGGTGTAGCGGGGCTCGCCGTCGTACACGGTCCGTACGTGCACCGCCGTCACCCCGGCGGCCCGGGGCGCGCGGATCCAGACGGTCACCGGCGCGCCCAGCGCGGGCTCGGCCGTGGAGACGTACAGGGCCGAGCCGTCGTGATGCGGCTCGTGGAGATGACGCACGGCACCTATCCCTTGACAGCCCCGGCCGTGAGGCCGGAGACGATGTACTTCTGCAACCAGAGGAACACACCCACGGTCGGAACCGCGGTCAGCAGCGTGCCCGCGGCGAACATGCCGAAGTTCGCGTTGCGGTGGTCACCGGCGATCATGCCGAACATGCCGACGGCCAGCGTCTTGCTCTCCGGGTCGCGCAGGAACACGTTGGCCATGATGAACTCGCTCATCGTGCCGATGAACGCCAGCAGCGCGGTGACCGCCAGGATCGGCGTGACCAGCGGCATGATGATCCGCCAGAAGATCTGCGCGTGGGTGGCGCCGTCGACGGTGGCGGCCTCGTCCAGCTCCTTGGGCACGGTGTCCAGGAAGCCCTTCATCAGCCAGGTGTTCACGCCCAGCGCGCCGCCCAGGTAGAGCAGCATGAGGCCCCACACGGTGTCGAAGCCGAACGCCGGGTACAGCTCGGTCACCTCGGTGAAGATCATGAAGATCGTCACGATGGCCAGGAACTGCGGGAACATCTGGATGAGCAGCAGCGCGAGCAGCCCGATCCGGCGGCCGGCGAAGCGCATGCGGCTGAAGGCGTACGCGGCGCACATCGACAGCAGCAGGCTGGCGAACGAGGCGGTCAGCGCGATGAACACCGAGTTGAAGAACCACCGCGCGAACGGGTACGTCTCCGAGGAGAACAGGTGGACGAAGTTGTCCAGGCTCGCCCCGGTGGGCACCAGGTCGGTGGAGGCCAGCGTGCCCAGCGGGTTGATCGCCGCGGAGACCACGAACAGGATCGGGAACAGCGCGAACACGCACACGACCAGCACGAAAACATGTCTGAGCGCGATTTTCACGCGTAGACCTCCTCCTGCTTGCGTGTCCTGCGGAAGGCCACGGTGGAGATGACGGCCACGATCGCGAAGATGAACACCGAGATCGCCGCGGCGAAGCCGAACTGCGCGCCGCCGGCGCCGAACGCCAGCCTGAAGGTGTAGGTGATGAGCAGGTCGGTGCGGCCCACCTGCGGGCTCTCGGTGGGGAACGGCCCGCCGTCGGTGGTGAGCGCGATCGCGTTGAAGTTGTTGAAGTTGTAGGCGAACGACGAGATCAGCAGCGGCGTGAGCGCGACCAGCAGCAGCGGCAGCGTCACCCGGCGGAACGCCTTGACCGGGGTGGCGCCGTCGATGGCGGCGGCCTCGGTCAGCTCGCGCGGGATCGCCTGCAGCGCGCCGGTGGTGACCAGGAACATGTACGGGAAGCCGAGCCACAGGTTGACCAGGATCACGCCGAGCCTGGCGGTGCCGGTCTGGCCGAGCCAGTCGACGTGCAGCCCGAACAGCGAGTTGATCAGGCCGAAGTCCTGGTTGAACATGTCGCGCCAGACCAGCAGCATCGCGAACGACGGCATCGCGTACGGCAGGATCAGCACGATCCGGTACGCCTTGGTGGCGCGCATGCGCGGGTGGTGCAGCGCCAGCGCCACGCCCATGCCGAGCGCGAACGAGGCCAGCACCGAGGTCAGCGCGAAGACGACGTTCCACCCGAACACGCTCAGGAAGTAGCCCGAGATCGTGGGGTTGGTCAGCACCCGGGTGAAGTTGTCGAGGCCGACGTTGACCTGCCAGCCCTGCGCCAGGTGCTCGCCCTTGGCGTTGACGAAGTAGCCCTGGCCCTCGTCGGCGGTCCAGGTGTCGCCGTTGCCGCGCACGCAGTCGCAGCCGGCGTCGTAGACCAGCGCGGCCCGTCCTTCGACGGCGCGGCTCAGGCCGTTGGCCTTGATCACGCCGCCCGGCGTGGGCACGGCGAACGCGGAGATCTCCTGGCCCCTGGCCGCGGCCTCGGGCGCCTTGAGCACGGTGTAGCCGGGCGCCTGCTGCACCTTGCCGGTCACGCCCAGCCGGGCGCCGGGCAGCGGGGCCAGCCCGTCGGGGGTGCCCACCTGGGCCTGCTTGGTCTTGGGGTCGACCAGCAGGAAGACCAGCTCCTCGCCGCGCAGCGCGGCGGTCAGGCTGTACTCGGGCGAGCCCGGCGCCTGACGGACCGAGCCGGTCTCGATGGCGACGATCGCCTCCTGCTTGTCGCCGCGGTGGCCGTCGCCGAAGTTGGTGAACGCGGTGGTCACCGTGTAGACGACCGGGAACACCTGGAAGGCGAGCAGGAAGATCGTGCCGGGGATGAGGTACTTGGCCGGGATGAAGCGGCGGGTCAGATACAGGTAGGCGATGGCCGCCGTGACCAGGCCGAGCAGGGTCAGCGACACCCACGACTCGGCGGTGACGAGCGGCGGCACCGCGTAGAGCAGGATCGCTGCCGCCACGGCGAGCACCGCGATCCTGCTCACCACGAACGCGGTGGTGATCTCCCGGCGGGGCCGCGGAGACACCGGGGTCTCCGCGGCCGCACGGACGTCCACAGCCATGTCGTCAGTTCTTGAGCGAGCCGTCGATGGCCTTCTGCGCGGCCGTGGCGGCCTTGGCCGCGTCGCCGCCCTTGACCACGGCCTGCTCGGCGATGCCGAACGGCTCCCAGATGGCCGCCATCTCGGGGATGGCCGGCATGGGGAAGCCGTCCTTGCCCGCGTCCATGAACTTGACGGCGTCGGGGTCGGCGGCCTTGACCTCGTCGAGCGCGGCGGTCAGCGCCGGGGGCCGCGGGTCGGCCTGGTAGAGGGCCTTGGCGACGTCCTTGTTCGTCACGTAGTTGGCGACGAACTCCTGGGCCAGGGCCTTGCTCTTGCCCTTGGACGCGACGAAGAACGACTGGACGCCGACGAACGGGGTGGCGGGCTTGCCGTCCTTGAACGCCGGGACCGGGGTGATGTCGTAGGAGATGCCGCCCTTCTTGATCTCGCTGATGGCCCACGGGCCGGAGACCAGGAACGCGCACTTGCCGCCGGCGAAGTTCACGATGTAGTTCTCGTTGGTGATCGACGTCTTGAGCGCGCCGTCACCCTTCTCGCCGAGTTCCTTGAGCTTGCCGAAGGCCTTGATCGACTCGGGCGAGCCGACCAGCACCTGCTTGGGGTCGGGGTCGCCGGTCGGGGTGGTGCCGAACAGCGCGCCGCCGCCGGAGGCGAAGATCGGGTAGGCGTGGAAGGCGTCGCCCTTCTGCCCGACGGGCAGGCAGAGCGCTTCCTTGACCTTGCCGTCGGCCTTGAGCTTCTTGCCGGTGGCGATCATGTCGTCGAGCGTGGCGGGCGCGTCGGGGACGAGCTCGGTGTTGCGGATCAGGGCGAGGTTCTCCACCGCGTACGGCGCGCCGTAGATCTGCCCGTTGAAGGTGACCGCCTTGAGGGCGATCGGGGAGAAGGAGGCCTTCTGCTCCTCGGTGAGGTTGACCGGGTCGATGGCGCCGTTCTGCACCATGTTGCCGATCCAGTCATGCGCGCCGATGACGATGTCCGGGCCGCTGCCCTGCTGCGAGGCGTTGAGGAAGGTGATCTGGTTGTCCTTGCTGATCTCCTTGACCTCGACGCTCACGCCGTTGTCGGTGCCGAACTGCTCGGCGAAGGGCTGGAGCGGCTTGACCCGGTTCGGGTCGGCCCAGATGACGAGCTTGCCGCTGCCCTGCCCGGCGGGCGCGGACGCCTCGGCCGAGCCGGTGGGCGCGGCCGACGGGGCCGCCGCCGGGGTTTCGCCGCCGCACGCCGTGGCGGCGAACGCGAGGGAGGCGAGGGCGGCGACGCCCAGAGCCCGCATGCGCATGAGACCTCCTGAAAGAAGCGGCGGCGCCTCCACGCGCCGCCGCTGAAAGATCCGCTTTTCACCGCTTTCGCGGCTTATGAGTCCGGGACGTTAGCGGCTCTTTGCAAGTTTTGGAAGAACTTGCGAAAGACAGTTACCGGATCCAGACCCTACGCAGAGCCTGCTGACCTAGCAAACGAGGCCGATCCTGGAGATCTTCAGGATTTGCAACTTTCCGCAACTTGCGCTTGACCATCCGCGGCCGCCGCGTCAAGCTGCACAGACATCACCCGCATCTTGGGGCATCCCGGGGGAAGGACGACCATGCTCGGCAACAGCCTGCTCAGCAACGACGACTGGTGGCGCGACGCCGTCGTGTACCAGGTGTATCCCCGCAGCTTCGCCGACGCCGACGGCGACGGGACCGGCGACCTGGCGGGCGTCCGAAGCCGGCTCGGCTACCTGCGCGACCTGGGCGTGGACGCGATCTGGCTGAGCCCGTTCTACCCCTCGCCGATGGCCGACGGCGGCTACGACGTCTCCGACTACCGCGACGTGGACCCGATGTTCGGCACGCTCGCCGACTTCGACGCGCTGGTCGCCGACGCGCACGCGCTGGACATCCGGGTGATCGTGGACCTGGTGCCGAACCACTCCTCAGACCGGCACCCCTGGTTCCAGGCCGGGCTGCGCGACCGCTACATCTTCCGCGACGAGCCCAACGACTGGGAGTCCATCTTCGGCGGCCCGGCCTGGACCCAGGTCGAGGACGGCCAGTGGTACCTGCACCTGTTCGCGCCCGAGCAGCCCGACCTCAACTGGGACCACCCCGAGGTGCGCGCCGCCTTCCGCGACATCCTGCGCTTCTGGCTCGACCGGGGCGTCGACGGCTTCCGCGTGGACGTCGCGCACGGCATGGTCAAGGCCGCCGGCCTGCCCGACGTGGGGCCCAAGGAGGGCCGCCAGGCCGAGCTGCTGGGCGACGAGGTGCTGCCGTACTTCGACCAGGACGGCGTGCACGACATCTACCGCGAGTGGCGGCCGATCCTCGACTCCTACCCCGGCGGGCGGATGGCGGTGGCCGAGGCGTGGGTGTCCTCCCCCGAGCGGCTGGCCCGCTACATCAGCCCGGACGAGCTGCACCAGGCGTTCAACTTCGACTTCATGCTCGCCGACTTCCACGCCAAGTCCTTCCGCACCGTCATCGAGAAGGCGCTGAAGGAGTCCGAGCTGGTCGGCGCGCCGACCACGTGGGTGCTGTCCAACCACGACAAGCCGCGCCACGTCACCAGGCACGGCGGTCCGGCCCGCGCCCGCGCCGCCACGCTGCTCATGCTGGCCCTGCCCGGCTCGGCCTACCTCTACAACGGCGAGGAGCTGGGCCTGCCCGAGGTGCTCGACCTGCCGGACGAGCTGCGCCAGGACCCGGCGTTCAAGCGGACCGGCGAGAGCCGCGACGGCTGCCGGGTGCCGATCCCGTGGACCAGCTCCCCCGGCCTCGGCTGGCGCGACCCGTGGCTGCCGATCCCCGAGTCGTGGGCGACGCTGTCGGCCGAGGCGCAGGAGGACGACCCCGCCTCCACGCTGAACCTGTACCGGGCCGCGCTCAGGCTGCGCAAGGCCCACCCGGCCCTCGGCGGAGGCACGCTGACCTGGCTCGACGCCCCCAAGGACGTGCTGGTCATCGGGCGCGACCCCGGCCTGGTCGTGGTGCTCAACACCGGCGACGAGCCGGTCCGCGTCCCCGGCGAGGTGCTGCTGGCCAGCGGCCCGCTGACCGCGGACGGAGCCATCCCGCCGGACACCGCCGCCTGGCTCCAGCAGGACTGACAGGTTGGCCGAAACTTTCCCCTCACTGGGCAAATCGCTGCAATCACCGTTTGTAACCTCAGTAAGTGTCACCCCTGGCTAAGTCCCTCCGCGGACGCGTCACCCTCATCGCGACGGTCGTCGCGGCCCTCGTGCTGATCCCGGTCGGCGTCGCGGGGGTGGCCGTGGCCAGGTCGGTGGTGACGGCGTCGGTGTTCAGGGAGACCAGGGAGACCGCCGAGCGCGTGGCCGCCGAGCTGCGCGACGGGCTGCTGCCGCTGGGCGCCTCCATCCCGGTGCCCAACCCGTCGGTCGACCTCATCCAGGTGGTGAGCGCCGACGGCCAGGTGCTGTCCAGCAGCGACGCGGCCAGGAACCTGCCGGTGCTCGGCGACGTGCGGCCCACGCCCGAGCGGCGGCTGGTCGACGACGTGAACTGCCTGCCGACCGAATGCCTGCACCTGACCGCGGTCCTGTCCGCCACGGACGCCGGCGCGCCCGTCGTGTACGCCGGCCGCAGCAGCCCGAGCGTGCTGTCCACCCGCATGCTCGAGGTGATCGTCTTCTCCCAGGTGGCGGCGCTCATCGGGCTGGCCTCCTGGGCCACCTGGCTGGTCACCGGGCGGGCGCTGCGCCCGGTCGCGGCCATGCGGGCCGAGCTGGACGAGGTCAACGCCAGCGACCTCAGCCGCCGGGTCACCCAGCCGCACGGCGAGGACGAGGTCGCGCTGCTGGCCCGCTCGATCAACGGCACCCTGGCCAGGCTGGAACGCTCGGCCGAGCAGCAGCGCCAGTTCGCCTCCGACGCCTCGCACGAGCTGCGCACCCCCATCGCCGGGCTGCGCGCGCAGCTGGAGAGCGCGCAGCTCTACCCGGACGACACCGACGTCCAGGCCCTGGTGGAGAGCGCGCTGCGCGACACCGACCGGCTGGAGGCGATCATCACCGACCTGCTGCTGCTGGCCAGGATCGGCTCCCGGGTGGACATGGCCAGGGAACGCGTGGACCTGGCCGACCTGGTGCACCAGGAGCTGGCCGTGCGCCACGACAAGATCCCGGTGCGCGCGGCGCTGGCCGACGGCGTCGCCGTCGAGGGCGTGCGGCTGCAACTGGCCAGGGTGCTGACGAACCTGCTCGACAACGCCGAACGGCACGCCGAGACCCGGGTGGACGTCCTGGTGTACCGGGAGGACGACATGGCCGTGCTGGCCGTGGAGAACGACGGCGTGGAGATCGCCGAGGCGGACCGGGCCCGCATCTTCGAGCGCTTCACCCGCCTGGACGCCGCCCGCAGCCGCGACGCCGGCGGCACCGGGCTGGGCCTGGCCATCGCCAGGGACGTGGCGATGGCGCACCGCGGCCAGATCCGCGTGGAGGACCGGCCGGGCGGCGCCCGGTTCGTGCTGCGCCTGCCCGCGGTGTGAGCGGCTACTTGAGCACGCGGGTGCGCTGGTCCTTGCCCGGGTAGACGATGACCAGGAACTCCTGCCCGGCGCCCTCGCCGGACCTGGGCCGCTCGGCGCCGCGCATGTGCACCCGGACCCGGTAGTGTCCCGGGCCCGCCGGCGTCAGGACGGGCATGCGCTCGATGCCGTCGGTGAAGACGAGCCAGCCGCGTTTGCTGTGGTAGCCGACCTCGACGACACGTTCCCACCCCTTGAGCTCCACCGGCGGCCGGGTGCGGTAGGACTCGGCGGTGACGCAGACGTGCATGGCCTCGTCGGCGGTGAGCACGGCCAGGTTGTCGGGGGCCGAGCCGACCAGGCCGTTGGTGTAGGCGTGCTCCATGGCGGGGAACCGGTCGCCGTCGGGCCCCTCGTCGCCCTCGTAGACCTCCAGCACGCCCGCTTCCGACCACAGGGTGCCGCGCCCGGCCGTGACCGTGAAGATGCGCGGGCGATGCCTGGGCAGGGCCGCGCAGCGCCGCTTCGCGGCGGCGATGAAGCGCTCGTTCTCCTGCCGCTGCCGTTCCTCCTCCTCGGCCTCGCGCCGCTCGACGTCGCCGCACAGCACGGGCAGGAGCTCGGCCAGCCCCCAGTGGCGCTCGTCGGCGCCCGCCGGGGCGTCCTGGCCGCGCATCCGCTGCTCGCACAGGCGGCGGCCGATCGTCACCAGGTTCTGGTCGGGGGTGTGGGCGTACCGCTCGGCCAGGCCGCTGCCGTAGCTGCGGCGCACCTCGCAGACGAAGGCGCTCTCGCGCTCGGCGTCGGTGGTCCGCCCCGGCTCGCACGTCTCGGCCGTCTCCAGGGTGATCTCCCCGCGGACGCCGCCGGCCTCGAGCAGCCCGGCCAGCAGCGTCACGACGGCCAGCGCCGCCACCGCGCGCGAGATCGCGCCCCGGTGGACCGGGCCGGGACGGCGCACGCGGACCGCGAAGACGATCAGCGCGGCGGTCAGCAGTTCATAGCCGCGCCAGACGGCGGAGGGGCCGTCAAGGAACCCGGCCCACTGCGTCTCGCATCCGGGGGCGAGTGCGACGTCCATCCCGGCCAGGCCGAGGGCGAACACGGCGTCGGCCGCCACGTGGCCGGCGGCCACCCAGCCCAGCGCCCGGCCCCACCGCACGTACCCCTTGCGGGCCAGCAGCGCCCAGCCCGCGAACGCGACCGCGGCGACCACCAGCCCGGGGACCTGTTGCAGCACGAACACGACGTAGAGCAGGTCGAAGTACAGCCACAGGCCCGCGCAGACGCCGGGATTCTGGATGACCGACGTCGAGTACTCGGAGGTGCCGAACCAGATCGTCGCGGCCGAAAAGGCGATCATGACCAGCGCGAGACCCCAGGCGACCAGCGAAGGGCCCCAGCGCACCGGCAGCGGTGCCGGACGCCGCCGCGGCGGGCGCAGGCGCACCAGGAGCAGCACGGCCGACAGCGTGAACGCGGCGCTGTACCACAGCGGCGAGATCCCCGGCAGGACCAGCGGGGCGGGGTCGAGACCCATCCGCTCGGCCAGGACGGCCCGCGAGGCCTCGCTCGGCAGCAGCGCGGCGAGCCGGGCCGGCAGGTGGTCGCCGCCGGGCCGGGACGTCAGCGAGGCCAAGACCCCCGCCGCCGCGACGGCCAGCAGCACCCCCGCCACCACCCGGACGACCACCCGCCTGCGCCGCAGGACGACGGCGAGCAGCACCAGCGGCACCAGCGCGCCCGCGCCCACGGCCAGGTCGAGCGGGCGGAGCGGGCCGCCGGTCTCCGGCAGGACCCCGGACCACCACGGCCGCCCCAGCACGACGTCGGCGACCGTGGGCGCGGCGGCCAGCACGACCGCCAGAACCAGCCGCGCGGCCTCGAAACGCTTCAGCACCGGCGATTTCCGATCAAGGGAGGAAAGGGCGTGCCATCCTTACCGGAACCACCACACCCTGTCCATCCCCCCAGTGGCTACACGGAGGCCATCTCCCGTTTCTCGTCGGGCTCCTCGTCGGGTTCCTCGTCGAGCAGCGTGGCCTCGTCGAACGGCGCCCGCCCGGCCAGCACCAGCTCGGCCCGCTCCCGGTCGAACTCGCCGGTCCAGATGCCCACCAGCACGGTCGCCACCGCGTTGCCGGCGAAGTTCGTCAGCGCCCTGGCCTCGGACATGAACCGGTCGATGCCGACGATGAGCCCGACGCCGTCCACCAGCTCGGGCCGGTGCGACTGCAGCCCGCCGGCCAGCGTGGCCAGCCCTGCGCCGGTCACCCCGGCCGCGCCCTTGGAGGCGACCATCATGAACAGCAGCAGCGACACCTGCTCGCCGAAGCCGAGCGGCGCGCCGGTGGCCGAGGCGATGAACAGCGTGGCCATGGTCAGGTAGATCATCGTGCCGTCGAGGTTGAAGGAGTAGCCGGTCGGCACCGTGATGCCGGTGACGGCCCGGCTGACGCCCAGGTGCTCCATCTTGGCGATGAGCCGGGGCAGCGCAGACTCCGACGACGAGGTCGACAGGATGAGCAGGAACTCCCGTCCCAGGTAACGCAGCAGCGACCACAGGTTGATCCTGGCCACCAGCCACAGCAGCGCGCCCAGCACCACGCCCACGAACAGCAGGCAGGTGAGGTAGAAGGCGACCATGATGATGGCCAGGCTCTTGAGGGCGTCGATGCCGGTCGCGCCGACCACGGCGGCGATCGCGCCGAACGCGCCCACCGGCGCGGCCCACATGACCATGGCCAGGATGCGGAACACCAGCCGCTGAACGTGCTCGATCCCGCGCAGGATCGGCGTGCCCTTGGCGCCCATGGCCTGCAGCGCGAACCCGGCCAGCAACGCCACCAGCAGCGTCTGCAGCACCGAGCCCTCGGTGAAGGCCGACACGAGCGTGGTGGGGATGACGCCGAGCAGGAACTCGACGGTGGACGCCTCGCCGCCCTTGGCCGCCTCGGCCTCGGCGGCCTGCCTGGCGGCGTCGGTGAGCTGCAGCCCGGCGCCCGGGTCGATGACGTTGCCCACCGCCAGTCCGATGAGCAGCGCGACGACGGTCATGACCATGAAGTAGCCGAGCGCGAGACCGCCGACCTTGCCGACCTTGGCGGCCTGCCGTACCGAGCCGACGCCCAGCACGATGGTGCAGAAGATGATCGGGCTGATCATCATCTTGATGAGCGCGACGAATCCGGTTCCGAGGGGTTTGAGTTCCTTGCCGACGTCCGGCCAGATGAATCCGACCGCGATGCCGAGGACGACCGCCACGATGACGGCCAGGTACAGATAGCGAGTGCGATCACGCATGGGGGGACTCCGCTTGACGAACCTGCTGTTCGTGCGACTATGCGGCGCGGGGTGACGCAGGTCACCATTGCGTAAGTTTCGTTCATGGGAGTGTTCGCGATGCGCCGCTGGAGCCTGGCCGGGCAGATGCTGGTCCTGCAGCTTCTCGTGGTGGCCGTCACGGTCGCGGGCGGCGGCGCGCTGGCCCTGGTGCAGGTGCAGGACCTGCTCACCGACGAGGCGGGGGCCACGGCGAGCGCCGTCGCGCTGAGCGTGGCCGCCGCCCCCGACGTGCAGGCCGCGCTGGAGCGGGCCGAGCCGACCCGCACGCTGCAGCCGTACGCCGAGAAGGTCCGCCGGGCCACCGGCGTCGACTTCATCACCATCATGAAACCGGACGGCACCCGCTACACCCACCCCAACCCGGCCGAGATCGGCCGCCGGTTCCTCGGGCACACCGAGCGGGCGCTGGCCGGCGAGACGTTCACCGAGACCTACACCGGCACGCTGGGGCCGTCCGAGCGGGCGGTCACCCCGGTCGTCGACGCGCGCGGCCGGGTGCTGGCGCTGGTGAGCGCGGGCATCAGGATCGACAAGATCAGCGCCAGGCTGCAGGCGGAGCTGGCCTGGGGCGCGCTGGTCGTCGCGCTGGCGCTGGCGCTCGGGGCGGCGGGGGCGTGGCTGGTCACCGTCCGGCTGCGGCGTCAGACGCACGGGCTGGGGCCGGTCGAGCTGGGCCGCATCCACGACCACCACGACGCGGTCCTGCACGCGGTGCGCGAGGGGTTGCTGCTGATCGGCCCCGACGGCACGCTCACGCTCTGCAACGACGCGGCCAGGCTGCTGCTCGGGCTGCCGCCCGACGCCGAGGGCCGGCACGTCTCCGCGTTCGGCCTGGCCGAGCCGCTGTCCGGGACGGAGGAGCGCGTCCTGCTGGCCGGTGACCGGGTGCTGGCCGTCAGCAGCGCGCCGAGCAGGCTCGGCACGGTGGTCACCGTCCGCGACCACACCGAGCTGCAGGCGCTGGCCGGGCAGCTCGACGCCGAACGCGGCTTCGCCGAGTCGCTGCGCTCGGCCGCGCACGAGGCGGCCAACCGGCTGCACACCGTGATCACGCTGGTTGAGCTGGGCCGCACCGAGCAGGCGGTGGCGTTCGGCACGGCCGAGCTGCGCGCCGCGCAGGAGCTGACCGACCGGGTGGTCGGCGCGGTACGCGAGCCGGTGCTCGCCGCGCTGCTGCTGGGCAAGAGCGCCGAGGCGGCCGAGCGCGGCGGCGAGCTGGTGATCAGCGACGACAGCGAGCTGGACGAGCACGGGCTCGACGCGCGCGAGCTGGTGACGATCGTCGGCAACCTGATCGACAACGCCGTCGACGCCGCCACCCGCGTCGAGGTGCGGCTGCGCACGGAGGCCGGCGGCGTGCTGATCCAGGTGTCCGACGACGGCCCGGGCCCGGCCGACCCGGCGGCGTTCGCCAGGGGCTGGACGACCAAGGGCGACGGGCGCGGCCTCGGCCTGGCCCTGGTCGGCCAGGCCGTGCGGCGGCTGGGCGGCACGATCGAGGTGGCGGGCTCGGCGTTCACCGTCCGCCTGCCGGTGCGGGAGCGGGTGTCATGATCTCGGTGCTGGTCGTGGAGGACGAGGAGATCACCGCCGAGGCGAACCGGATCTACGTCGAGCAGGCGCCCGGCTTCCAGGTGGCCGGGGTGGCCCGCAGCGGCGGCGAGGCGCTGCGCTTCCTCCGCCGCACCCCGGTCGACCTGATCCTGCTCGACCTGTACCTGCCCGACCTGCACGGGCTGGAGGTGTGCCGGGCGGCGCGGGCCGGCGGGCTGCTGTGCGACGTCATCGCCATCACCTCGGCCAGGGACCTGGCGATGGTGCGCTCGGCGGTGTCGCTGGGCGTGTCGCAGTACCTGCTCAAGCCGTTCACGCGGGCGGCGCTGATGGAGAAACTCGCCCGTTACGCCAGGTTCAAGGAGGAGTCCCGGCAGATCGTCGGGCAGAGCGACGTGGACCGGGTGCTCGGCGCCCTGAAGGGCAGCACCGAACTGCCCAAGGGCCTGTCCAGGGACACGCTCGACACGGTCGCGGCCGAGGTGCGCGGGCACCCGGAGGGCCTGCCTGCGCAGGCTGTGGGCGAGGCGATCGGAGTGTCCAGGGTGACGGCACGCCGCTACCTGGAACACCTGGTGGAGCTGGGGATGGCGATCCGCGTCCCGAGGTACGGCGCGGTGGGCCGGCCAGAGTTGCTCTACCGGATCCCCATGGAAAGTTAATGACGGTGACGCTGGCCGTTCAATCCGGCCATCTAGCTTCTGGGTGCAAACCGTATGCACTGAGGAGTCACGTTGCGAGTCCTGGCCGTAGTTCCCGCCCGCGGAGGTTCGGCGGGCGTTCCCCTGAAGAACCTCGCCCCGGTGGGCGGCATCCCGCTGGTGACCCGCGCGGTGCGGGCCTGCCTGCGGGCCGAGCTGGTCGACCAGGTGGTGGTCAGCACCGATCACGCCGGGATCGCCGAGGCCGCCGCGCAGGCGGGGGCGTACGTCGTCGATCGTCCGGAGGAGCTGAGCGGCGCGACCGCCTCCAGCGAGTCCGCGGTGCTGCACGCGCTCGACGCGCTCGCCGCCGACGGGCTCCAGCCCGAGGTGGTCGTGCTGGTGCAGTGCACGAGCGCGTTCATCGACCCGGCCGACCTGTCGGCCGCCGTGCGGCGGGTGCTGGACGGCCAGGCCGACGTCGTCTTCTCCGGCCTGGCCACCCACGAGTTCCTGTGGACGCCGGCCGGCGCGGGCGTCAACCACGACCCGTCGTTCCGCCCGCGCAGGCAGGACCGGGAGCCGCAGTTCCGCGAGACCGGCGCGTTCTACGTGATGCGCGCGGCCGGGCTGCGCGAGCACGGGCACCGCTTCTTCGGCGAGGTGGCCGTGCAGGCGGTGCCGTCGCAGCACGCGGTCGAGGTGGACACGCCCGAGGACCTGGAGGTCGTGCGCGCGCTGGCGCCGTTCGTGGACGCGCCCGAGCCGATCGACGTCGACGCGGTCATCACCGACTTCGACGGCGTGCACACCGACGACCGCGCCTACGTCGACTCAGACGGCCGCGAGATGGTGCTGGTCAGCCGCTCGGACGGGATGGGCGTGTCCCTGCTGCGGCGGGCCGGGGTGAAGGTGCTGGTGATGTCCACCGAGCACAACCCGGTGGTGGCGGCGCGGGCCCGCAAGCTGGGCGTGCCGGTGCTGCAGGGCCTGGCCGAGAAGCGCACGGTGCTGCGCGACTGGCTGACCATCGAGGGCCTCGACCCGGCCCGCGTGGCCTACGTCGGCAACGACGTCAACGACCTGGGTCCGATGGCCGAGGTCGGCTGGCCGATCGCGACGCCCGACGCGCACCCGCGGGTGCGCGCCGCGGCCCGCGTCGTGCTGACCAAGGCCGGCGGTTCCGGCGCGGTGCGCGAGCTGTGCGACCGGGTGATCGCCTCCCGCCCCGAGCCCGCCGTGACCGAGACGGTCAAGGCGCGGCCCAGGCTGGGCCCGGTGGCGATCGGCGACGTACTGGTCGGCGACGGCGAGCCGGTGTACGTGATCGGCGAGATCGGCATCAACCACAACGGCGACCTGGACCTGGCCAGGAAGCTCATCGACGTGGCCGCCGACGCCGGCTGCCAGGCGGTCAAGTTCCAGAAGCGCACCCCGGCGATCTGCGTGCCCGAGGAGCAGAAGGGGCAGATCAGGCAGACGCCGTGGGGCGAGATGACGTACCTGGAGTACAAGGAGCGCACCGAGTTCGGCCGCGACGAGTACCGGCAGATCGCCAAGTACTGCGACGAGCGGGGCCTGCACTGGTTCGCCTCCCCGTGGGACGTGCCGTCGGTGGAGTTCCTGGAGGAGATGGACGTCCTGGCGCACAAGGTGGCCTCGGCCAGCGTCGCCGACCACGAGCTGCTGCGTGCCCTGGCCGCGACCGGCAAGCCGGTCCTGCTGTCGACCGGCATGTCCACCCTGTCGGAGATCGACAAGGCGGTGGAGATCCTCGGCACCGACAACCTGATCATGATGCACGCCACGTCCACGTACCCGCTGCCGCCCGAGGAGGCGAACCTGCGCACGATCACCACGCTGAAGGAGCGCTACCGGGTGCCGGTCGGCTACTCCGGGCACGAGCGCGGGCTGCAGATCTCGCTGGCCGCCGTCACGCTGGGCGCGGTCTGCGTGGAGCGCCACATCACGCTGGACCGGACGATGTGGGGCTCCGACCACGCGGCCTCGCTGGAGCCGGCCGGGCTGGAGCACCTGGTGCGTGACATCCGGATCATCGAGCAGGCGCTGGGCGACGGCGTCAAGCGGGTCTTCCCCGGCGAGGAGGCGCCGAAGGCCCGTCTGCGCCGCGTGACCGTCTGACCAGCCCGTCGTCAGTACGGCCGCAAGGGCCGTACCAGGAGAACAGAACATTGATCACTCTCTCGGTCGTCGTGCCGGTGCGTGACGGCGAGCGTTTCATCGCCGACGCGCTCGCCTCGCTCAGCCGCAACGCCCGGCACGACTTCGAGTTCATCGTGGTGGACGACGGTTCCGTGGACGCCACGGGCGCCATCGTCGAGGACTTCCTCGGTGAGCTGCCCGGGCTGAACGTGTTGCGCAACCCGGCCCCGGTCGGCCTGGCGGACGCGCGCAACACCGGCCTGTCGCTGGCCACCGGCCGGTACGTGACGTTCATGGACGGCGACGACTGGCTGGCCCCCGGCTACCTGGCCGAGCTGGTCGCCGCCATCGAGGGGCTGGGCTGCGACTTCGTCCGGGTCGACCACGTGCAGGTGGAGGGGCGCAAGCGGGTGGTGCACCGGGCGCCGCTCAGCCACCGCGGCACGGTGCTGAGCCCGCGCGAGGCGATCCTGCCGGCCGGGGTGAAGACCATGGTGGACTACCCGTACGCGTGGGCGGGCGTCTACCGGCGCTCGCTGCGCGACCTGCTGCACTTCCCCGGCTCGCTGCACACCGCCGAGGACCGGCCGTGGATCTGGCGGCTGCACCGCGAGGCGGCCACGTTCGCGGTGGTGTCGCTGGCCGGGGTGTTCTACCGGCGGCTGGTGTCCGGCTCGCTCACACAGGTGGGCGACGAGCGGCAGCTGCACTTCTTCGACGCCTTCGAGCTGGTGTTCAAGGACCTGGAGGCGGAGTTCCTGCCCAAGGCCGCGCGTAACTTCTGCGCGCTGCTGGCGCACCACCTGGAGCTGGCCGGCCGGTTCACCCCGGCGCTGCGCGCCCGCTTCGAGGAGCGCGGCGCGCAGATGGTGCGCGCGCTGCCGGTCGACCTGGTGACCGAGGCGGTGTCCAGGATGTCGGCCGAGCGCGAGCGTACGCTGCGGGCGCTGCTGCCCGACCTGCCCCCCAGCCCGCACGTCCGGCTCCGCCGCGACCGTGAGGAGTCAGATCGATGAAGGTCTTCTACGCCTCGACCCTGTTCGGCGCGATGTCGCTGGCCGCGGCCATCGACGAAGGCAGGTTCGGCGACGGCCGCCGGGTGCTGATCGTGTCGAACAACGCGGCGATCCCCGAGGTGTCGGTGCCGCTGGACGGCACGCCCGGCTTCGCCGCGCTGCGCTCCCGCTTCGAGGCGGTGCACTCGTGGAACGAGCTGATCGCGCCGCTGCACCCGTCGGACTGGAGGGCGCGCGTCATCGAGGTGCCGATGCTGGAGCGGCTCGTCCGCGCCCGGTGGGGCCTGGACGGCGTCGAGGAGCTGGTGCTGGAGTCGATCGCGGTGGCCCCGGCCAGGACGGTCGCCGGGCTGGTGCGCGACTGCCCGATCACCGTCTACTCCGACGGCCTGATGAGCTACGGCCCCACCCGCGACCCGCTGCCGGCCGAGATCTTCCGCCGCATCGGCCGCCTGCTCCACCTCGACCTGGTGCCCGGCCTGACGCCGCTGCTGCTCAGCGAGTACGGCGTGCCGCCCGAGATCCTGCCGGACGCGGCGTTCCTGTCGATCGTCGACCAGGTGGCCGCGACCGCGCCCACCATGCCCGCCGGGCGGGCGATGATCCTCGGCCAGTACCTGTCGGCGCTGGAGATCGTCACGCCGGAGGAGGAGGCCGGCCTGCACGAGAGCATGCTCGCCGCGCTGGCCGCGCGCGGCTACACCGAGGTCGTCTTCAAACCGCACCCGGCGGCTGGCCGCCGCCACGCCCAGCTCCTGCGGCCCGCGGCCGAGCGGCTGGGCGTGCGGCTGTCGGTGGCGGGCGAGAGCGTGCCCGCCGAGGTGTGCTTCGCGGCGCTGCGTCCCGAGCTGGTGGTGGGCTGCTTCTCCACCGGGCTGGTGACGGCGGCGCGGTACTTCGGGCTGCAGGTGGCCTCGTTCGGCGCGGGGCTGGTGCTGGAGCGGCTGACGCCGTACGAGAACAGCAACCGGATCCCGGCCACGATCGTGGACGCCATGCTGCCCCGGATGTCGGCCGAGGGCGCGATCGACCGTCCGCCGGCGGTGGACCTGCCCGCGCTGGTGCGTGCCGTGGGTTACTGCATGCAGGCTGAGGCGTACCCCGAACTGCGGCCCTCGGGGATCACCTTCGATCCCCGGTACTTCCGCCGCAAGCGCCTCGAAACGCTCGGCCTCACCGCGAGACCCACCGTGCTCACCCGCCTCCGCCGCAAGATCCGCGCCACCCTCTGACCCCGAGCGCCGGGTCGGGGGCCGATGCGGCCCGGCGCGAGGCGGTCGGGTGGCCTGGCCGCCCGCGAAGGTCAGGTCAGGGCGCGGAGGTAGCGACGGACCCGGCGCTTGGCGCGGTAGCCGGCGCGCAGCATCGTGGGCGGCACCTCCACCCGCAGTCGCGCCCGCCGCCGGGCCGCCGCGTGTTCTGGGCCGTCCAGCAGCGACCGGGCCGGGACCCGGGGACGGGAGATCACCAGCCCGGCCAGCAGCCCCGCCCAGTCGTTCCGCTCGGCGGCGTGGAAGTAGTTGGCCGCGCACCAGCCCGCGGAGGCCGTCCTGAAGTCGCCCTTGGCCAGGTCGTCGAGGGAGCCGAGCAGGTCGCTGCCCTCGAACACCAGGTTGATCATCTCGGCGCTCACGCCGAAGTCGGCGAGCACCAGCGACGGCACGTCCATGGCGATGGCCTCCAGCGCCGCCGTCGAGCTGACCGTGACGAACCCGGCCGCCTGCGCGAGTTGGTCGTGCATGGAGCCGGTCGCGAACGTCAGCCGGCCAGGCTCGCCCATCTCCCGCCACAGCCGCTGGTAGTGGTGCCGTTCGTTGTGGGTCTGGCGTTCGTCCTCGAGTGCGCGCAGTTTGACGACCACGTCCAGGTCGGGACGGCGGTCGGCGAGCGCGGCCAGCGACAGCAGGACGCGCTCGCGGTCGGGACGCGCGGCCGGCACCTTGGCCTGCGTGGCGAACACCACCCGCGATCCGCCGCCCGAGCCGGCCTGCGGGCGCAGGAACGGCAGCCTGGCCAGCCCGATCGCCCCTCCCCCGCCCAGCTCGGCGGAGATCCGGCCGAACTCGGCGGCCTCGCGCTCGCTGTGCACCACGAACAGGTCGCAGCCGCTGCGGAACAGCCACGCCTTCTCGGTGGCCGGCACCGAGATGCCGGGCAGCCCGGTGACGAACACCGGGCGCGGCCGCAGCCCGCGCAACACGTCGGCGACCAGGACGTCCACCACGGGCCCGGTGCAGGCGACGAGGATCACGTCGGGCCGCAGCCGCTCGGCGGCGCGCCGCAGCGCCCTGGCCGACAGCACCGGGGGCAGTGCGTCCCCGTCGCGGACGGCGGCGGCGATCTGCTCGGGGGACGGCGCGATCGGGGTGCGCACCACCACCAGCTCCGTCACGCAGCCCGCGGGCAGGTCGCCGAGGAGGCAGGCCGCCCACTTCAGATACGAGTCGGAGTCGGCAACCGCCAGCACTCTCACCCGGTCACTCCTGTCAGATGCGAGCTCAAATGCGAGCGCAGCGCGGGGGCCGCGCGGCTCGTCCACCAGTCTTCGGGCACGTCGACGGGTTCGACGGCGACGCCGCGCGGGCTGAGCAGCACCCGCAGCGAGGTGATCGCGGTCGAGGGGAGGCTGAGCACGCGCTGGCCGGGGTCGAGGCCGCGCAGCGTCAGCTCGGCGGGCACGCCCTCGTCGTGCACGGTGATGCCGGGACGCTCGCGGATCAGCGCCAGGTCCACCGGGTCCTCGCGGCGGTGCGGGTAGTAGGCCACCGGCTCGCGCGCGGCCAGGTCGGTCAGCCAGCGCAGGTACTGGTCGCGGTGGACCAGGCCGTTCCTGACCAGGGAGGTGCCGAGCACGACCGTGCGCTCGGCCGGCACCTGGGTGCTGATCGGCTGGGCGCGCAGCCAGGCGAAGTCGTGGCGTACCAGGTCGACGCCGGCCCGGCGGACGGCGGCGGCCAGTTCGTCGGTGACGGGCAGCGCGGTGAAGACCGTGACCTTGCTCAGGCGCAGCCTGAGCGCCGCCGCCAGGCCGAGCGCGCGGCGCAGCCGGCCGGGCCGGGCGCGGGCCCGCAGCAGCGGCCGGTACGGTCCCGCGGCCAGCAGTTCGAGCAGCCGGATGGTGGCCAGCCCGTCGTCGACGATGACGATACGGCCCGGGTTGGAGGTGAGCCAGCGCATCTGGACCTTGCCGGAGAAGGCGTCGCCCACGGCCCGGACGCGGGAGGGCATGCGCTCACGCGGCGCGGCCAGCTCCAGCCCGCCGGGCAGAGTGAGCGCGCGCAGCTCGCGCCGGGTGACCCGCAGCGCGCGCAGGCCGGCGCGCGGCACCACCTCGGTGGCAGGGCCGAGCAGCCCCGCGTGGTGGGCCTCGACGGCGCACAGCATCTGGAGCGGGGACTCCACCCAGGCCGACGCCTGTTTGACCACTCTTGTTCCCCCAGCCGGGTGATGGCCCGTTCACGACCGCTTCAAGGTAGCCCCGCCGCTTTACGGCGCCAGAAACGACACGTGAACAATGGAGGTTATGAACTCGCTCATGCTGAACACTGACGGCGTGCAGATCCCCCAATTGGGATTCGGCGTCTTTCAGGTGCCCGACGACGAGGCCGAAAGAGCGGTGTCGGCCGCCCTGCAGGCCGGCTACCGGCACATCGACACCGCGATGATCTACGGCAACGAGGAGGGCGTCGGCCGGGCCCTGCGCGGCTCGGACGTGCCACGGGAGAAGCTGTTCATCACCACGAAGTTGTGGAACTCCGACCACGACCGGGCCGAGCGGGCCTTCGACGAGAGCCTGGCCAGGCTGGGCCTGGACTACGTGGACCTGTATCTGATCCACTGGCCGGTCCCCGCGCAGGACAAGTACGTCCAGGCGTGGCAGGCGCTGCGGTCGATCCACGCCGACGGCCGGGTCAAGGCGGTCGGCGTGTCGAACTTCACCGCCGAGGGGCTGACCCGGCTGATGAACGAGACCGGGGTAATGCCGTCGATCAACCAGATCGAGCTGCACCCGTACTTCCAGCAGCGCGAGATGCGGGCCTTCCACGAGGCCAACGGCATCCTCACCGAGGCGTGGAGCCCGCTCGGCCAGGGCAAGGGGCTGCTCGCCGACCCGGCGCTGACCGTGTTGTCGGAGAAGTATCACCGCACGCCCGCGCAGATCGTGCTGCGCTGGCACCTGCAGCTCGGCAACGTGGTGATCCCCAAGTCCGTCACGCCGGCGCGGATCAAGGAGAACATCAGCGTGTTCGACTTCATCCTCGACAGCGAGGACATGGCCGCCATCGGGGCCCTGAACAGCAACAAGCGTATCGGGGCGGACCCGGACACGATGAACATGCTGTAGGCGGTCTACGATCTGCGGGTGCGAGAATTAGCATGGGGAATCGCGGCGACGGGCGGGATCGCGCGGACGGTCGGCGCGGCCATCGTGGCGGAGCCGGGCATGCGGGTGGCCGCGGTCGGCTCTCGTGATCTGGGCCGGGCCGCGGCGCTGGCCGCCGAGCTGGGCGCGCCGGCCGCGTACGGCAGCTACGCCGAGCTGTGCGCCGACCCATCGGTCGACGCCGTCTACGTGGCCACCCCGCACGCCCAGCACCTGGAGGTGGCCGCGGCCGCCATCGCCGCGGGCAAGGCCGTGTTGTGCGAGAAGCCGCTGGCCGCGACCGTGGCCGACGCCGAGCTGATGGTCAAGCTGGCCCGCGAGGCCGG
This sequence comes from Nonomuraea antri, assembly GCF_013283785.1. Classification (GTDB taxonomy): domain Bacteria; phylum Actinomycetota; class Actinomycetes; order Streptosporangiales; family Streptosporangiaceae; genus Nonomuraea; species Nonomuraea antri. Next base: position 24,621 of record NZ_JABCPZ010000068.1, read on the forward strand.
GGTCTTCCTGATGGAAGCGATGTGGATGCGGTTCAACCCGCTGATCCGCATGCTGGCCGCCGACCCGCGCTTCGGCGAGATCCGCTCGGTGCACGCGAGTTTCGGCTTCACCGCGCCCTACGACCCGGCGCACCGGCTGTGGGCGCCCGAGCTGGGCGGCGGTGCGCTGCTCGACCTGGGGATCTACCCGTTCGGGCTGGCGCAGCTGCTGCTCGGCATGCCCGCGGAGATGCGGGTGACCGGCTCGCTGGCGCCCAGCGGGGTGGACGCCGAGGCGGCCGGGGTGCTGGCGTACCCGGGGGGCCGCTGGGCGCTGGTGGAGACCTCTTTGCGCGGGGATTACCCGAACCGGGCCAGCGTGGTGGGCACGCACCTGCGGGCCGACATCGAGGCGCCGTTCTGGGCGCCGGAGCGGATGGTGCTCAGCGGGCCGGGGCTGGAGCGGCCGGAGGAGCACGTGCTCGACCCGGCCGACAACGGGTACGCGGGTGAGCTGCGCGAGGTGCGCGACGCGCTGGCCGCGGGCCGCACGGAGAGCGCCGTCATGCCGCTGGACGAATCCCTGGCCATGATGGGGCTGCTGGCCGACGCGAGGCGCCAGATCTCCTAGCGATAGATAACCGGATTTGCCAGCTCTTGCCTCATGTATTACCTTGTGGGCAATCACGCGGCAGATGTCCGGTTTATCCGGATTTGTCCAACCATCGCAAGACACATCACAGGATCGTCCTGTGACCGCTGAATCCGCCCGCAGGGGCAGAACCGGGGACCCACCGTCCTTTGGGGTGAATCGGCACACTACGTGCCGTAGGGCAGCTTCCACGTCCGAACCCGTCAGCTAACCCGGTAAGCGGCATGGAAGCAAGGAGCAATCCCCTCGATGGCCAAGCACCGTCTCACCCGTGCCCTGAAGTCCGACTATGCCCGCGTCGCCATCGGCGCCGGCGTCATCGCCTCCGTATTCACCCCGATCGCCGCCACCGCTGACACCGTCCAGACGCTGTCGGTGGCGCAGCAGAGCGCCGCGAACGGCGCCCAGACCGCCGTCCAGGCCGCAAAGCCCGAAGAGGCTCAGGTCAACGTCACCGCCCAGCAGGTGCTCGAACTCGCCAAGGCGCAGGTCGGCACCTCCGAGAACGCCCAGGGCGGCGGCACCAAGTTCCAGCAGTGGTACGCCGCCTCGCCCCGCGCGCTCGAGACCGTCGCCCGCGACGGCGGCAACCCCCGCGCCTACCTGAACGCCGCCTGGTGCTCGATGTTCGTCTCCTGGGTCGGCGAGCAGACCGGCGCCCGCACCCAGGTCGGCTGGGACGCCTGGACCGTGGCCCACGCCAAGTGGTTCTCCGCCAACGACCGCTGGGGCAGCGAGGCCAAGCCCGGCGCCGTGGTGTTCTTCAACTGGCGCGGCAGCAAGAGCATCAGCTCGGTGCAGCACGTCGGATTCGTGGTCAAGGACAACGGCGACGGCACCATCTCCACGATCGAGGGCAACACCGGCAACGGCAAGGTCGAGGAGCGGACCCGGCCCAAGTCGCAGGTCGTCGGCTACGGCTACCCCAAGTACGCCGCCTGACCCCCAAGGATCGCCACGAGCGCGCACTCGCCCCGGGTGCGCGCTCGTCCCGTTCGCGCCGGCCAGTGGACGAGCCGGTCAGTAGACGAGCCGGTCAGTAGACGAGCCGGTCAGTAGACGAGCCGGTCAGTAGACGAGCCGGTCAGTAGACGATCGACACGATGTGGCAGACGGCCGCGCCGAGGCGTTCGTCCCCTTCCAGCCCGGCCCGTTCCAGGGCGGTCTCCGGCTCGATCCCGCGCGTGCACAACAGCCAGGCCGTCTCCGGGTCGAGCCGCACCACCGCGGCCGGGGTCCCCGCGGGCGCGGGGGCGAGTGACCAGCGGCCGTTCCCCGCGGTGACCGTCCAGGTGCCGCCGCCCGGGCCGTCGACGTCCACCCGCACCTGGACGCCGTCCTCGGCGGGCGTGTCGCGCAGCGTGTGCGGCAGCGCCCGCATGAACGTGTCGAGCACCAGGCCGAGCGCCGCCGGGTCAGGGTCGGTGCCCAGCCCGGTGGCGTGCCTGATCTGCTGGCGGTGCGTCCAGTGCTCGGTGAACTCCCTGGCGCAGTCGAGCCACAGCGGCGCGGGATCGACCCCGGCCCAGTTGACCCCGAGCGCGGGGGCGTGCGGGTCGGAGGTGCGGAACAGCTCCGCGATGGCGGCCCCGGTCAGCTCCAGCGTGTCCGTCAGGGCGCGCGGGCTGAGCCTGGCGCAGGCGTCCACCCATTCCTGGTTGGTGCGGTGGATGTAGGCCGCCAGGCCCTCGCCAGGCAGGAAGGGCGGCCCGTCGCGGTGGCCGTCGCGCTGCATGGACAGGCGCGCGTAGTCGTCGCCGAGCAGGTGGGCGGCCACGTCGCGCACGCTCCAGCCGGGGACGGCCGGCGACCGCCAGCCGCCGGGCGGCAGCGCGCGCAGGTCGCCGAGCAGCGCGGCGCGCTCGGCGGCGAACCTGTCACGCGCGTCGATCACGGGCCCCAGCCAGGAGAAATCCGTCATCCGCCCGATACTCGCAGCGCCGGGCGGGGCCGGGCAAACAGGTTTCACAGCATGTCGGCCACCAGGGCGGCGAACTCCTCCGGCGTGGCGATGCGCACGCCCAGGCTCTCCGCCTTGGCCCGCTTGGACCCGGCCTTCTCCCCCGCCACCAGCAGCGAGGTCTTGGCCGACACGCTGGAGGACGCCTTGCCGCCGGCCCGTTCGATCAGCTCGTTCATCTCGTTGCGCGACAGCGTCTCGAGCGGGCCCGACATCGCGCCGGTGACGACCACGGACATGCCGGTCAGCGGCAGCACCACGCTCACCACGGCCTCCCCTTCCGCGACGGCCGCGACGGCGGCGACCTCGGCCGGGACGAATCCCGGCTCCTCCATCGACACGCCGGCCGCGACCAGCTTGTCGATGAGGACGGCCAGCTCGGTCAGCTCGGCGACCACGACCGGCGCCTTCTCCGGGCCGATGCCCTCCACCGCCTGGATGGCCTCGGCGTCGGCGGCGCGGATGGCCGCCATGGAGCCGAAGTGCCTGGCGATGCGGCGGCTCATCGAGCGGCCGGTGCCGCGCACGCCCAGCGCGCAGAAGACCCGGCTGAGCGGCCTGGTCTTGGCCAGTTCGAGCGCGGCCAGCAGCTTGTCCGTGCTGATCTCGCCCATGCGGTCGAGCCCGAGCAGCTGCTCGCGGGTGAGGAAGAACAGGTCGGCGAAGTCCTCGATCAGGCCGGCGTCGAGCATCTGCTTGACGCGGTTCTCGGCCAGGCCCTCGATGTCGAGCTGGTCGCGGCCGACGGCGTACTGGATGGAGGCGATCGCCTTGCAGGAACGGCCGAGCACGCAGCGCCACCGCTCCTGGCTGCGGTCGATCTCGCCGCCGCAGTTCGGGCAGACCTCGGGGATCGGGATGGGCCGCTCCTCGCCGGTGCGCAGGTGCACCACCGGCGCCTCGACGCGCGGGATCACGTCGCCCGCCTTGTAGACGACCACACTGTCGCCCAGCATGAGGCCGCGCCGGCCGATGTCGGCCACGTTGTGCAGGGTCGCCGCCTTGACGATGCTGCCGTCGAGCTCGACGGCCTCCAGCACGGCGGTGGGCGCGATGACGCCGGTGCGCCCGGTGTCCCACACCACGTCGAGCAGCTTGGTGATCTTCTCGGTGGCCGGCAGCTTGTAGGCCACCGCCCAGCGCGGCGCCTTGGAGCTGGTGCCCGCCTGCACCTGGTCGGCGGCCAGATCCGCCTTGACGACGATGCCGTCGATGCCGAACGGCAGCCCGGCCCGCGCCGCCGCGATCTCCTCGATCCTGGCCTGGATCCGCTCCACCTCGCTGGCCACGATGCCGGCGACCGGGGTGGCGGCGGTGGTCTGGGCGCCCTGCCCGGCCACCCAGGCCATGATCTCGCTGTGCGGCTGTTCGCGCAGGCGTACGGCCAGCTCGGAGGTGTCGCCGGGCATGGGCAGCGCGCCGTAGGCGAAGTAGGTCAGCTCGCACACGTACGGCCGCTCGCGGGTGCGCAGCGTGCCCGCGGCGGCGCTGCGCGGGTTGGCGAACGTGGTGCCGTCGTGGGCCTGGCGCTTGGCGCAGGCGTCCTCGAACTGGGAGGTGGTCATCATGACCTCGCCGCGCAGCTCCACCGTGACCGGGTCGGCCAGGCGATCGGGCAGGCCCACGATGGTGCCGATGGCGTGCGAGACGTCCTCGCCCTCTGCGCCGTCGCCGCGCGTGACGAGCTGCACCAGCCGACCGGCGCGGTAGCGCGCGGCGATGGCCAGGCCGTCGAGCTTGGGCTCGACGCTCCACTGGGTGACGGGACGGCCGAGCCTGCGCTCCAGCCCGGCGGCCCAGTCGATGAGCTCCTGCGCGCCGAAGACGTTGTCGAGCGAGAGCATGGGCGCGATGTGGCGCACGTCGCCGACCGCCGCTCCGCCGGCCACCTTGCCGGTGGGCGAGGTCGGCAGAACCTCGTCGGGGTGCTCGCTCTCGTAGGCCTGGATGCCGCGCAGCAGGCGGTCGTAGGCGTCGTCGTCCAGCGGCGACTCGCCGTTGGAGTAGTAGGCGGCGGACGCGTCGAGGGCGAGCTGTACGGCCTCGGCGTAGGCGGCCTGGTCGGCGAGAAGCGTGAGGGGTGCGTCACTCATAAAGGCATCATCCCGGACGACACCGACAATTCCCCAGGCCGAGGGGTGACGTAGTGGCAAGGTTGCGCAAAGAATGGCCTGTCCATCGAAGAGGGAGACCGTGACGTGAAGTTCATGATCGTCGGCAAGGGGAACGCGGAGACCGAGGCCGGGGTGCTGCCCAGCCAGGAGGTGGTCGACGCGATGCACGCCTTCAACGAGGAGCTGACCAAGGCCGGGGTGCTGCTCGCCGCCGAGGGGCTCTACCCCAGCTCGCGGGGCGCGCAGATCTCCTACAGCAGGGGCAGCGGCAGGGGCACGGTCATCGACGGGCCGTTCGCCGAGGCCAAGGAGCTCATCGCGGGGTTCTGGCTGATCCAGGTGAAGTCCAGGGAGGAGGCCCTGCAGTGGGCGCTGCGGGTGCCCATCGTCGACAGTGAGGAGGAGGGCATCGGGCTGGACGTCTGGCAGGTGTTCGACGCCTCCGACCCGATCGACGAGTCCCTGAGCCCGGCGGAGGCCGAGCAGGAGGCCGCGCTGCGCGAGCGTCTCAGCGACCCCTCCTGACCGTCACCGGTACGAGCCCGCCTGCCCGGCTTGCGAGGGGAGGCGGGCTCCTGGTGTCATGGGCCGCGTGACGGCTTCCCAGGCTCACCCGGCCCTTTCCCAGACGCATCGGGCGATCGAGGCGGTATGGCGGATGGAGGCGGCCAGGCTCATCGCCGGCCTGGCCAGGCTGGTGCGCGACGTCGGGCTGGCCGAGGAACTGGCGCAGGACGCCCTGGTGGCGGCGCTGGAGCAGTGGCCGGACGGCGGCGTCCCGAGCAACCCGGGCGCGTGGCTGATGACGGTGGCCAAGCGCCGCGCCGTCGACATGATCCGCCGCCAGGAGCGCTACGAGCGCAAGCTGGCCGAGATCGGCCGCCTGCTGGAGGACGAGGAGGAGGAGCCGCCGGACGTCGACGAGATCCAGGACGACCTGCTGCGGCTGGTGTTCACCGCCTGCCATCCGGTGTTGTCGACCGAGGCCCGGGTGGCGCTGACGCTGCGCGTGCTCGGCGGCCTGGCCACCGACGAGATCGCGCGGGCCTTCCTGGTGCCGGAGCCGACCGTGGCGCAGCGCATCGTGCGGGCCAAGCGCACGCTGGCCGACAAGCAGATCCCGTTCGAGGTGCCGCAGGGCGAGGAGCTGGCCGGGCGGCTGGCGTCCGTGCTGGAGGTCATCTACCTGATCTTCAACGAGGGTTACGCGGCCACGGCCGGCGACGACTGGATGCGCCCGGGGCTGTGCGCGGACGCGCAGCGGCTCGGCCGCGTGCTGGCCGGTCTCATGCCGAAGGAGCCCGAGGTGCACGGCCTGGTGGCGCTCATGGAGATCCAGGCGTCGCGGGCCGCGGCGCGGGTGGGGCCGTCCGGCGAGCCGATCCTGCTGCTGGAGCAGGACCGGTCGCGGTGGGACCGGCTGCTCATCGGCCGCGGGCTGGCCGCGCTGGAGCGGGCCGAGGAGCTGAGCGAACGGCTCGGCCCCTACGCGCTGCAGGCCGCGATCGCCGCCTGCCACGCCCGCGCGCTCGACCCCGTCGACACCGACTGGCCGCGCATCGCCGCGCTGTACGAGGAGCTGGCCGAGCTCTCCGGCTCGCCGGTGGTTGAGCTGAACCGGGCGGTGGCGCTGTCGATGGCCTACGGCCCGGCGGCCGGGCTCGACCTGCTCGACCAGATCGCCGGCGAGCCCGCGCTCCAGGGGTATCACCTGCTGCCGAGCGTCCGGGGCGACCTGCTGGTCAAGCTGGGGCGCCGGGCGGAGGCGCGGGCGGAGTTCGAGCGGGCCGCGGCCATGACGCGCAACGCCCGCGAGCGCACCCTGCTGCTGGACCGCGCCGCCGCCTGCGCCTGAGCCGGACATCGTTAGGCGATCGTAATATGAGTCTTGTTCATGTTTGTCTATCGTTCCCATCACCCCCCACTGATGGAGCACGCCGATGCGGATCCGAACCAGACACGCCCTCGCCGCCCTGATCACGCTCGTGACGCTGGTCCTGCCGCTCGCGCCGCCGGCATCGGCGGCCTCCGGCACGCCCGGGTTCGGCAAGCTGACCACCGCGGACGGCCGCACGTACATCACCGACGCCAGTGGCCGGGTGCTGAACCTGCGCGGCTTCAACGCCGGCAAGTGGGACACCGACCGCCTGCGCGAGGACGACGTGCGCGCCCTGGCCGGCAAGGGCTTCAACCTGCTGCGCCTGATCGTGCAGTGGTCGGAGATCGAGCCCGAGCGCGGGAAGTACAGCCGGGAGTTCCTCGGCTACATCGACCGGGTGCTGGGCTGGGCCGACCGCCACGGCGTGTACGTCATGATCGACATGCACCAGGACGTCTTCGGCCCCGCCTTCGGCCACAGCGGCGCGCCGGAATGGGCGACCCGCACCGACGGGCTGCCGTTCGACCCCGAGCCCGGCAACTGGTTCAACGGCTACTTCACCCCGGCCGTGCAGCGCGCCTTCACCCACCTCTACGACGACCCCGACCTGCGCGCCGCCCAGGTGGAGATGTGGCGGACCCTGGTCAGGACCGTGCGCGGGCACCGCAGCCTGCTCGGCTACGACCTGTTCAACGAGCCGTTCGGCGAGTTCAAGCCGGGCGAGGACCAGGTCACCGCGTCGGCCAGGATCGAGTCGACCCAGCTCTCGGACATGTACGACCGGCTCATCGCGGCCATCCGCCCGCTCGACCGGCGCTCCTGGATCTTCGTGGAGCCGACCGTCCTGGTCGGCTTCGGCGTGCCCACCGCGCTGCGGCAGTTCGCCGACGACCGGGTCGGCTACGCCCCGCACTTCTACGACACCAACGTGGAGAACACCGGCGGCGACTGGGACCGGAACCCGCAGTTCATCACCGGCTACGCCGACGCCATCAAGATCTACCCGACGGCCGGCCGGATGCCGGTGATCGTCGGCGAGTGGGGCCCGCCCAACACCCGCACCCCGGGCAACCGGGCGCTGGTCCGCGCCCAGGTCGACACGATGAGCACCTGGGCGGCGGGCTGGGCGATGTTCTACTGGTGCCGTTCGGCCACCGGCGGCTACTGCGCGCTCGACCAGAACGGCGAGGCCGCGCCGGGCGCCGAGCCCGCCTTCGGCCCGTACGCGCCGTCGGTGGCCGGGGTGCCGGTCGCCGAGACCTACGACCCGGCGACCGGGGTGTACACGCTCAGGTACCGGCCGGGCGGCGGGCGCACGACGCTGGTGTCGGTGCCGTTCGCCAAGTACGCGGTCGGCGTCTCCGGCGCCAGGTGGCACCGGCACGGACGGGACGGCGACCTGCTCCAGATCGTCGCGCACGGCCGCGCGGCGGAGGTCGTCGTCACCGTCACGAAGCGCTGACCACCCGTTTCAGCCGAGCAGGGCGGTGATCGCGTCGGCCAGGTCGGCGGGCTCCCACCCGTGATCCTTGCCGGGGATCTCCGCCCGCTCGGCCCTGGCCAGCGACGCCACGAGCGCGTCGGCCGCGGCGTGGAAGAACGGGAACGCCGCCGAGCCGAGCAGTACCGTGACAGGCACGGTGACCTGCGACCACAGCCGGGCCCAGGGCGCGGACTGCGCCCAGGCCAGCGCCTCGGCGTCGGCCCGCACGCTGGGCGCCATCCGCTCGAACAGCGGCCAGTGCGGCCCGGTGCGCATGCCCTCGAACCACTCGGGCGGCATGCCGGCCATGAACCTGCGCAGCGTGCCCTCCCGGTCCCCGGCGGCGGCCAGTCCCTCGATCTCGGCGAGCAGCGCGGCGCCGTCGGCGCCCTCCTCCTCGCCCAGCGGCACCTCCCACAGCAGCAGCCGCTCGACGCCGGGCAGCGCGGCGGCGGCCGCCAGCGCGATGAGGCCGCCGGACGAGCTGCCGTACAGGGTCGCGCGCCCGCCGACGGCCCCGACCAGCGCGCGCAGCGCCGCCACCTCGCCGTCGAGCGTGAAGGGCGGCTCGCCGCCGCTGTCGCCCCTGCCGGGCCGATCGTAGTGCACGACGTCGAAGCCCCGGCCGGCCAGCTCGGTGGTCAGCGCCCGGGTGGCCGGATCGACGGCGCGGAACTGCCCGGCGCCGCCGATGAGGACGATCGGCCGGCCGCCGCCCTCACGGTCGTAGGCGATCTCGACGCCGTCCGCGGTCGTGACGAACTCGGTCATGTGTCTCACTCTCCATCGTCGGGGGTCGTCCGTGGAGACTCCGGGCGGGGGCGGAATTCATCGCCGCGCGCCCTCGTCCGGGTGCCATAACAGGCAGTCAGGCCGCGGGTGCGGGTGAGATGCACACGAAAGTGATGGGAGCGCTCCCAAACGGCCTTTCGCCCTACTTGCTGCCCTGAAGTCCCAGTTCACCTCACAAAACCGCCGTATCGGTAACGGTTGGGTTTCGGTGGATTGACGGGCAGGGGCAGCAAGTGCACCCTTTGTGGGAGCGCTCCCAAGAACTTCCCACCGCGGCCGGAGCGTGCGCCGCGGTGCACCTCCCCCACATCACCCGAGAAGGGGTCCACCATGATGATCAGCAAGCGTCGCGGTCTTGCCGCGGCCTCCGTCCTGGCCGCGGCGGCGCTCACCGTCGCCTCCTGCGGTTCCGGCGGAACCCCGTCGGCCAGCGCCCCCGCCTCGTCCGCCGCCGCTCCGGCGGCGCCGGTCACGATCCGGGTGCAGGTCTTCGGCGGCGGTTCCAACTTCGGCTACAAGAACGCCATCGAGAAGTGGAACGCCGAGCACAAGGACATCCAGATCAAGGAAGAGCGCCTGTCCGACCAGTTCGAGCAGCAGTACTGGCCGCAGATGATCCAGTGGCTGCAGGCCGGCAACGGCGCGGGCGACGTGGTCGGCATCGACGAGGGCGGCATGGGCCTGGCCAAGGCCCGCCCCGAATGGTGGGTGGACCTCAAGGAGCACGGCCTGGAGAGCCGCAAGGCCGACTTCCCCGCCTGGAAGTGGGAGAACGGCGTCGCGGCCGACGGCAAGCTGTTCGGCCTGGGCACCGACATCGGCGGCATGAGCATCTGTTACCGCGCGGACCTGTTCAAGAAGGCCGGTCTGCCCTCCGAGCGTGACGAGGTCAGCGCGCTCTGGCCCACCTGGGACGACTTCATCAAGGTCGGCCAGCAGTTCCAGGGCAAGGTGAAGGACAGCAAGTTCACCGACGGCACCAACACGCTCTACCAGGTGTACCTGTACCAGGAGGCGGCCAAGAACGGCAACGTCACCTACTTCGACAAGGACAACAACCTCATCGTCGACAAGAACCCGGCGGTGAAGAGCGCGTTCGACTTCGCGCAGAAGATGACGCAGGCCGGGCTGACCGCCAAGCTGCGCAACTTCACCGACGAGTGGGCGGCGGGCACCCAGAAGGGCGCCTTCGCCACGCTCGGCTGCCCGTCCTGGATGCTCGGCGTGGTCAGCGGCAACGCCGGCGACGGCGGCAAGGGCAAGTGGGACGTCGCCTCCGTGCCCGGCGGCGGCGGCAACTGGGGCGGCTCCTGGCTGGCGGTGCCCAAGCAGACCAAGCACCCGAAGGAAGCGGCGATGGTCGCCGACTACCTGACCCAGGCCACCACCCAGGCCAGCGTGTTCACCGACTTCGGCAACATGCCGAGCAACACCAAGGCCCAGGCCGACACGACCGTGCAGGGCGCCAAGAACGAGTACTTCAACGACGCGCCGATCGGCGACATCTTCGCCAAGTCGGCCTCCAGCCTGCAGCCGGTGTTCCTCGGCGTGAAGCACGCCCAGGTCAAGAACGCCATCGAGTCGGTCATCCAGGGCATGGACGACGGCTCGGTCGCCCACGACAAGGCGTGGCAGCAGCTCATCGACGACGCGGTCAAGGCCGCGGGCTGATCCCTCGCCCGGCCCGCCACGAGCGGGCCGGGCCCTGTCGTCGAAAGGTCTGCCATGAGCATCGACACCCTGCCGCGGGCGGACAGGCCCAGCCGCCGCCGCGCCCGCCCGCCCGGCCGTCGCTGGAGTTCGAGATTCGACCTCAAGGCGATGCCGTACGTACTGGTGTCCCCCTACTTCATCCTGTTCGCCGCCTTCGGGTTGTTCCCGCTGGCCTTCACGCTCTACTACTCGCTCTACGACTACGACCTGACCGGCACGACCGAGTGGGCCGGGCTGGGCAACTACGCCGAGCTGCTGGCCGACGCGGACTTCTGGAACGCCGTGGTCAACACGGTCGGGATGTTCGTCCTGGCCACCGTCCCGCAGTTGCTGCTGGCCCTGTTCCTGGCCAACGCGCTGAACAAGCGGATCAAGTTCCGCCTGGCCATCCGGATGAGCGTGCTGCTCCCGCTGGTGACCTCGGTGGTCGCGGTCGCGATCGTGTTCACCCAGCTCTTCGCCCGCGACTGGGGCCTGGCCAACTGGGTGCTCGGCTGGTTCGGCGTCGAGCCGATCAACTGGCGGGCCGAGCGGATCCCGTCCTGGATCGCCATCGCCCTGATGGTCGACTGGCGCTGGACCGGCTACAACGCGATCATCTTCCTGGCCGGCATGCAGACGATCCCGAAGGACCTGTACGAGGCCGCGGCGATCGACGGCGCCTCCCGCCGGCGCCAGTTCTGGCAGATCACGCTGCCGATGCTGCGCCCGACCATGATCTTCGTGGTGCTCAACTCCACGATCGGCGGCCTGACGCTGTTCTCCGAGCCGACCACGTTCTACAACGGCAACGTCGACGGCGGCTCGCAGGGCCAGTTCCAGACAGTCGCGATGTTCGTGGTCAAGCAGGGCTTCCGCGAGTTCGACTACGGCTACGCCTCGGCCGCCGCCTGGCTGCTGTTCCTGCTCATCCTGATCGGCGCGCTGATCAACTTCCTGTTCGTCCGCCGGCTTGGAGGCGCCAAATGACCAACTGGTCGCCGACCCTCATGACCAGGGTCATGCTGGCGCTGGCCATCATCATGTCGGCCTTCCCGCTGTACTGGATGATCGTCATCGCCTCGCGGACGAACTCCGACGCCGTCTCGGTGCCGCCGGCGCTGCTGCCCGGCGGGAACCTGGGCGAGAACATCGCCGCGGTGCTGAGCAACGAGGACGCCCACTTCCTGCTCGGTCTCACCAACTCCTTCATCGTCTCGGCCACGGTCACGATCTCGGTCGTGATCATCTCCACGCTGGCCGGGTTCGCGTTCGCCAGCCTGCACTTCCGCGGCAAGAACGTGCTGCTGGTGCTCATCCTGCTGACGATGATGGTGCCGCTGCAGCAGATGGGCGTGGTGCCGCTGTACCGGCTCATGGTGAGCCTGGAGTGGACCGGCACGCTGACCGCGGTGATCCTGCCGTACCTGCTCAACGCGTTCGGCGTGTTCCTGATGACGCAGTACACGCGCCAGGCCGTGCCCGGCGAGCTGGTCGAGGCGGCCAGGGTGGACGGCGCGGCGACCATGCGCATCTGGTGGAACGTGGTGCTGCCCGCGGTGCGCCCCGGCATGGCGGTGCTCGGCATCAACACGTTCATGTTGCTCTGGAACGACTTCATGTGGCCGCTGATCGTGCTGACGCCCGACAACCCGACCGTGCAGATCGCGATCACCAATCTCAACGCGAGGTTCTCCACGAACTACACGCTGATCTTCTCCGGGACCCTGCTGTCCATCATTCCGCTCGTTGCTGTGTTCGTGATGTTCGGCCGCCAGATCGTCGGCGGCCTCATGGAAGGTGCGGTCAAGGCGTGACGACTTACGAGGAGCAGACGCGGGCCGGGCTGCGCTTTCCCACCGGCTTCACCTGGGGCGCGGCGACCTCGGCGTACCAGATCGAGGGCGCGGTGGCCGAGGACGGGCGCGGCACGTCCATCTGGGACACCTTCACCAAGACGCCAGGGCGGGTGGTCGGCGGCGAGAACGCCGACGTCGCGATCGACCACTACCACCGCTACCGCGAGGACGTGGCCATCATGGCGGAGCTGGGCCTGAGCGCCTACCGCTTCTCCGTGTCGTGGCCGCGCGTCCAGCCGGACGGCTCCGGCGCGATCAACGCCAAGGGCCTGGACTTCTACAAGCGGCTGACCGACGAGCTGCGCGGGCACGGCATCGACCCGTGGCTGACGCTCTACCACTGGGACCTGCCGCAGGCGCTGGAGGACGCGGGCGGCTGGCCCAACCGTGACACGGCCTACCGCTTCGCCGACTACGCGGCGGCCGTGCACGAGGCGCTCAAGGACCACGTGCACACCTTCAGCACGGTCAACGAGCCGTGGTGCGCCGCTTTCCTCGGCTACGCCTCGGGCGAGCACGCCCCTGGCCGGCGCGAGCCGGGGAACGCGATCAGGGGCGCGCATCATCTGCTGCTCGCGCACGGCCTGGCCGTGCAGGCCATGAACGCCGCCCGGGTGGGCGGCTGCGTGAACCTGTACCCGGTCGCGCCGGCCACGAACAGCGAGGCGGACGTGGACGCCGCCCGCCGCATCGACGGCCTGCAGAACCGGTTCTTCCTGGACGCCCTGCTGACCGGCGCCTACCCCGAGGACGTGATCGCGGACCTGCCGGTCGACTTCGGCTTCGTCCAGCCGGGCGACATGAAGACCATCGGCTCGCCCATCGACGTGCTGCTGGTCAACTACTACAGCCGCTACCTCGTCTCCGGCGCCCCCGGCGGCCGCGCCTCGGCCTCGGCTGCGCCCACCGAGACGGCCTCGCCGTGGGTGGGCAGCGAGCACGTGTCGTTCCTGCCGGGCGGCCACCCCGTCACGGCGATGGGCTGGGAGGTGGACGCCAGCGGCCTGACGGAGATCCTCGCCCGGGTGGCGCGGGAGTACCCGCCGATCCCGATGGTGGTCTCGGAGAACGGCGCCGCCTACGAGGACGTGCTGGTCGACGGCCGGGTGCACGACACCGAGCGGCGCGACTTCGTCGAGGCGCACCTGCGCGCCTGCCGCGACGCGATCGACGCCGGCGTCCCGCTGGAGGGCTACTTCGCCTGGTCCCTGATGGACAACTTCGAGTGGGCCTGGGGTTACGACAAGCGCTTCGGCCTGGTCCGGGTCGACTACGAGACGCAGGAACGCGTGCTGAAGGACAGCGCGCGCTGGTACGCCGAGATCATCCGGCAGAATAGGCGCCATGAACCGACCGACTCTTGAGGCAGTCGCGGCTCGGGCCGGGGTCGGCCGGGGCACGGTGTCGAGAGTCATCAACGGCTCGCCGAACGTCAGCGCCAAGGCCCGCGACGCCGTCCAGAAGGCCATCAGGGAGCTGGGCTACGTGCCCAACCGGGCGGCGCGCGCGCTGGTGACGCGCCGCACCGACATGGTGGCGCTGGTGGTGTCGGAGTCGCAGCTGCGGGTGTTCGACGAGCCGTACTTCGCGGGCACGATCCGCGGCATCGGCTCGGCGCTGTCGGAGACCGGGCTGCAGCTCATCCTGGCGATGGCGCGCACTCCGCAGGAGCACGAGCGGCTTGAGCACTACCTGACGGGGCAGCACGTCGACGGCGTGCTGCTGCTGTCGCTGCACGGCGCCGACCCGCTGCCCGGGCGGCTGGAGGAGATGGGCGTGCCGACCGTGCTCGGCGGCCGCCCGGTCGGCCTCGACCCGTACAGCTACGTCGACGTCGACAACCGGGCGGGGGCCAGGCAGGCGGTCAAACACCTGCTGGGCCTCGGCCGGGCCCGCATCGCCGCCATCGCGGGCCCGCAGGACATGGGCGTGGGCGTCGACCGGCTGGCCGGCTACCGCGACGCGCTGCTGCCGTCGGGCCTGCCCGAGCTGGTGGCCTTCGGCGACTTCTCCGAGGAGTCCGGCGCGACGGCGATGGCCGAGCTGCTGGCCGCGCATCCCGACCTCGACGCGGTGTTCGCCGCGTCCGACCCGATGGCGCTGGGCGCGATGCGGGTGCTCAAGGCGGAGGGCCGGGCGATCCCCGACGACGTGGCGATCATCGGCTTCGACGACTCCAAGGCCGCGATGCACGCCGACCCGCCGCTGACCACGGTCCACCAGCCGAGCGAGGCCATGGGCAGGCAGATGGCGCAGCTGCTGGTGGCCCGCATCAACGGCGAGGAGCTGCGCCAGCCCGTGGTGATCCTCGACACCCACCTGGTGCTCCGCGAATCCGCCTGACCAGCCGATATCCTGACCCCGAACCCCCGGCAACCGATCGAGAGGACCTTTGTCGTGCCCCAGCTCGCCGGCGGCGGCTACACCGCGCAGATCAGCCCGCGTGGCGCCGCCCTCAGAACGCTCAAGCACGGCGAACGCGATCTGATCACCAGCTGGCCCGAGGGCGGCCCGGTGCCGTTCTACGCGGGCACGATCCTGGCCCCGTGGCCGAACCGGGTGGGCGATGCCCGCTACACCTTCGAGGGCGAGACCCACGAGCTGGAGGTGACCGAGCCCGGCCGCGGGC
The DNA here is from genome assembly GCF_013283785.1 of Nonomuraea antri. Classification (GTDB taxonomy): domain Bacteria; phylum Actinomycetota; class Actinomycetes; order Streptosporangiales; family Streptosporangiaceae; genus Nonomuraea; species Nonomuraea antri. The sequence continues at coordinate 39,660 of NZ_JABCPZ010000068.1, forward strand.
ACGCGCTGCACGGGCTGGTCGCCGGCGTCGACTGGGAGGTGGTGGAGTGGCTGCAGACCGAGGACGAGCACGCCTTCGCCCGCCTCGCGCACACCATCGACCACGCCAAGGGCTACCCGTTCAAGCTGGAGCTCGAGGTGCTGCACCGGCTCGACGCGAGCGGGCTCACCACCACCGTGACCGCGCGCAACACCGGTGACGCCGACGCGCCCTACGGCTGCGCGCCGCACCCGTGGCTGCTCGGCGACGACCTGCACCTGCCGGCGTGGGAGGTGCTGATCCCCGACGAGCGGCTGCTGCCCAACACGCTGGAGAGCGTGGCGGGCTCGCCGTTCGACTTCACCGAGCCGCGTTCGGTGGCCGGGGTCGACGTCGACCACGCCTTCACCGCGCTGGAGCGGGGCGAGGCCAGGGTCGGCGGCGTGCGCATCTCATGGGACCCGCGTGTGCTGCCCTGGGTGCAGGTGTGCACGGGGGCGCAGCTCGGCTACGAGGGCGTGGCCGTGGAACCGATGACCTGCCCGCCCGACGCGTTCAACTCCGGCACCGCGCTGGTGGTGCTGCGCCCGGGCGAGGAGCACGAGGCGAGCTGGACGATCAGCGCCGCCTGAGCCGGCCGGCATCCGGGCCGGCCGCCGCAGCGAGAGACGAGGTTCCCCCCGTGGACAGCAGGACGAAGCGCCGCTTATCCCCCGCCGAGCTCGACGACCTGGCCCGGCGCGCGCTCGGCGCGGGCGTGTGGGCGTCGGCCGAGCTGACCGACGGCTTCGCGAACGCGGTCTGGCGGCTGACGCTCGACGACGGCCGGGAGGTGGTGCTCAAGCTGGCGCCGCCGCCCGAGCTCGACCAGCTCAGCTACGAGCGCAACCTGCTGCGCATGGAGGCCGCCGCCTACGGGCTGGCCGCGGCGGCCGGGGTGCCGGTGGCCGAGCTGCTCGTGGCCGGGTTCGACGATCCGGTGCTCGGCGGCGACTACCTGCTGCTCGGCGCGCTCGACGGCGTCTCGTGGAACGACGTCAAGCCCGAGGGCGAGGCCGGGCTGCGCCGCGAGCTGGGCCGCCACCTGGCCAGGCTGAACGGCGTGACCGGCGAGGTGTTCGGCTACCCGCACGCCGGCATCACCGGCTCGACCTGGCGCGAGGCGTACCTGGCGATGGCCGGGGCGCTGCTCGGCGACACCGAGCGTTACCCGACGCCGCTGCCGCGTCCGGCCGCCGAGATCATGTCCGTGCTCGCCGCGGCCGCCCCCGCTCTCGACGAGGTGACGACGCCGCGGCTGGTGCACTTCGACGTGTGGGCCGGCAACGTGTTCCTCGACCTGTCGGGGCCGCCGCGCATCCAGGCCATCATCGACCACGAGCGGGCGTTCTGGGGCGATCCGCTGGCCGAGTTCGTCACTCCGACGATCTTCGGCGAGCTGAGCGAGGACGACCCGTTGCTGGCCGGGTACCGCGAGGTGACGCCGCTGGAGCTGACGCCTGCCGCGCGGACCCGGCTCGATCTCTACCGTGCCTACCTGTATCTGATCCTGCTGGTGGAGAACGGGCCCCGGCAGTACCCGGAGTCCGAGTACGCCAGGGTCCGCGATCTGGCCACCGCCTCACTCACCGCCGTGCTGGACCGCCTCGTACGCCTTGCCCTTGGGGCCCGCGGCTAGCGTCCCGCACTGGCCGGTGCTCGCGCCGGTCACCCGGTTCGGCACGTCCAGGTCGGCGGGCGCGGGCGTGTTGCCCGAGCAGGCGAGCGCGCCGCGCACCGACGAGCCGGACATGATCGCGTCGCCGTTGCCGCTCAGCACGGCCGCGCCGCGCAGATCGGCGCCGACGACGGCGACCCCGGAGCTCCTGACGACGCTGAGCGCGCCGTCGAGCCTGGTGTTGAACAGCTGGACGGCGGCCGCCCCGGTGGCGCTGAGCGTGCCGGAGATCCGGCCGCCCTGGACCACCAGCGACGCCCCGGCACGCACCGTGACCGGGCCGGTGACGTGCGCGTCCTTGAGGCAGGTGACGCCGGAGGAGACCGTGAGCGGGCCGCGGTGCGCGCCCGTGACGGTGGCGGTGCAGGCCGGCGGCGGCGCGATCGTGGTGACCGTGAAGCTCTTGGCCTGGCCGTAGTTGCCCGCCGCGTCGATCGAGCGGTACTCGATCGTGTGCCTGCCGCGCGGCAGCTTGCCGTACGTCAGGTGGTCGATGACCGTGCCTTCCTCGGTGAACGTCCAGGGGAGTTCGGAGGAGGTGGGCCAGCCGAAGTAGTTGAACCAGCCGTCGCCGTCCACCCGCGACTCCGACACCACGTAGCCGTCGCGGTCGTCGGCGCCGGTGAGCTTCATCGAGAACGGGCCGTTGTAGACGTAGGTGTCGCCCGACCTGACCAGCGGCTCGGACAGCTCGTAGCCGGTGGTGGGCGCGCTGGCGTCGATCTGCCAGGTGAGCGTGGCGCCGCCGAGCGCGGCGGTGAGCGTGTGCGCGCCCGGCGCCAGGTCCGCCTGGCTCAGGTCGACGTCGCCGTCGGTGTCGGCCAGCGGCTTGCCGTCCAGCGTCCAGGTGACGGCGGGGACCTCGGCGGCCGGGTGGGTGGTCTCGACGTAGACCACGTCGTCGCGGCCGAGCGGCCGGTCGGTCGGCGTGGACGACACGAAGCCGGGACGCACGCCGTCCTGCGGGGTGGTCAGCGTGGTGTCGACCGTCCAGGTGCGGGTCCTGGTGATGGCCGCGCGGACGGCCGGGTCACGGACGAACTCGGACGGGTCCGACACCGTGGCCTTGACCGTGTGCGTGCCCGGGGAGAGCCCGAGCGTGCGCAGGTCCAGGCTGTCGGCGTCGCCGGGCAGGTCCTTGCCGTCGACGTTCCAGGTGGTGGTCAGGGTGTGCGAGACCGGGCGCATCGGCTCGACCCAGAGCACCCGGTCGGCGCCGACGGGCGCGGCGGTGGGCGCGGAGTCCTGGATCACCATGGTCTTGGCGGTGATGCGCTGCACCATCACCTCGCGGCTGACCTGGTCGAAGTAGTAGCCGAGCGTCTTCATCATGGAGTGCTTGCTGGGCCGCCACACGCCGGTGGTGGTGTAGAGGCCGCCCTCGTAGCGGGCGATCGGGCCGCCCGACTCGCTGTCGTCGCCCAGCCAGCGCCACCACTTCTTCTGCTGCTCGCGCATCTGCTGCTCGGTGAGCAGGCTGTGGTGCGCGCTGTTCGGCTCGGGTCCGGTGTAGTGGCCGCCGGGGACGCCGCGCTGGTAGTAGTCGTACTCGTCCTGCAGCCCGCCCAGCGAGTGGCCCAGCTCGTGCGGGCTGATCAGCGCGGACATGGCGTTGCTGCCCGAGGCGGTGGCGTACGAGCCGCCCGCGCCGCCGTAGGTCTCGCTGTTGCCGATCGCCAGGATCTGCCGGTTGCCCGACACGGTGCCCGCGACCATGTTGGCGTAGCGGTTGGCGGCGGCGTTGTCCATGGTGATGAGCCGCTGGACGCTGTTCGGGTTGCACTGCCCCCAGAAGCCCATCTTCAGCGGGGTGGTCTTCCTGGGCGAGGTCAGGTCCGGGTCGCAGCTGATGCCGGACTCACCGGAGACGATGTCGATCCGGTAGACGTTGATGTAGTTGCGGTACGACTTGAACGGCTCGATCGACCACATCACGTTGAGGTGCCGGTCGGCGTCGGCCCGCCACCGGGCCTGCTCGGCCTCGGTGTAGCCGTCGCCCATGAGGATCAGGTTGAACCGCTTGGCGGGCACGCCGGTCACCTGCACGGGCACGACGGTGGCGTCGCCGGGGGCGGCCGCCGCCACGGTTTCCGCCTCGGCGGTCGGGACATATAACACTGCTGCGGCCAGCACCAGGGCCGCGAATCTACGCATGCCATGCACTATCTGCCGCGGCCGTCCGGCAGTCTCATCCCATAAGGGCATAACTCCGGCGTGATAGCTTCTGCCAAATGCAGCTGGAGCTCAGGCATCTACGAACGCTCCGCGCCATCGCCGACCAGGGCAGCGTGACGAAGGCCGCGGCCGCGCTCGGCGTGTCGCAGCCCGCGCTCACCGCCCAGCTGCGCAGGATCGAGCACCTGCTCGGCGGCGCCGTCTTCACCCGCGACCACCGCGGCGTCGCGGCCACCGCGTTCGGTGAGTTCGTGCTGGCCAGGGCCCGCGTGGTGCTGGCCGGCGTGGACGACCTGCTGGCCGCGGGACCGTACGAGCTGGCCGGGCAGGCGGTACGGGTGGGCAGCTTCGAGAACCCGGTCGTCGTCACGCTGGTCGCCAACCTGGCCGGGGCGATGCCGGAGGCCAGGATCACGTTGCAGACCGAGCACTTCGTCCGGGTGCTGGTGGACATGGTGGTCAACGGGCGGCTCGACGTGGCGCTGGTCGCCGACTACCCGGGGCACGAGCTTCGTCCGCATCCGTCGCTGGGGTTCGGGGTGGTGGCGGTGGAGCCGGTGTTCGTGGCGCTGCCCGCCTCGCACCCGCTGGCCGGGCGGGCCGAGGTGGAACTGGCCGACCTGGCCGGCGAGCCGTGGGTGCTGCCGCCACCCGACGGGATGGGCTGGCCCGAGCACCTGCTGGAGGCCTGCTCCCGCGCCGGTTTCACACCGCGCGGACGCTACCAGCTGGTGGAGGCCGGGGTACGGCGCGAGCTCATCGCCGCCGGGCACGCGGTGTCCGCCTGCCAGGCCCTGCACGACCCCGGGCCGCGGGTGGCGGTCCTGCCGCTGCGCGGCAACCCGCTGTGGATGCGGCAGGTGCTCATCTGGCGCTCGTCGTTCGCGGCGCACGCGCCGGCGCTGCTGGAGAGCGCGCGGGTGGCGCACGCGGCGGTGGCGGCGCGAAGCGCGGCTTACACCACCTGGACCACCCGCTACGGC
>NZ_JABCPZ010000069.1 GCF_013283785.1 Nonomuraea antri
GGTGGCCGAGTACGGGCGGGCGGCGCTGATGGTGGACGACCACAACGAGGCGGCGGTCGCGCTGTACCAGCGACTCGGCTACACCCGCAGGCTGACGGCGGTCGCGCGCCTGACGGACTGAGTGCTCCTTGATCAGCTCATGCGCCTGCTCGCGGCCCATCCCCGCCCGCACCGCCGCCATCAGCATCTTCGTCGTCGCCAGGAACGGCAGATACCGGTCCAGCTCGGCCGAGATCACCGCCGGGAACGCGCCGAACTCGTCCAGCACGGTCAGCATCGTCTCCACCAGCCCGTCGAAGGCGAAGAACGCGTCAGGCAACGCCACCCGGCGCACCACCGAACACGACACGTCGCCCTCGTTCCACTGGTCACCGGCCAGCTCACCCGCCATCGACGCATACCCGCGCAGCACCACGGCCAGCCCGTTGACCCGCTCGCACGACCGCGTGTTCATCTTGTGCGGCATCGCCGACGAGCCGACCTGCCCCTCCTTGAACCCCTCGGTCACCAGCTCGTGCCCGGCCATCAGCCGGATCGTCTTGGCCAGCGACGACGGCGCCGCCGCCAGCTGCACCAGCGACGAGACCACCTCGAAGTCCAGCGAACGCGGATACACCTGCCCCACGCTGGTGAACCGCTGCTCGAACCCCAGGTGCGCGGCCACCCGGTCCTCCAGGTCGGCCAGCTTCGCCCGGTCGCCGCCCAGCAGGTCCAGCATGTCCTGGGCGGTGCCCACCGGGCCCTTGATCCCGCGCAGCGGATAGCGGGCGATCAGCTCCTCCAGCCGCCGGTGACCCACCAGCAGCTCGTCGGCCGCCGACGCGAACCGCTTGCCCAGCGTGGTCGCCTGCGCCGCCACATTGTGCGAACGCCCGGCCACCACCGTCGCCTCGTGCTCCTCGGCCAGCGTCGCCAGCCTGGCCAGCAACGCCACCACCCGATCGCGCACCAGCAGCAGCGAGTCGCGGATCTGCAACTGCTCGACGTTCTCGGTCAGGTCACGCGAGGTCATCCCCTTGTGCACCTGCTCGTGCCCGGCCAGCGCGTTGAACTCCTCGATCCGCGCCTTGACGTCGTGCCGCGTCACCCGCTCCCGCTCGGCGATCGAGGCCAGGTCGACCTGCTCGACCACCTTGTCGTAGTCGGCCGGCGCGCCCTCGGGAACCGCCACGCCCAGCTCGGCCTGCGCCCGCAACACCGCCAGCCACAGCCGCCGCTCGGCGACCACCTTGTACTCCGGCGACCACAGGCGGGCGAGCTCGGGCGAGGCGTAACGGGCGGCCAGGACATTGGGGATACGCGGCTTGGAAGTCACGTTGGACAAGTGTATTCACACGACTCCCCTCGCCCATCACCCCCTGTCCGTCGTCGAGGGGTTCTGCAGGCATGGCGAGGAGTGGCACCGTTCCCGGCACCTTTACTTTGTAGATTTCTTCGTTCGTACCTGGGCGAAGAGCGCACCGAGGACGGCGGCGAGCAGCGGCAGGCCCGCGACGATGGCCGCGATCGCCGTCCAGGGGGTCTCGAACGGCACCCGCGGCGGGTCATCCCACCCGCTGGGCATCGTCAGCGGCCACAGCAGCGACATCCCCACGGCACATCCGGCGACCGCCCCGAGCACCGCTCCCCACCAGGCCATCAACCCCACCCGGGCAGCGCAGAACCACCGCAATCCCGTCCTGTCTCCGATCCGGCGCAGGACCCGGGCCTGGCGCGCGTCCCCGGCCCGGGCGACGCCCGCGCCCAGCGCGCAGCCGACCGCGGCGAGCAGCGCCACCGCGGTCACCGGGAGCCAGCCGGTCGGCGCCTGGAAACCCCGCTCCACGTACGGGGTGGCGAGATCGTCGGCCAGCCGGGCGTCCAGGCGCTCCAGCTCCCCCGCCGTGACCCGGTGGACGCCGGGATCGACGATCAGTTCGTCCGGCAGCAGGCGGTAGCCGAGGTCGCGGAGCATCGCGGCGGGGACGAAGACCGTCTCCATGGGCGGGCCGGCGGGGCGGGCGACGACCGCGGGGACGGGCGGCCCCGGCTCATACGCCTTGTCCCCCTTGGACCCGTGGTAGAAATTCACCGAGTCGAGCCGCACCTCGGCCGAGGTGATCACCACGACCGTGTCCTCGTCGTACGGCGTCAGCGGATCGCCCGTGAGGTAGCGCAGCAGCCTCTCGTCGCCGATGGCCTGGTCCCGGTAGACGGCCTCGTCCGGGAACTCGACGGCCGCGTTCACGCTGAAGTGCTTGGAGTCGTCGGCCAGGCGCTCGACCGCCACGATCGGGACGCCGGGCAGCTCCCGCTCGATCGCCGCCCGCACCGCCGTCACGTCAGCCGCCGAGAAGGATCCCGAGAAGGACCCCAGGAAGTAGCCGTTCATCCGCACCGATAACGCGCCCGGCCGCGCGCGGGCGACGTACTCGGCCCGGCTCTGCGCCGTCTTGCCGACCACGACGACCGTCAGCCCCACGCCGAACGCCGTCGTCAGCATCGCCAGCGTGATCGCCACCACCGCGCGGCTGCGCCGTCGGACCAGGTCACGGGCCGCCAGCCGGACGGGCGCCGGCAACCGCTCCGCGGCCGGGCCGGTGACCTCCAGCAGCCACGACGGCAGCGGGCCGAGACCGGTGAGCAGCAGCCCCGCGCCGAGCAGGGTGAGCAGCAGGATGCCGAGGGACTCAAGCGCGCCCATCCGCGACTCCTCGGTCCCCAGCCACGCGCCGAGCGTCAGCAGCGAAAGACCGGCCAGCGCGATGAGCGCCCCGCGCACGGCCGAGCGCCGGTTCATCGGCTCGCGACCGCCGGACGGGACGGAGTGCAGCGCGCTGGAAACGGCCGCGCCCGCGCCGATCAGGGGGAGGCCGAGGACCAGGGCGAAGAACACGGCCGAGAACACCAGGAGCAGAACGTCGAAGGGCATGGCGGAATCGTAATGATCCACTCGGGTGGCCGCCGTCGTTTTGGCGAGGTGCGCACGGGTACGCACCGCATGACGTTGCAGCTCATCGCGGGGGTGTGAGCGGTGTTGACGATGAAACACGGCCCGGCATGAGGGCGACATGAGGGCGGCCGCCCAGGGGATCGTGTGGATCGGCGTGTTCCTGGGCGTGTGCGTGGCGCCGCTGACGTTCGCGCTGATGGCCGCCACCCACCCCGGGCAGGGCTTTTGGACCGACTTCTCCGTCGCGCTGGGATTCGTCGGCCTGGCCCTGATGGGCATCGAGTTCGCCCTCGTCGCGCGGGTGCGCGCCATCGCCGAGCCGTTCGGCACCGACGCGGTGATCCAGTTCCACCGGGAGATCGGCTACGTCGGCCTGGCGTTCGTGCTGACGCACACCGCGCTGTCGGGCCCCGGCGTGTTCGCCGCCTTCTCACCGGCCGAACTGCCGTGGCGGGCCAGGTTCGCCGTGCTGTCCGTGCTGGCCCTGCTCATCCTCATGGTGACGTCGGTGTGGCGGCGGCGGCTGCGGCTGTCGTACGAGGTGTGGCAGGTCCTGCACGCGATCACGGCGACGGTCGCGGTCATCGCCGCGCTGGTGCACGTGCTGCTGGTCAACCACTACATCGACAGCCTCTGGAAACAGGCGCTGTGGGCGATCATGTCGGCCGCGTTCGTGGGGCTGCTGGCCTGGATCCGGATCCTGCGCCCGGTGCGGCTGCTCCGGCGTCCGTGGGTGGTCGAGCGGGTGATCCCCGAACGCGGCCGCACCACCGTCCTCGTGCTGCGCCCGCACGGGCACGACGGGCTGCGCTTCCAGCCCGGCCAGTTCGCCTGGATCACCGTCGGCAGGTCGCCGTTCTCGGTGACCTCGCACCCGTTCTCGCTGGCCTCCAGCGCCGAGACGGGCGACACGCTCACCTTCGCGATCAAGGCGCTGGGCGACTTCACCGCCGGCGTGCGCGAGGTGCGGCCGGGCACCACCGTCTACGTCGACGGCCCGCACGGCGTGTTCTCCATCGACCAGTACGAGGGCGCCGGGTTCTGCCTGATCGCCGGCGGGGTCGGCGTCGTGCCCGCGCTGAGCATGCTGCGCACCCTCGCCGACCGCGGTGACCTGCGCCCGGTCGTGCTGTTCTCCGCGCACCGCGACTGGGACGGCATCACCTTCCGCGAGGACGTCGACGAACTCGCCGCGCGGCTGAACCTGCGGGTGGTACGCGTACTCGAACACCCGCCGCCCGGCTGGACCGGCGAGCGCGGCCACATCGACGCCGACCTGCTCCGCAGGCACCTGCCGGACGTCAACCCGCGTTTCCAGTTCTTCGTCTGCGGCCCCAACCCGATGATCGACGCCATGGAGGCCGCCATCCCGCGGATCGGCGTGCCCCCCGAACGCATCCACACCGAGCGTTTCGCATGGGTCTGAACCCCGTCACCCAGCCGAGCCGCCGCGCCGATCAGGGGGAGTCGTGCGTCACGCCTACATGACTCGCATGACGGTCGTCGCCGCCCTGCTCCTGGTCCTGGCCTGCCTGGCCTTCGCCGCCATCCAGAACTGAAAGGGATGACCTCATGGGAGAACAGCCGAACCTGCAGATCGAGATCCTGGACCAGCCGGCCATCGAGGACCTGATCGGCAAGGTGGAGAACGTCGCCGCGCAACCCGGCGCCGCCGACGAGGTCGAGCGGTGGCGGGCCGAACACGGCGCCGAGCACGCCACGCCGCAGGCCCGGTCGTTCGTCGTCGTCGGCCCGACGCTGATGTTCCTGCACCCGTGCCCGGACGGCGTCGTCCTGCCGTTCGCGGCCTACCCCGACGGGACGGTGAAGGTCTACACCGACCCCGAGCACGCCGGACTGAGCTTCTACCGCGACGGCACGGCGGGATGAGCGGGAGAGGCCGCCTTCAAAACCGGGACAGGTGACCACATGACCGTTCGCCCGGCAACGGATCGGGTTCGTCTGGAGCGGCGCTCAGTCCCGGTCGAGATCTTCGCGCTTGAGCAGCGCGAGGAGGCGGATCCCCGCCGTGACCAGGGCCTCGGCACCGCCTTCCTGACGATCGATGACGCACAACGCGTGGTCGATCCGTGCTCCTATGTCACGCAGTTGGCCGGTGGAGATCGCGATCTGCCCGCCCGAGGTCACCACGTCCTCGACGACCAGGACGCGCCGTCCTTCGACGTCGGCGCCCTCGGCCAGCCGGGCGGTGCCGTAGGACTTCGCCGTCTTGCGCACGAACGCGCAGGGCAGGCCGGTGTGCCGCCCCAGCGCCGTGACCACCGCGATGCCGCCCATCTCCAGGCCGGCCAGCACCTCGGTCCCTTCCGGAACCAGTGGCGCCATCCCCGACGCCACCTCATCCAGGAGAGCCGGATCGGCTTCGAGCTGGTATTTGTCGAAGTACTCCGCGGCCACTCGTCCCGAACGCAACACGAACCGGCCGCTCAACCGGCAACGCTCACGAACCCGGCGGGCGAGATCCACATCTGTCACGACACGAGCATGGCAGACCTCCTGAACCGGCGTCTCCACGGTCCAGGGGCCGAGCCCGGGGACGGTGCGGTTCGCGGGCCAGGGCGTCGCGCCAGTTCTCCTCGCCCATCCCGAAGTGCTCCAGCATCATCTCCGACCTGATCCAGCCCGGGGTGAGCGTGACGGCGGCGCAGCGGTGCGGGCGCAGGTCCTGCGCCTGGGCGTGGCCGAGCCTGATCACCGCGCTCTTGGCGTGGTCGTAGGAGACGCGGCAGTTGCGGTCGTTGTACTCCTTGGTGCCGTCGGTCATCTCCACCACCAGCCCGCCGGGCCGCCTGATGAGCAGACGGTCGCCCCGGCCGCGCCGAGTTCCGTCGCGATGCCGTCACCGGCCGCCTCGGCTATCTTCTACATTAAGTAGAAGATAGCCGAGCGGCGCGGCCCCCGTCGGAGGGACCGCGCGGGAAGGAGCACGGGTGACGCAATCCGAAGACCGGCCCCAGACCGACCACCCCCACACCGACCACCCCGAGACCGAGCACCCCCACACCGAGCAGGCCCAGGCGCGGCGGTCGAAGGTCGAGGCGATGCGCGCCGCCGGCCTGCGCGAGGACGCCCGCAAGCGCAACCTCAAGGTCACGCTGGCCGCGATCGGCGTCTTCGTGGTGGTCGTGGCCGCGTTCGTGGTCGTCAGCAGGACCTTCGGCGGATCGGGCGCCCAGGTGGCGGCCGGTGAGACGCAGTTCGTCCGCGCCGACAGCCACCGCCTGCAGACCGCGCCGGACGGCAAGGTGACCCTGGTGGAGTTCCTCGACTTCGAGTGCGAGGCGTGCGGCGCCTACTACCCGCTGGTGGAGGAGCTGCGCAAGACGTACGCCGGCAAGGTCACCTTCGTCGCCCGCTACTTCCCCATCCCCAGCCACTTCAACGCCGAACGCGCCGCGCGGGCCGTCGAGGCGGCCGCCCGGCAGGGCCGGTTCGAGGCGATGTACCAGCGCATGTACGAGACCCAGAAGCAGTGGGCGGAAAAGCAGGTCCCGGCCGACGACACCTTCCGCGGCTTCGCCCAGAGCCTCGGCCTCGACCTGGCCGCCTGGGACAAGGCGTACGCCGACCCCGCCACGCTGGCCCGCGTCAACAAGGACGTCGCCGACGGCCAGGCCGTGGGCGTGCAGGGCACCCCGACGTTCTTCCTCAACGGCAAGAAGATCGAGCCGAGGTCCGAGGCCGAGTTCAAGGGGGCCATCGATGCCGCACTCGCCGGCTGAGAGCGCGGCGGACGGCGATCTCACGCCGTTCCCGAAGCTGCTGCCCCGGCTGCTGACCGCCGGGGGCGCGCTCGGGCTGGTCGCGGCCTTCGTGCTGGCCGTCGAGAAGATCGCGCTGCTGAAGAACCCGGCGTACGTGCCGAGTTGCAGCATCAACCCGGTCCTGTCGTGCGGTTCGGTGATGTCGACGCCGCAGGCGGAGGTCTTCGGCTTCCCGAACCCGCTGCTGGGCGTCGTCGCGTTCGCCGTCGTGACCACGGTCGGCGTGACGCTGCTGGCCGGGGCCCGGCTGCCGCGCTGGTTCTGGCTGGGCCTGCAGGCCGGCGTGACCTTCGGCGTGGTGTTCGTGCACTGGCTGATCTACCAGAGCCTCTACGTCATCGGCGCGCTGTGCCCGTACTGCATGCTCGTGTGGGCGGTGACCGTCCCGCTGTTCTGGTACGTCACGCTGCGCAACCTCGCGCGCCTGCCCGCGGCCCGGCGCGCCGCCGCGTATCACGGGGTGGTGGTGACGGTGTGGTTCCTGGCCGTGATCACCGCGATCGGCGTGCGGTTCTGGTCGTACTGGAGCACGCTGCTGTGAGCGCGGGCGTCAGATGTTCCAGACGGTGATGCACAGCAGCGGCGCGACCAGCACCGCGAACGGGCCGCTGAGCAGCAGGGTGGCGGCGGAGTAGACGGCGGCGGGCACCCAGCGGGGGCGTTCGTGCCGGCGCAGTAGCCGGGTGACGCGTTCGGCCACGGCGGCGTCGGCCAGCGCGAACGTCGCCGCCCCGTCGTCCCGCGCCGGGCTGGCCATGCGCACGAGCGTCCGGGCTAGCAGGAGCCCGCCGTGCGCGCGGCGGGCGTGGTCGTCGGCGATCATCTCCAGCAGCAGCGGGACGCTCTCACGCGCCGCCCGCGCGGCCGGCAGCCAGGGGAACGCCTGGGCCAGCGCGATGAAGGGCAGCAGCACCAGGTCGTGGCGGCCGCGCGCGTGGGCGCGTTCGTGGCCGAGCACGGCCTGCAGCTCGCGCGGGTCGAGCAGGTCGAGGGTGCCCTGGCTGAGCACCACGCGCGCCCGCCGGCCCGGCAGGCAGTACGCGACCCGTTCGCGGCTCGGCAGCACGTACGCGTCGTGGACCGGGGAATGCTCGGCGACCACGTCGACCAGCAGGCGCTGACGCCGCTGCCGGGCGACCGTCTTGACGGTGACCTTGATCGTGTGGGCGAGCAGCCACGCGATCAGCCCGACCGACCAGGCGAGCGCCGCGACGTGCAGCGGCCCGAGCCCGTCGAGTCCGTGCCCGTTGGCGATCTGCCTGACCAGGGTGTGGACGCCGTGCGGGAAGATCGCCGCCAGCGGGGCCACCGCGGCCACCAGCCCGACGCCGGCCGCGCCCAGCCCGCCGGCCAGGCAGCTGGCCTGCCACAGGGCCAGCGCGGCCCGGGGATAGCGGTAGGTCCACGGCGCCGCGGCGAGCCGCCGGGCCACCTGGCCGCCGAACGCGATGGGCGCCAGGGCGACGCCGGCCGCCACCAGCCACACGATCACGACGCGCTACCGCCGCGCTCCTCCGAGGCGGCCTGGCCGCGTTCGTCCAGGGCTTCGCCGCGTTCCTCGAGGGCCTCGCGCAGGGCGGCGGCCATCTCCGGGGTGACCGTGCCGGCGAAGTGGTGCGCGGTCGCCGCCAGGTCGCCGGCCTCCTCCAGCGCGGCCCGCATGATCTCGGCGACGAAGACGTCCCTGCCCGCCTTCGCCGTGTACAGGTGGGCACGGCCGACGCGTTCGCGGGAGACCAGGCCCTTCTGCGACAGCCGCACCAGGACGGTGAGAACCGTGGTCACAGCCGGCTGGGACGGCAGGGCGTGCGCGATGTCCTGGGCGAACAGGCCGCCCGGGTGGCTCCAGAGCGCTTCCATGATCGATCGCTCCAGGTTGCCGAGCCGCACCATCACACCCCCACTGCCGTCTACGCCCAGGAGAAGGTTACCCGTCCGCGGGCGGGGGCACGGGGATCATTCCGGGTACCCGATCTGCCCCAGTAAGCTCACCCGTATGCTGCCGTTTCATCCCGGTCAGAGCGTATTGCCTGGTCTGTTGCCGAGCGGGCCGTCCGGCTGCCCGGTCCGCGGCTGATGGGGACGAATCCGGCGCGGCCGAAGCGCCGTCTCCTCCTCGCCGTCCTGGGCGGGGTCGTGCTGGTCGTGGTGGGCGGCTACGCCGCTCTCGCGATCTTCCTCGGCGGCGAGGTCCCGCCGGGCACCCGCGTCGATGGCGTCGACATCGGCGGGCTCTCCCCCGCCGAGGCCCGCACGCGGCTGGAGGAGCGGCTCGGACCTGCGGCCGAGCGGCCCATTGCGGCCCGCGCCGCGGGCAAGACCGTCAAGCTGAAGCCGCAGGAACTCGGCTTCGGCATCGACGCGGGAGCCACCGTCGAGCAGGCGATGGACGGGGCCATGACGCCCGCCGGGATCGCCAGGTCGCTGTTCGGCAGCCGCACCGTCGCGCTGGTGATCCGGGTCGACGAGGGACGGCTGGCAGAACGGGTCGGCGTCCTGGCCCGCTCGGTGGACCGCAAGCCCAAGGAGGGCGCCGTCCGCTATCGCGGGCTCCTCCCGCAGGTGAGCGCGCCGCGGCCGGGACGGCGGCTCGACCAGCAGGCGTCGGCGGCGAAGCTGCGCGCGGCCTTCATGAAGAGCACCGGCCGCGTCGATCTGCCGGTCGGCGAGCTGCCCGCCTCGGCCACGGCGGCCGAGGTGCGCCGCGTCGCCGACGAGGTGGCCCGTCCCGCGGTCGCCGCGCCGCTGATGCTCGCCGCCGGCGGCGAGCGCGCCACGATCACCGCTCAGCAGCTCGCCGAACGCCTGCGCTTCGTCGCCGACGGCCAGGGCTCGCTGCGCCCCGACTTCGACGGCGACGACCTCGCGCGGGACCTCGGCAAGCAGCTCGTCGCCTCCGACCGGCTGCCCAAGGACGCCTCCTTCAAGATCGTGAACGGCCGGCCGAAGGTGATCCCGAGCCGGACCGGGCAGGGCGTCGACGCGGCCGGGCTGGCCAAGGCGGTCGAGACGGCCGTCGCCGCCGGGGAGCGCACCGCCGAGATCACGCTCAAGCAGGTCCAGCCCCGGGTGACCACCGAGCTGGCGGGCAAGCTCGGCATCAAGGAGCAGGTCAGCTCGTTCACCACGCACCATCCCTGCTGCGCGCCGCGCGTCACCAACATCCACCGCATCGCCGACATCGTGGACGGCTACATCGTCAAGCCCGGCGAGACGTTCTCGCTCAACGGCCTGGTGGGCAAGCGCGACAAGGCCCGCGGCTTCGTCGAGGCGCCGATGATCCTCAACAACCGCTTCGTCAACGACGTCGGCGGCGGGGTCTCCCAGTTCACCACGACGCTGTTCAACGCGGTGTTCTTCGGCGGATTCCAGGACGTGCAGCACATGGCGCACCAGTACTACATCTCCCGGTACCCGGCCGGGCGCGAGTCGACGATCTCCTACCCGCAGCCGGACTTCCGCTTCCGCAACGACTCCCCGCACGGCATCCTCATCACGACCTCCTACACCGGCACGTCGATCACCGTGCGGTTCTGGAGCACCAAGCGGTACGAGGTCGAGTCCGAGAGTTCGGGGCGTTACAACGTCAAGAGCTTCCCCACGCTGAGCGAGTCCGGCCCGGACTGCATTCCGATGCCGGGCGCGGAGGGGTTCACCATCGACGTGTGGCGGGTGTTCAAACGGGACGGCGAGGTCGTCCGCAGGCAGAAGTTCACCACGGTCTACCAGCCTGAACCCCGCCTGACGTGTGATTGACCGCCCCGGCCGGGGGTAGCCGGGCTTCTGCGGCCCCCGGCCGGCTCATCATACGGGTGGGGGTATGCTCGGTGGTATGGAGATGACCCCGGCCCTGGTGGGCGACGCGTTGACCCGGTTGCGCCGGGCGCATGGGCAGCTGGCAGGCGTGATCTCGATGATCGAGGACGGGGAGGACTGCGCCGACGTCCTCACCCAGCTCGCCGCCGTTTCCCGGGCGCTGGACCGGGCAGGGTTCAAAATCGTGGCCACCGGGCTGCGGCACTGCCAGGCCGCCCGCGAACGCGGCGACGAGCCGCCCATGACCGAGCAGGAACTCGAGAAGCTCTTCCTGGCGCTGGCCTGAGGCCTGGCGCCGGCCAGAGGCCTGGCCTGAGGCCGCGCCGCAGCGGCCGTCGACGACCCCGGGGGTCTGCGACGGCCGTGGTGTCACTGTCACATACCCCCGGGGGTGTAGGAGAAGATCATGAGTGTTGACGTCCACGTCATCGCGACCTCGTCGCTCGGTGACCGCAGCTACCTGGCCACCGACGGGCAGGTCGCCGTGGTGGTCGACCCGCAGCGCGACGTCGACCGCGTGCTCGCCCTGGCCGGCCGGGTCGGCGCGCGCATCACCCACGTCGTCGAGACGCACGTGCACAACGACTACGTCTCCGGCGGGCTGGAACTGGCCAGGCTGACCGGCGCGCACTACGGGGTCGCGGCCGCCGACCAGGTGCCGTTCCAGCACCTGCCGCTGGCCGACGGCGACGTCGTCGAGGTCTCGCCCGCGCTGCGGCTGCGCGTCCTGGCCACGCCCGGCCACACCTTCCACCACCTGTCGTACGCGCTGGAGAGCACCGGCGTCGTCGAAGGCACCGCGGACGCAGCGGGCGCTGGGGGCGCCTGGGGTGTCGAAGGCGTCTTCACCGGCGGGTCACTGCTGTTCGGCACCACCGGCCGCACCGACCTGCTGGGCGCCGAACACGCGGACACGCTCGCGCGCCGCCAGCACGCCTCCGCGCGCAAGCTGTCCGACCTGCTGCCCGGCGGCGCCCGGATCTGGCCGACCCACGGGTTCGGCAGCTTCTGCTCGGCCACCCAGGCCTCGGGCGACGACTCCACCCTCACCCGCGAACGTCAGATCAACCCGGCGCTGCGGCTGGCCGAGGACGACTTCGTCACCCAGACCCTGGCCGGGCTCGACGCCTACCCCGCCTACTACGCGCACATGGGCGCGATCAACCTGCGCGGCCCCGCCCCCGTCGACCTGCGCCGGCCCGCCCTCATCGGCCCCGACGAGCTGCGCGAGCGGCTGCGCGCCGGCGAATGGGTGGTCGACCTGCGGCACCGCACCGCCTACGTCGAAGCCCACCTGGCCGGAACCATCAGCCTCGGACTGGACGGGCCGATGGCCACCTGGCTCGGCTGGCTCATCGACCGGGGCGCCCCGCTCACCCTGATCGGCGCCACGCCCGAGGACGTCGCCGCCGCGCAGCGCGAACTCGTCCGCATCGGCATCGACCAGGTCGCCGGCGCGGCCACCGGCGAGCCCGCCCGGCTCGCCGCCGACCCCGCGCAGGTTTCGTCGCTGCCCACCGCCACCTTCGCCGGCCTGGCCGCCGCGCTGACCGGCGACGTGCCCGCCGGGCTGCCCGCACCCGACGTGGTGCTCGACGTCCGGCTCGGCAACGAATGGACGGACTCCCACATCGACGGCGCCGTCCACGTGCCGCTGCCCGAACTCGCGGCCAGGGCCGGCGACATCCCGGCGGGAGCCGTCTGGGTGCACTGCGGCAGCGGCTACCGCGCCACGGCGGCGGCGTCGCTGCTGGCCAGGGCCGGGCGGGAGGTGGTGCTGGTGAACGACGCGTTCGCGCACGCCGCCTCCGCCGGCCTCCCGATGGCCGCCTGACCGCCGCCTTCTTTTCCGCACCACCGTTCTTCTCACCACCAGAAAGACCAGCACGTGAACATCCTCGACACCGCACAGGTCCGTGAACTCATGGAGGTCGGGGCGGACGTCCGACTGATCGACGTCCGCACGCCCGGAGAGTTCGCGGCCGCCCACATCCCGGGCTCGGCCAACGTCCCCCTCGACCTCCTCCGCACACACCCCGCCCAGCTCGCCGCCCGCCTCGGCGGCGGGCCGGGCGGTCAGCTCAGCGACGGGGCCGGTGGTCGCCTCGGCGACGGGACCGGCGGGCACGCCAACGGCACGTCCGGCGCCGGGTCCAGTGACCGGCTCAGCCGCGGGTCCGGCAGCGGGCCCCTCAGCAACGGGGCCGGCGGGCACGTCGTGCTCGTCTGCCGTTCCGGGGTGCGGGCCCGCGACGCCCAGCGGCTCGCCGCCGCGGCCGGGCTGTCCGGCGTGAGCGTGCTCGACGGCGGCCTGACCGCGTGGGAGAGCCACGGCGCACCGGTGACCCGCGGCCGCGGCGCCTGGGCGATGGAACGCCAGGTCCGCCTGGTGGCGGGCGGCATCGTACTGGCCGGGGTGGCCGGCAGCCTCGCGTGGGAGCCGCTGAAGTGGGTGTCCGGGGCGATCGGCGCGGGCCTGGTCTTCGCGGCGCTCACCGACACGTGCGCGATGTCCAGAGCGCTGTCGCTCCTGCCATGGAACAGGATGGCGCCCGCCGAAGCTGGGTCCGGGTCCAGGCCTGAGGCCGGATCCGGGTCAGGGGCTGGATCCGGGGCCGGGTCCCGGCCGGCGGCGCCGCCCACCCAGCCGTGACCGCCACCGTCCTCGGCACCGTCCTCGGCACCGTCCTCGGCACCGACAACGCCTTGGGTCTCGGCGCCATCCCGGGCACCGGCAACACCCCGAGTCTCGGCAACGTCCTGGGACTAGGCACAATCCTCGGCACCGGCAACCCCCTCGGCCTCGGCGCCGGAGCTGGACCCGCGACCGCGACCAGGGCCGTGACCGCCATCGGCGCTGGAGGGATACACGTAGGGGTCGAGCAGGGGCTCGCCGTGGTGGCGTTCGGGCTGGTCATCGGCCTGATCCTGGGGTTGCTCGGCGCCGGCGGATCCATTCTGGCGGTGCCCGCCCTGGTCTACGGGGTCGGGCTGCCGATGCAGGCCGCCGTCCCCGCCGCGCTCGTGGTCGTGTGCGCCTCGGCGCTCACCGGGCTGCCCAGCCGGATCAGGAGCGGGCAGGTGCGCTGGCCGATCGCGCTGGTCTTCGGCGTCGCGGGACTGCCGGCCGCCTTCGGTGGCACCGCGGTCGGCCGGTCGGTGCCCGAGCCGTGGCTGATGGCCGGGTTCTCGCTGCTGATGGTGATCGTGGCGGTACACATGCTCATCCGCGCCGCCCGCGAGGACGGCGGCGCCTGCCGTACCCGTTCCGGGTCGGTGGACTGGCGGAGCTGCCTGCCCAGGGCGGTCGCGGCCGGGGCCGCCGTCGGCTTTCTGACCGGGCTGTTCGGCGTGGGCGGCGGATTCGTCATCGTGCCCGCGCTGACGCTGCTGCTCGGCCTGACCGCGCCGGTCGCCGTCGCCACGTCGTTGGTCGTGATCGTGCTGAACTCCGCATGGGGGCTGCTCGCCCACGCGGGCACGGCGTCGGCGCTGGACTGGCCGCTGACCCTGACCTTCGCGGCGGCCGCGATGGCCGCCTCACTCGTGGCGGCCCGGCTGGCCGCGCGGGTGCCGCCCGACCGGCTGCGCCGCGCCTTCGCGGCGCTGGTGCTGGTGGTGGCGGCGGGCGTGGCCACCGCCCTGGCCTCGGGCCTGTAGCAGTTCCGTCAGCATCCGAACGGCGATTCCGCCGCACTCGTGCCGGTGGCCCGTCAGCATCCGAACCGTGGTTCCGCCGCTCCCGGGACCGTAACCCGATCAGAGGCCCGCTTCAGCAGCCCGGCCCGCCTCAGTCGTGCGGAACCGCGCAGACCGTGACGAACAGCCCCCGGGCGCGAGTGCCGTCCGGCAGCAGCCACGAGCCGGCGACGTGGCCGAGCGCGTCCCGCGGCGGGAGCGGCGCGTCGTCCGAGACCGGGTGCAGGACGCGCCGCAGGCGGAGCGACACCCCCTGCGACGTGGCCAGCTCGGTGCCGTCCCGGTCGTCGGTGACGGTGCAGCCCGCGGCGGTCAGAACGTCACCGGTGTAGGAGCGGGTGACCTCCGGATCGGGGGTGTCGCTGGCGTTCTGGTCCTGGGCCTGGACCCGGCCCTCGACCAGGGCCGACAGCTGGGCGACCAGCACCGGGTCGTGGCAGCCGTCGTAGATCCAGCGCCGTCCGAGCACCCCGTGCTCCGCGGTGCCGACGAGGGCGTGCTCGGCCCCGTCGAGCGGGGCGCCCCGGTAGGTGAGCGGCACCAGGTACGCGCTCGGACGGCCCCCGGAGGCGTCGCTGACCACCATGAACTCGATCCCGACCTCGCCATCGGGGTCGTCCAGCCGGAAACCGCCGGCCTTGGCGGGCTCGGGGTCGCCCGCGCCGCCGGCGTACCAGGGCCGGGAGGGGAGCCAGGAGGCGAGCAGTTCCAGCTTGGTCGGCGTGAGCGTGGTGCGGTGGATGACGGCCATGCGGGGGTTCTCTTCCGTCGAAGGGACGTGATCTTCGCATCCTCCCATCAGCCGCGTCGCGGCCCTCCCCCGGCGGTACACCTGGCCGCGCGGTGGCGCGTCTACTCCCGTCCGAACCATCCATCCCTGGAGTAACGCCATGCGCTTACGAGCCATCAGCACCGCCACCGCTGCCGGTGCCCTGCTCTGCCTCACCGTCGCCACGCCGGTCTCCGCCGCTCCCAGCGGCATTCCGAAGGGCGCCGTCAAGGCGAAGGTCGTGAAGATCGTGGACGGCAACACGGTCGACGTCCTGCGCGGGGGCAAGAAGTACCGGGTTCGGCTCCTGGAGGTGGCCACCCCCAGGCGCGGCGCATGCTGGTACAAGGCGGCGATCGCCCGCACCGGAGCGCTCCTGCCGGTCGACTCCACCGTGCACCTGCTCGCCGACGAGCAGCGCAAGGACGCCAACGGCCGCTGGCTCTTCTACGCGTTCAACGCCAAGGGCGTGCACGTCAACCGCAACCTCGTCAGGTACGGCTTCGGCAAGGCGGTCCTGGTCGAGCCGAACGACCAGTACATCAAGGTCATGCGGAGCGAGGAGGCGAAGGCCAGGAAGGAGCGGCTGCGCATCTGGTCGGGCAAGTGCGACGGCGGCGGCAAGAACCCCACCCCCCAGCCGACGCCCAGCCCCACGAGCAGCGACTCCCCGGACGACGACTCACCCAACGGCGACGCACCGGACTCCGGTTCCCCTGACGGCAACGGCGGGACCGACCCGCGCTTCCCCACCTGCGCCGCCGCCAACGCCGCCGGGTACGGCCCGTACATCCGCGGCGTGGACCCCGAGTACTCCTGGTACCAGGACCGCGACGGCGACGGCCGAGTCTGCGAAAGGTAACCACACTCCGGCGGGGGCCGGCCGGGGCCGACGATCAGCCGCTCTGCGCAGATGACATCGGTACGTGGCTGGGACCGCAGGTGACATCGGCTCTGGCTCGGGTTGCAGGTGACATCGCATGCGCCGTCGCCCTCAGGCGGCGGCCCACCACGGGCGGCGGCGCAAACACGCGCCGAGCCGAGCCGATGCGGTTCAGGTCAGCGACCTCGGCGTGCTGTCCGGCGGGTCGGCGCAGGTGCTGGCACCAGCGCTCAGCACGCCGACGTCCTGGCGACCAGGTCCAGCAGCGCGCAGGGGTCCTCCGAAGCTCACCACCTACATCACGGCGGCCAGGCCCATGCCCGCCGTGATCACAATCAACACGGACGGATTGTCGGTGGGGTCGGGTTGGATGGCCGGGTGTCCGTCTATGAAGTGATCCGTCGAATGCCCGGCATCCCCGAGGTGCGCGATCGCTCGCGCGCCATGGCCATGCTGGATGCGATCTTGAGCCCGGAATGGGAGTCCCGGTTCTACTCGTTCGACTGCCGGTGGTCGGCCGGCGAGGAGATGGCCTCGATGCGCGACGGCTGCGGGAACGAGTATTCGATCGTGTTCACGCCGGCAGGTGCGTTCGCGCGCGGATTCGACCACGAATCCCCCATGAGCCCGTATCGCACCGTCCCGCCGGCGCCCTGGCCAGGCCTGTTGGACGCGGTGCCGGAGGTGTTCCAGGCGCAGGTCACGGAGCCGGCGTTCGGTGACGAGGACGGCGTGCCCATGGCGACGGTCTGCTTCTGGCGCGAGGCCGGCGACACGGAGTGGAAGACCGGCCCGATTCAGAGCCCGCCGCCGGGAACCCGCGACGACGGCAGCGCCGAGTGGCTGTTCGACGTCCTGCTCGACGGCAGACCGGAGGCGTATCAGGAGTTCGCGCAGGAGTACTACGAGATCGCGGTGGACCTGGAGGCGGTGCGGTGGGTCTACGCGCTGCGGCCGCTGACGCCGGACGTGGTGGCCGCGCTGAACCCGGAGATCGGTCTCGCCGCGCTGGAGCACGATCGGGCCGGGATCGGATACCCCTGACGGCCGGGAGAAGCGGCCGGCCGGGGATACGGGATCATGTCCGGATGGGTTCGCGTTTCCTCGGTATCCCTGAGCTGGCGCAAACCCCGTCCGCGGCGGTCGTGGTGGACGTCATGCGCGCCTTCACGGTGGCCGCCTGGGCCTTCGCCCGGGGAGCGGAGAAGATCGTGCTGGCCGAGTCGCTGGACGATGTCCTGGCGTTGAAGGCTCGTCACCCGGACTGGGTGGCGCTCAAGGACGGTCCGCCGGCCGCCGGGTTCGACGCGGTCAATTCGCCCGCCCTGCTGCGCTCCGCCGACCTCGGCGGGCGCACCGTGGTGCAGAAGACCACGGCCGGGACGGTCGGCGCCCTGGCGGTCAAGGAGGCGTCGCTGGTGTTGTGCGCCGGCTTCGTGGTGGCGGAGGCGACGGCCCGGCTCTTGCGCGAACGCGGGTGCGGCGGCGTCACGTTCGTGGTCACCGGCGACGACGGGCGTGCCGCGGAGGATCTGGCGTGCGCGCAGTACATCGCCCGGCGGGCCGCCGGGGCCGAGGCGGACGCGGCCGGCTTCCTCCGGCGGGCCGCCGAGTCGCAGGCCGCCGCGGACCTGGCGGCGGGCGTGCGTGAAGGGGCTCATCCTGACGACGTCGCGCTCTGTCTCGAACTCGACAGGTTCCCCTTCGCCATGGTCGCCGGCCTGGAGGACTCGCTGATGGTGCTGCGCCCGCACGCCGTGCCTTCCCTGACGGGCGGGCCTTCGAGCTGATCGCCGCGCATCGTCGGCGCGGGCCGGCCGCGAAGGCGGTCAGCCCGCCGCCGACTCGCCTCGGTCGGCGAACCGGCGCGGCGTGATCTCGAAGAACTCGATGTCGAGGCCGTCCGCCGGACGTCCGACCGCCCCGGCCAGCGCCGACCGCACCCGCTCGGCCGCACTCTCGTACGACGGCGACGGCGGGACGTCCAGCGCCACCGGCAGATCCTCCTGCGCGGGGAACTGGGTCAGCCAGCGATCTCCGTCGAAGACGGCGGCCCCCGCGTAGACGGGGGCGGCGCCGGTGCCGTCGTGGCCGAAGAGGTGCACGTCCAGCTCCTCGGGGGCGACCCCGAGTACGGCGGCGAGCTCGTGGTCGACCGCGCCGACCAGCTCGGGCTCGGAGTCGGCGCGCACGACCAGGTCAGGACGGCCGGGCAGCTCGACCTTGGCCCAATACCTGGCGCCGTCGCGGGTGACGATCCCGAAGTAGATGTGACCCACGATGTTCACGAAACCCCTCCACGAACGCCCCGACATGAATCGCCCACTATAGGACGAGGGCCCGGGGCCACGATCAAGGAGCGGTACCGGTCGGCCTCCCCGACGCCTCCGCGTCCGGCTCCCCCGACGCCTCCGCGTCCGCGTCCGCGTCCGCCGAGCCCTCAACGCCGGCGGACGGCTGCTCGCCAACGGACGGCTGCCGGGCGGCGGCGAGGGCGGCGCGGCCGGACGGCAGGCGGGTGGCGATCGCCATGACGCCGACCGCCATCACCCCGGCCGCGATCAGCAGCGCAGGCACGCTGACCACGTCGGCCAGCGGCCCGAACACGACCATCCCGACCGGCGTGGCCAGCGCCATCACGATGCCGACGTAGCTGAACACCCGCCCGTGCATGGACGGCTCCACCGTCTCCTGGATCAACGTCATGAACGGCGTCGAGAACGGCGGCACCAGCAGCCCGAACGCGAACATGAACAGGTAGAACACCCAGATGTTCGGGCTCAGCCCGAGCGCCACGGTGGCCACGCCGAACCCGTAGACGGCGAACAGGATCAGCCCCACCCGTCCGCGCTTGGCCAGCACCGTGGACATCAGCACACCGCCGAGCATCATGCCCAGGCTGAAGGCGATCTCCAGCACCGCCAGCATCCACTCCTCGCCGCCGAAGCGCCGGGCGATCAGCAGCGGCGTGACGAACGAGGGCGCCACGGTCAGCAGGAAGATGACCGCGTACACCAGCAGCAGCCAGCGCACGATCGGCTGCCTGCGGATGTAGCCCATGCCCTCGGTCAGGTCCTGCCAGTAGCCGGTGGCGGCCTCGCTCACCCGCTCCAGCGTCGGGACGGTGACCAGCGCCAGCAGCCCGATGCCGATCACCGCGGTGGCCACGTCCAGGAAGAAGACCGGGACGATGCCGAAGGCGGCGAAGATCGCGCCGGCCGCGGCCGGGGCGAGCAGCGCCATCGCGGAGTGGATCGTCTGGAAGATCCCGTTGACGCGCATCAGCTGCTCACCGGGCACGAGCTGCGGGATCATCGCCTGCGCGGCGGGCGTCTGCACCCCGGCGCCCACCGAGCGGATCGCCACGGCCAGCAGCACGATCCACAGGTCGGTCACGCCGTTGGCCATCAGCAGCGCGAGCACCAGCGTGGCCGCGGCGATGGCGGCGTCGGCGATCATCACCAGCACGCGGCGGTTCATCCGGTCGGCGAGCACTCCGCCGAAGATCGACACCAGCCCCTGCGGCAGGAACGCGGCCACCGCGTACAACGCCATCGCCAGGCCCGAGCGGGTCTGCAAGGTCACCCACCACATCACCGCGTACTGCACGACCATCGAGCCGAACAGGGACACGGTCTGGCCGGTCAGGAAGAGCGCGACGTTGCGTCGCCAGTGGGCGGGGGCGGTCATCTCGAACTCCAAATCATCGGCATGCGAGCGGGCGGCCACCGCTCCGACCACGAACCCGTGATTCGGCCCGGCCGGAACTGGCCACCCACATGCGTACCTGACGAAGGCGGACGAAAAGATATTCCGCCCGCCGGCCCGCGCGCAGGCCCGCACCCCGCCGACGCCCGCCGCAGCCGGCCCGGTGCCCTCATGATCAAAATATGGTGAGATGCGCATTAACCCGAAAAGGTGGCCCATGAGCGACGAGCTGGCACCAGAAGGAATCGACACCACCCGACCCAGCGCCGCCCGCATCTACGACTACTTCCTCGGCGGCACCGACAACTTCGCCTGCGACAGGCAGGCGGCCGAGCGGATCATCGCCCTGGGCGAGGAGGAGGGCTTCGACGTCCGGCGGATCATCGCGGCCAACCGCGCCTTCCTCGGCCGCGTGGTACGCGAGCTCGCCGAGGCCGGGGTACGCCAGTTCCTCGACCTCGGCGCCGGCCTGCCGACCGGGGAGAACGTGCACCAGATCGTCCGGGGGGTCGCGCCGGAGTCCAAGGTCGTCTATGTCGACAACGACCCGATCGTCCTGGTGCACGCCCGGGCGCTGCTGGCCGGCGACGAGCGGGCGATCGTGGTCGAGGGCGACCTGCGCGAGCCGCACCGCATCCTCGGCGACCCCGCGATCAGGGCGCAGCTGGACTTCAGCCGGCCGGTCGCGATTCTCGTGCTGGCGCTCTTCCACTTCTTCGCCGACGACGAGGAGGTGGCCGGGATGATCGCGCCGCTGCGTGAGGCGTTGCCGTCCGGCGGGTATCTGGCGATCTCGCACGGCTACTCGCCGCACGCCCCGCAGGACAAGATGGAGGAGAGCCGGACGATCTACCGCAAGACCTCGGCCGGTGACATCGTGCACCGCCGGCCGGAGGTGATCGCCGGGTTCATGCGCGGGTTCGAGCTGCTGGAGCCGGGGATCGTCCCGGTCGAGATGTGGCGCCCCCGGGCCGGCGAGGACGCCGGCGACCCCGACCACAGCGGCTATCTGGGCGTGGTGGGCCGCCTCCCCTGAAGCGGGGCCACCGCGAAACCGGGCCTCCATAACGCCGGGCCCCGCAATACCAAGCCGCCGCCGCAACGCCGGGCCCCGCGACACCAAGCCGCCGCCATAACACCGCGAGCGCCGTTCGCCCTGCTCATCGCGGGCGCCGCGGCGGGAGGCGGACGTTACGCGGCCGACCCGCCGGGTATGCCGGGCTGTGTTCCCCGGTGCCTCGCACCGGGGAACACCGGCGAGGACGATCGGGGGGCCGCGATGCAGGCGTTCGTGATGAAGGAGATCGGACAGGTCGGCTTCATGGACAAGCCGGTGCCGCGGCCCGGCCCGCTCGACGCCGTCGTCAAGACGACCCGCGCGCTGATCTGCACCTCCGACTCCCACACCGTCAAAGGCGGCATCGGCCCCAGAACGAACCTCACGCTCGGCCACGAGGCCGTCGGCGTGGTGCACGAGGTGGGCGACCTGGTGAAGGACTTCCGGCCGGGCGACCGGGTCCTGGCCGGCGCGATCACCCCCGACTGGGGCGATCTGGCGTCCCAGAACGGGTTTCCGTCGCAGTCCGGCGGACCGCTCGGCGGGTTCAAGTTCGCCAACTCCAAGGACGGCGTCTTCGCCGAGTACTTCCACGTCAACGAGGCCGACGCCAACCTGGCGAAGATCCCCGGCGACGTCCCGGACGAGATGGCCGTCTACTGCGCCGACATGCTCTCCACCGGTTTCATGGGCGCCGAGCACGGCGACATCCCCATCGGCGGCACGGTGGCCGTGCTCGCCCAGGGCCCGGTGGGCCTCATGGCGACGGCGGGCGCCAGGCTGCGCGGCGCCGGGCTGGTCATCGGGGTGGAGGCGGTGCCCGCCAGGCAGAAGCTCGCCCGCCGCTACGGCGCCGACGAGATCGTCGACTTCACCGCGGGGGACGTCGTCGAGCAGGTCCTCGACCTCACCCAGGGCCGGGGCGTGGACACCGCGATCGAGGCGCTCGGCGCGGACGCCACGTTCCAGACCGCCGTGAAGATCACGAAACCGGGTGGCACGATCTCGAACACCGGCTACTACGGAGAGGGCGAGTTCGTCCGCGTCCCGCGGGTCGAGTGGGGCGTCGGCATGGCCGACAAGACGATCGCCACCGGGTTGTGCCCGGGCGGGCGGCTGCGGATGGAGCGGCTGCTGCGCGTCCTGCGGGGCGAGCGGCTGGACCCGACGCACATGACCACGCACACGTTCGGCTTCGCGGAGATGGAACGGGCCTTCGAGGTCTCGGACCGGAAGCTGGACGACGTGGTGAAGGTGCTCGTCACCTTCCCCTGACGGGCACCCGCCGCCGGCCGGCGGCGAGCAGCCCCCGTCGACCAGCACGAACGACACCATCGCCGGAGGAGAACGCGACCATGCTCGATCTCGACCCGCCGTTCCGCCCAGTGCGGCGGCGGGACGGCTACCTGCCGCTGGAGGACCTCGGCCTCATCGGCGACGGCGCGACCGCGGCGCTGGTCGGCCTGGACGGCTCGATCCCGTGGTTGTGCCTGCCCTGCTTCGACAGCGACCCGCTGCTGTGCGGCCTGCTCGATCACGCCCGCGGCGGCCACTTCACGGTGAGCGTGGACGACCTGCGCGAGGCCCGCCAGTTCTACGAGCCGGACAGCGCGGTGCTGGTCACCGAGTTGCGCGGCCCGGACGGCCTGGTCCGGATCACCGACGCGCTGGCCCTGCGCGCCGGCGCCGATCTCAGCGACGACGCGGGCGGCGGCCGGCGTGAGCTGGTGCGGTCCGCGCGCGTCCTGGACGGGAGCGTGCGGCTGCGCGCGGAGCTGGAGCCGCGCGGCGGCGGGCAGGCGCGGGTGCTGGGCAGCGGGCTGGAGGTGCGCGCCGCCGGCCGCCAGGACCTGCGGCTGCACCTGCGCTCCAACCGTCCGCTGGACGGGCTGCGCACCGTGCACGACCTGGCGCGGGGCGACCGGCTCGACCTCGTGCTGTCCTGGGGACGCATTCACCGCCACCACCGTTTCGACCCCGAGTCGATGCTGCGCGACACGGTCGAGGCGTGGCGCCGCTGGATGCGCAAGTGCGGCTACCACGGGCCGCAGGAGGACCTGGTGCGCCGCTCGGTGATCACGCTGAAGCTGTGCGACGACTGGGTCAACGGCTCGCTCGTCGCCGCGCCGACGTCCTCGCTGCCCGCGCCGATCGGCGGCGTACGCAACTGGGACTACCGCTACACCTGGATCCGCGACGCCGCCTACGCCGTGTTCGCGCTGCGCCGCGTCGGCTTCGAGGAGGAGGCCGACGCCTTTCTCGGCTGGGTCCTGGACGCCTTCGAGCAGACCGGGCAGCCGCGCATCATGTACACACTGCGGGGCGACCCCGTCCCGGAGGAGAGGCACGACACCGGGCTGGAGGGCTACCGGCGCTCGGCGCCGGTGCGGTGGGGCAACGGCGCCGCCGACCAGCGCCAGCACGACGTCTACGGCGAGGTGCTCGACTGCGCCGACCAGTGGCTCCTGCCCGGTCGCGAGCTGCAGGCCGTCCTGTGGTCGGGCCTGTCCGATCTGGCGGACGCCGCCGCCCGCACCTGGACGCAGCCCGACCAGGGCATCTGGGAGGTCCGCAGCCCCGGACGGGTCTTCACCTACTCGGCCGGGATGTGCCAGGTGGCGCTGGACCGGGCCGCCGCCATCGGCGAACGGCTCCGCCTGACCGGCCCGATCGCCGGCTGGCGGGCCACCGCCGAGAAGCTGCGCCGCCTGATCCTGGAGGAGTCCTGGGACGAGGACGCGCAGTGCCTCAGCGAGCACCTCGACGGCGGCGGCGCGCTGGACACCAGCCTGCTCGCCCTGCCGCTGCGCAAGGTCGTGCCGGCCGACCATCCCCGGATGGCCGCCACCACCGCCGCCATCGCCGAACGCCTGTCGGCCGGCGACGGCCTGCTCTACCGCTACCTGCACCAGCACTCCCCCGACGGCCTGCCCGGGGATGAGGGCGCGTTCGTGTTGTGCAGCTTCTGGCTGGTCGACAACCTGATCCTGCAAGGACGCCTGGACCGGGCCGAGGACCTGTACGCGTCACTGTGCGCCCGCGCCAGCACCGTCGGGCTGCTGCCCGAGCAGATCGACCCGGCAACGGGCGCCTTCATGGGCAACTTCCCGCAGGCCTTCAGCCACATCGGGGTGATCGCCAGCGGCGTCAACCTGGCCCGGGCCCGGGCGGCGACCGGCGGCTAGAAGGGTGGTTCAGCCGACCCCGACGGTCTGCCGCTCCGGCTCGACGACGGCGACGACGCGCTCCTCCTCCCTGGGGTAGGGCGCGCCGATGTACTTCGCCGAGATCCGGTCGATGATCTCCCACGCGGCGTCGCCGTCCAGCCATTCGACGACCCGTCCGCGCACGATGACCGGCTCGAGCGGGTTGTCCTCGGGCGCCAGCGAGAGCGCCACGCGCGGGTCGCGGCGCAGGTTGCGCGCCTTGCGCGAGCCCGGCCCGGTGAGGAAGACGATGCGGTCGCCGTGCGTGCCCACCCACAGCGGGACGGTGTGCGGCGCCCCGTCCGGCAGGACGGTGGCGAGATGGGCCAGCGAGGTGCCGTCGAAGGCGCGGCGTACGTGCGGGTTCAGCATTTCTCTTCTCCTGACGGGCGGTGATCGGGTGCGGTACCGGCCGGCGGGTCAGCGCTCGACCGCGTAGTGAAGGTGGGTGACGCCCGGCGCGGCGACGGCCTCGACCAGTCGCAGCCGTACGTGCCCGGGCAGCGCGTGGAAGAAGGGCCGGCCGCCGCCGAGCAGGATCGGCACCCGGTGGAGCACCACCTCGTCGACGAGCCCGGCCCGCAGCGCCTCGGTCACGACCTCGCCGCCCATGAGGCCGACGTCCTTGCCGCCGGCGGCTTGGCGGGCCGCGGCGACCGCGTCCTCGATGCCGGTGGTGATGAGGGTCTGCCGTCCGGTCATCTCCGGTGCCGCCCGATGGCTGAGGACGAACAGCGCCGCCGCCGGGTGGGGGCTGCCGCCGCCGAAGTGGTCGGAGTCCTCGTAGGTATTGCGCCCGGCGACGATCGCGCCGACGCGCGCGGCCAGGGTGTCGAAGAGGCGGGCGCTGGGCTCGCTCATCCGGAACCCGTCGAACACCCGGCTGGGTGTGTCGCCGTGGAAGTACCAGTCGAACAGCCTCGCCGCGTCGCCCAGCCCGCGCCCGGCGCCCGCGTCACGCCCGGTGATGTAGCCGTCGACGGACACCGCATGAGCACTGATGACCTTGCTCATCGCTTCGACTCCCCTTCGGGTTCCTTCAAGAGACTCTATGACCATAACACTCGGAGTTCCTTCAGGGAACCCCAATTGCTAGACTGGGCCCATGCAACGCACTCGGTTCGGGGAGATGGCCTGCTCCATCGCGCGTACCCTCGACGTGATCGGCGAACCCTGGTCGCCACTGATCCTGCGTGACGTATGGGTGGGCATGAACCGGTTCGACCAGCTCCAGGCCGACCTCGGGATCTCACGCAAGGTGCTGACCGAACGGCTCAACCACCTCGTCGAGCAGGGCGTGCTCGAGCGCCGCCCCTACGACAACCGCCCGCGCCACGAATACCACCTGACCCCCAAGGGCGCCGAGCTGATCGACCTGCTCATGGTCATGACCCGCTGGGGCGACAAGTGGCTCGCCGGCCAGGCCGGGCCGCCGGTGCTCTACCGTCATCACGCGTGCGGCCAGATCAGCCACGTCGACCTGCGCTGCGCCCACTGCGGCGAGCCGATGCACGCCGCCGACATCGACCCGATCGCGGGCCCCGGAGCCGATCCCGTGGGTTCCAACTGATCCGCAAGACCCCCGGCCTACAGTCCACGCCATGAACATGACGAAGATCAGACGCCCCGCCGCGCTGCTGACCTTGCTGGCCGGGCTGGCCATTCCCGCCCTGGCCGTCGGCGACTACGAGGGCAGCGGCGAGTTCGAAACCCAGGTCAAGGTCAGGGCGCTCGGCGCGGAGTACGACGTCAGCAACGTCCCCTTCGCCGTATAACCGGCCCGGCCTGGCCTGACCGGCCTGACCTGACCGGCGGCAGAGGCTCATGCGCGACCCCCTGCCGCCCGTCCCAGGTCAGGGCCCGTCCCAGGTCAGGGCCTGTCCGGGGTCAGGAGGCGGGCGCCTGCGCCAGCGACAGGCTGTTCCCGTCCGGGTCACGCACCTCCACGTGCCGCACGCCGTTGCCGTAGGTCTCCACCGGCTCGTGCGCGACGCCGTGCGCGGCCAGCCGCGCCAGAATGCCGTCCAGGCCGTCCACGCCGAGCGTGATCATGGCCTGGCCCGTCCGCGCGGCATGCCGATCGTCGACGACGACCCAGGCGTTCTCACCGACCTGCCACAGGTACTCTTCGCCGATGACCTCGTCCGCCGGCCGCCCGAAGAACACCTCGAACCACTTCCGCGCGGCCACCCGGTCGCGCACGCACACCACGCTGTACAAATCCATCGGCCCTCATTCCCTCTCATCCTGCACGGGTGAGACCAGCGCCGCGCCGGAAACTCATCGGCACCGCGTTTCAGGTCAGCCCGCGGGCGTCAGGACCCTGTCCTCCTGCTTGGGTTCGGCGGGCTTGAGGCGGCAGCCGCTCCTTGGTCCGCTCCACCATCGTGTACAGCGTCGGAACGCAAACCCTTGCCGCTTACGCAATAGAGACGAGCTACGGACGCTGAAACGCTTATGGAGACCGCGCTCTCCGCCACCGGCAACCAGCGCGGCCAAGGCCACGCACGCAGCGATGCCGCGATCGAAGCCTCCTGGCGAGAACGCGCTCTCAACGCTGAAGAGGCTCTCCGCGCTGCCGATCGCGAGATCGACACCCAACGAGAGCGGATCGCCTGCTCCTCGGTCAGATCCGCGACCTCGAAGCCGATTACACCGAACAAACCGCCCAGCGCATCGCCACGCAGAACACCGACCTCAAACGACAGGTCAGCGACCTCTCCCAGACCAACCGGAACCTAGAAGAGAAGCTCGCCGCTTCGCGCTCCAACAACCGCTTCCTCGACAAACGCATCGCAGATCTTGAAGCCCAACTGCTCGAGGACTCGGCTACGATCCCCGAGTGATCAGTACCGCGGGTTCTGAACTCGGCAAACGCGCAGCCCACCGACTGGCTCAGACCGGACTCTGGCAGATCGAGCCCGGACTGACCGACACGGAATTGGCCCGCATCGAGCACGAGTACGGCTTCGAATTCTCCGACGACCACCGAGCGTTCCTCGCTGCAGGACTGCCAACCGGCTCCCCTCCGCACGAGCCCGGTGTGTCCCGGAGCGCAACACCCTGGCCCGACTGGCGCAATGGTGACCCCGAAGAACTGCGGCATAGGCTCAATGGGCCGGTGGATGGGGTCCTCTGGGACGTTGAGCACGGCTACTGGCACCGCACCTGGGGCGAACGGCCAAACGACCAAGCCGAAGCGATGAGCACCGCCGGCCGGGAGCTCGCCGAAGTCCCACGCATGATCCCCATCTTCAGCCACCGATACTTGCCAGCAGGACGAGGAACCTTCGGACACCCGGTTTTGTCGATGGTCCAGACAGACATCATCTACTACGGCACCGACCTCGCCGACTACATCCACAAGGAATTCGGCGACGCCAGCTACAGCATCGACCCGCACTGGGCTCCGCCGACCGTTGCCCCCTTTTGGCGAGACTTCCTCTGACGCAGGCCAGCGCCCGCACTGGCAGACTCTCACGCACGCAACACACATGTTCGCGACATGAACTGGCAGCTCAACATATGGATGCACCTGGAGCCGATCGGTAAAACCGACAACGTCAACCAGGCCAAGGGCGATCAGGACCCGGCCATGTGGCAGCCGCCGCGCACGCGGAACGGCATATGTGCTGATGCTCATGTTGCTAGCGGTTCCGCCAGTCTAAGAAAATGATCTCGTGACCACCCGAGCCGAAGCCCTCACCGCCGCCGGCCACATCCTCGCCGAAGCGCGGGCCCGCCGGGACGCTCTCTCCCCCGAAGACGCCGCCCGCGCCGCCCGCATGCTGGGCGGCGCATCGGTCGAGGACCTTACCGCAACGATCCGTGAGCACTGCTGCGTCGCAGTTGAGGCTGTTCAGATAGGCGTCTGAGCTAGGCTTCAAACCACCAGTCGCCTTTACAACGTAGATTCAGACGCCGGACGTTCTTGGCGGTGGAGCGGGAGCGCGGCTGCGTCCAGGCGCACGTCTTGGATGACGGA
Organism: Nonomuraea antri; assembly: GCF_013283785.1. Lineage (GTDB taxonomy): Bacteria > Actinomycetota > Actinomycetes > Streptosporangiales > Streptosporangiaceae > Nonomuraea > Nonomuraea antri. The sequence goes on from NZ_JABCPZ010000069.1 coordinate 27,841, forward strand.
GATGCTCGGGAGGTATCAGCGGTGCTGAAACGATGAAGGCGGTACGCAGGAAACGGGCTGATCAAACACAGTGTGAAAGCGCAAGATTCGTGTCCGGCTGCTAAACGTACGACCGCTCCTCGCGATGTCCGCAAGTTCATCCGGCAACAACGGAGCGGCATCAGCATCGTTCCACCACCAGCGTCTGTCGAGCTGGTTGTAGACGCGGGCCCGCGCGAGGTGCAAATTTTCGCTGCTGTCGGATTTGGTCACCCCAGAGATTCTCTTGAGATGATATGTAGCCTGGCTGCATGCTGGCGCTAGAAATCCCACAACCTCCTTGGAGACATTCGATCCTGCTGGTGCAGAGTCGCCCCCGGTTCCGATTCGGCAGGTAGCCATTCTATGGTCAGATCGATTTCGACGCCGGTCCAGGTACTGTTGCGGTTACTGACGACAATCGGTTCACCGAAGATAAGCGCGGTTGCCAACTCTCCGCCGAACTGTGGGGTCACGGTTACGCGCTGAGCAAAGGCGCGCTGGCCAGCCAGGTCGGCTGCTGCTCGTAGTTGTTGGCCTTCGGCTTGTTGCTGCGCACTGATCTTCAAAACATCGGCCCGCTGCTGTTCGCCGAGCTTGAGAGCGTTCATGGAAATGATGAGTGCAGGCACCGCCGCGAGGCTGCCGATGATGCCGGCGCTGGCAACCCAGAGCTGGAGGGATGTGAGCTTGCGGAGGCGCCGACGTGGCCGGAGCCGGGTGGTGGAGCGGATGGGGAAGCGGGGTGCGGCGCGTAGGAGCGGCGACCGCCGCGGGGTTTCCGTCCCATGACCCATTGTGCCGCTGGGCCGCTTGTGATCGCGCAGCGCGCTGGCACCCCAGCCCGCACGAAGTAAGCCGCGGTCACCCGCGCGTGCGCGAGCCGTGTCGAACGGGCCGTCTATACACCCCCTCTCGGTGAAGACCAAAGCGCCGACGGGCGAGCCACCGATTGTCTGAAGTGGGGAAGGGGGCTGCCAGACAACCGTCCGGGGCCCAAGACTGTGGGAAGTCCACTCGGTACATCAGGAAGGATCCACGATGACCTTGACCAAGCCTTTCCGTCGCGCGTTCATCACCCTCGCGGTGGGAGCACTCGCGCTAACGGTCGCACCGGGCGTCGCATCGGCCGGAGACTACGATCTGCTCAGATGCAAATCCGGGATGGTCTGCCTCTACAAGGGCAGCCTGGCGGACCGCGACTTGATCGATTCGTCCTACGGCAAACTGAATGTCAACGGGTTGTCAGCGAACACGCGTTACTACATCGTCAACAACGGAACCGAGTCCCCCGGACAAGACCACTATCGTTTCCAATATGCGGGGTCCGACAAGTGCCTGCACTTCAACGTAGGGAAGACGCTTCAGTCGGGGGCATGGATAGAGTTGCTCGCGCCCAACTATCAAATCCTGGTTGATCAGCGATGGGGTGGCGAATGCTAGATTTGCCGGTGCGTCGGCGCGTTTAGGAGCGCTGACGCAAGGCAATCGCACCGCGCCGTTTTTCAGGCGGCGCGGCTGCGGTGGCCACTCGCGGCGGCCAAACGGCCTGATCGTCGGACGATATGACCACAATGCTGCAGATGCCCGGGCGCGGATGTTCCAGTGGCCGCGTTGCCACCCGCGGTGCGGGAGAATGTCGCCCGCCGGGATCCGCCGCGTGTGCGGGATGAGGTCGCCTGGCGGCGGGCGTTTCTCGGCCGATACAAGCTGGCCGTCCGCCCGCGGGACGAGACCGCTGGCCGCCGCCTGGATCGCGGCGACCTGATGAGGCGGGAGCGGGCACACGACGAGGTGGTAGCGATGGAGCCGCTCATGCGGGAGATGGCGACTCCGTCTGCGGGACGTCATCCCCTGCCGCATACCTGCCCAGGAACGCCTGGACCTCCTTCTCGGCGAGCGGCGCGCCCTTCTCCTGGCCGGGCTGAGGCTGCACGGTTTCGTCGGGCACTGCGCACTCCCGGATCATGGTGAGGGGTCCGGCCCCGATGCTAGCGAAGGAGTCTGGGCGACGCGTTCCCAACGCGAGCTTCACCAGTCAGCCGTTGGGCGACGCCCGTCTACCGATGTCGCGTGGCGTTGTCGATCGGCTCATCACCATCAGGTGACTCTTCCGCTGGATCCGGAGCCTGCTGAAGCTGCGATTCCAGACGGAATGGCCGCCCGAAGTCGATCTCTGGCGCTTGCGTAACCGATCGTGTGCTCACGACGAACGCTTCGCCGTAGAGCGACTTGTACCGGATCCTAATGTCCAGGCGATCTTCAATTAGTTCCCGGTAGGCGACATGTTCTGCCGGAGTGTAGTTGTCCAGCCCGATCAGGAAAGCCTTGTCTCCGATGGGAATGCTCGTCCCCTCCACCAGAGTATGGGCGCGAGGGCGTGGGGTGAATCCTGTGCGGACCAGCCGCGAGGTCCCCTTCGTCCACGGGCCAATGTACTGACCGTCCAGCCAGACCTCGGTGCTGGTGACCACTGCGGGGCCCAGCCCTACATTCCAAATCTTCAGGCCCGCTTCACGTCCGGGAACGAACGCAACCCATATCTGGAGTAGCGGGCGAAGGGCGTATCGATTATGACGCTGGCTGGATCTCACTTGATAGATCGAGACAGCCAAGGAAATGACAGCGATGACAGTGGCGCATATCGCGGTCACGGTGTCAGCACTCATGCCACTCCCGGCCAGATGCTGTATCCCCCTCAACGTACGACCTGCTCGACGGCGGAGCAACTGCGTGGCCGTCGGAAGCACAAACGATGCTGCGCAGGCACATCTCGGGCGCGGCCCCTTCACACCACGTCCGAGATGTCAGCTCGTTACGGCTTGCGCGCGGCGACGGCCGCCTCAGGTCAGCGCCGGGCTTTAATACGCCGACCCGGGCGGCCGGGACGGCGATCGGCTCCCGCCGCTGGGGTTGTGGGCTTGGCGGGCCTGGCGCAGCTTCAGCGTGAAGGAGCCGAAGCCGGTGATTCCGCACCTTGCGGCCAGCGGCGGCCTGCTCGGTGATGATGTCGACGACTACGGCGACGGCCGCGATCAGTTTCGGTATTGTTCATCGGCTTGTCCGTGGCCATGGTTTCCCTTCGGTGGAGAACGGTCGCTAGCGGTCAAGCCAGCGATCAATGCCAGACCTCGTGCCAGCGGTCGACGTGGTCGAGCGCGGCGCAGTGCCGGGCGGGTACAAGGACGATGGGGTGGCCGAGGTGGCCGGCTCCCATCGCGACGCGGACGAGTGCGGCGGCCTTGCCTGCGGTCAGGCCGCGCTCTTGGTCGTAGCGCTGGGCGAGTGCGGCGAGAACGCCACGCTCGTACACCTCAGGTCCGCATGCGCGGTCGATGCCGGATGCGTAGGTGAATGCGGTGTCGTCGGTGACCGCGATGGGCCGCATGTCACCGATGAGGTCCTTGACGATGTGCCACCACAGGTCGGTCGCGTCCCATGCCGTGGCCGCCGCCTGTTCGGCAGGCTTGTTGACGACGACGAGGACTGGGTTGTACTGGCCGATGGTGAACTGAATGTCGCGGGCCACCCAGGATTGGCGGCCGGCCAGCTTCTCGCTGATGGGCACGTCGAACAGGCCCTGCAACTGGAGCACCCGCGCGCTCCGCTTGATGGGAGACGACAACATGATCTCAGCACGCACTATGGCCCCCCGAACGAATGATGTGGCGCCTTATACGGCCTTGCGGTGGTGGCCAGATCGAGCGGCTGACGTCGGGAGAAGGATCCCTAGCATTCCCAAGTATCCATGAGCTGATAAATGGAACAAAAGCGACCGAGCATGTCCATGCCTTACCAGCAACCGAGGCTAGGACCTGGGCATTTAGACCACAACAAAAGGTTCTAGACTCAGGATGGCCATCCGCTGATACTCGAATCACCGCCCCGGTCAAGCGGGCGCGAAGCATAGTCACGAAGGCCGCTTTTATTGATGGCGGACGTCACGCCACACTGTCCGGTCTGTTCTGCCTGCAGTCAGGGCATGCGGCGGCTTGGGCCGGAGACTGACTGCCAGCAGGCTATGCGTCACGAGTGGCTGCCACAGGGAGGTATCACGTGAACGCTATCCGGCGGACGCTGACGACTTTGGTGGCTGCGGCTATCGCCTCAGCGGGCGTCAGTGTCGTAGCCACGCCTGCTCAAGCCATCCCAGCTAACTGCTCAAGTTGGAAGGTCAACACAACCACCACAGCCGCCTACTGCTACGAGAACGTGGCGAACGCAGCAGCGACCGTCTTCTTCATGGCCATCGCGGACTGTGATTCCGATCTGAACGGTCTTCCGGACTACCAAGCGCTCGGAAATCAGGAAATCGACCAGGTCTCCTACGCCTATTGCGCTCAAGGGGACCGCGCCATCCGCGCAGGCGTATGGCAGTGGTAAGACTAGTGCTCTAGACGCATGGAAGTGCCTAACATGAGCTCGCGGACTTGCCATCCCTCGTCCGCCAGGCGCTCGAGTAGCCAGGTCTGCTCTTCTTCGTTGTCGCACGTGATGATGATGCTCCACACCTCGGGACGGGCGTCTTCGACGGCGTTGCCCGGCTCGGGCAGTTCCTCGATGGGATCTGGCTGGTGGTCGTCGACTGCGGCTAAGGACTGTTTCTTAGATCAGGTGCGAAGCCAGATGATCAGAGCGGCCAGGGTGATGGTGCCGAGGAAGATGTAGGCGCGTTTGTCGTAGCGGGTGGCCACGGCGCGAAAGTTCTTCAGCCTGTTGATCGCTCGTTCGACGACGTTCCTGCCCTTGTAGCGCTCGGCGTCGACGCCGGTGGGCCGGCCCCCGGCCGAGCCACGCCGACGGCGGTTGGCGCGCTGGTCGCGAGGTTCGGGGATCGTGTGGCGGATCTTGCGGCGGCGCAGGTGGACGCGGGAGGAGTAGCCCCTGTCCACGCTCAGATGGTCCGGTCGGCTGCGCGGGCGGCCAGGTCCCGGCCGTGGGATCCGGATGGCCTGGAGCACGCTGCGGAACTGGGGGCTGTCGCCGTACTGGCCTGGAGTCAAGAGCAGGGACAGGGCCCGGCAGCGGCCGTCCGCCGCCAAGTGGATCTTGGTGGTGAAGCCGCCGCGGGAGCGGCCTAGGCATTCCCCGGTTCGACCACCTCCGCCAGCCGGGCGGCCAGGCCGGCCAGCACCGGATCGCCCCGGTTTGTCCCGGCGGCCTCCCCTTTGTGCAGCCCCGGCACGCAAGCCGGTGCGGGAGGTGGGGCGTGAGGCGCGCCGGCGGCGTGCTGGTGGGCCCGTACGGTGGTGGAATTCACGGCGATGTTCCAGTCCAGGCGGCCCTCGGCGTCTTGCCCGGCCTGGATCGCGGTCAGCAGCCGCTGCCAGGTGCCGTCAGCCGACCAGCGGTGGTGCCGTTTGTAGACCGTGATCCAGGATCCGAAGCGTTCGGGCAGGTCGCGCCTGGGCAGCCCAGTCTTGGCCCGGTACAACACGCCGTTGATCGTCTGCCGGTGGTCGTTCTGTCGCCCGCCACGAAGGCCGCCCTCGGGCAGGAGCGGCCTCAGCCGTTCCCACTCGGCGTTCGTTAAGTCACCACGGCCCATGCGCTCATGGTGACAGCCTCGCCACAAACGGTCGCCAGATCTAAGAAACAGTTCTTAGGCCGGTTCGCCTCCATTGATGATCCGACTCATCCGTTCCGCCGCGATGAGCGCCCGCGTTGAAATGCTCGAACGAGTGCTCCCCCAATCGATGTCACGAGCTCTACCGTGATCGACGGAACCCAGGACACTTCAACACCGGCAGCCCGGCCTAGACGAAGGTGGCGCGGCACCAAGCGGGTTGGAGCCGATATCTCAATCGCGCCCCCACCTGTAACGGGAATAACAGCTACCAAGCGCTGGCCGCTGACGCGCCGTATCCCCTTGGGAATTCCCATGATCGTGCCGACGACGTCCACCGCCGACGGTATACCCGTGTGCACTAGCTCAATCGCCAACCCCTGCCTCGGATCCAAATAGCGAAACCCTATGATCGCCTCACGAGCTTTGGACTCGCGGTCCCAAGAAACATCCGCACCATTCGTTACTGCAGTCTGGGTCAGGAGGGAGACGTCAAGTATCCGGTCCGTATCGGGCACGCGAATCCTCAGCGGATCCTCTGCCACCACATGATCCCCTCTCACAGTTCCCCTCCCCTCACGCCAAAGCCAGAGAAGCGTCTGGGTGACTTGCTGCACCGGATCCTCATCGAAAAGGATCTTCACTCGCTCATGACTGGGCCTAGTGACAATAGTCGTGCCGGTGACCTGGACACATAGCCGCGGCCCCCGAGAGAACCACCAAGCGGCCAACAGGCCGGTCACACCGAAGATCACTCCTAGGGTGATACCGATGAGAGCGAGTAGATTCGGCATATCCATAAGGGCAGTATGGCGACGTCACAACGCCTCCGCTTTGTGATCCGTGCAGTTGCGCGTTGCAGATGGCTTACGGTCCGGAATCAGAAGCGACTAGGCCAGTCCGTCTCTTATCGACTGAGCTTGTTCCGCTTTGACGGACACCGTCAAAGCGGAACAAGCTCAGCTGGGTTGCCGCGCGGCTTCGGTCGGCGCTAGGCGCTGACCACGCTCGCGGTCGCGAACCAAGCAGCGCGTTCGGCGACTTCGGCCAGCGCGTCGGCGACGCTCACCAGGTCGCGCAACTCCGCGTTGGCGGCCCACTGGACGAACTCGCCAAACAGTGCGCACGCCTGCACGGCGACCGTGCGCGCGGCGGCGTCGGTGATGCGGAACGCGGCGTTGTGGGCCGCCTGCTCGCCCTGGCGTTCGACCGTCCATACGTCGGCGTACTTGAAGACCTTGACGGTGGGCACGGCGATACCCACGGCGCGGAAGGTCACCGCGTAAGCGGTCAGGGCGGCGGTGGCGATCTCTCGTTCGGGGCACTTCATGGTTGGCCCTCTGGGGGGCGGCGTGCCCGCTGGCAGGGCCAGCGGGCACGGGTGGGCTAGTTGGTGGCGGGGTGTCGGCACACTCTCGGAGGACTCCGAGCAGGCTGCGCACCTTGGCACGCGCGGCGGCTCGCAACGGTGCGCCGTGCGCGGCAGCGGCACGTTGTTCGGCGACGTTGGCGAGGTCGTGCATGGCCAGGTGGGCGGCTTCCAGAGCGCACCAGTGCAGTGCGGGCATCGTGTCGGACTCGCGGTTGATGACCGCGCACCCCTGCTCGGGCAGGATCAGGCGGGCGCATGCGCCGGGGTGACCGCGACCAGGGGCACGGCGTCAGTTACGCGGACGTGAGCCGCGATCAGCGCGTAGAGCGGAAAGGCGCTCATGATCAGGTCGTCGGTGAACGTGTGGTCGTTCATGGCTGGCTGCCTTCGGGTGGTGCTGTCCAGGCGGGTAGGTCCTGCGGGCAGCAGGGGCCGGGTGATCAGTCGCGGACGGGGATGTCCGGGAGGGTGTTCGCCTGGTGGGCGGCGTGGCTCATGACCTTTTTCGGCGAGACTGGCCGCGTGCGCGCCCTCGATCATGAACGCGTGGTCAAGTAGCGCCCACACCGTGACTTGGAGAACTCTGAGGTTGGCCATCTCGTCGCGGCCGACCTGGGCGAGCACTTCGGCGTAGACGTGCCACGCGCTGACGCCGACCGTGCGGGCGAGGGCGTCGGGCAGGTTGATCATGCTGGCGTAGATCTTGCGCCGGGCCTTACGGGGGACGTTGCTGTCCAGACAAGGGGCGAGACGCTCAACGACCAGCACGGACGCGCACGAACCCGGCGACAGACCCACGGCCACTCGCGCTCTCTAGCATTTGCGCTAGTGACCATGCGGCGGACGATATCGCGTGAGCTTTCCAGCGCCAGCGCCTTCCCGAACCAGCTGACCCTCCGCCGACAGCGTCGCCAGCGCCCGCCCCGACGTGGGTAGCGACGTCCGCACCACCAGCCCTACCTCGCGCACCCTAAGGCCCGCCCCGCTTGCGCGGCCACGACCCGGATGATCTCGTCCTTGACCCGCTCCAGCTCGATCTGCCCGCCGAGGGGCACACCGGCCCGCTTCACCAGTCGGCACCGGGTGGCGGTCCCGGACCACCAACCCTTCGGCAACACCTTGCGCTGGCAGCGAGACGACCTCCGGCAGCCGCAATCGGGGTCGTGGATCCGCAGGAGCCCCGAAGCGAAGCCTTGATCCATGACCTGGCGGACGGTTTCGGTGCTTCACGGCAGGCCGCCCTCGGTGGTGTGCCCGTACCGGCTGAGTCGCCGGGCCAGCACGTAGGTCTCGTAGCAGTCGGCGAACGCCTCTGCCGCGCCGGACTCGACATCAGGCTCGTAGCGTTCCTCGCCGCCGGAAGGAGCGCGCAGCGTCCGTTTCGGATCCAGCGGATGAGGTTGCCGTCCCCGCCGCACGTACCCGAAATACGGGGCCCATCGGCGGCAGCCCTCGGGCCAACCGGTCTGGTACGCCTCGGCCCACTGTTCTCCAGCCCGGTCGCTCTCGAAGGCGGCCGGCTCCATCAGCCTGCCGCGCGCCAGTTTGCCGACCGCCGTGCTTGCATCCACCCCTTCAGCCGGAACGCGAGTACTTCCAGACGAGGATCGCCCTGGCCGTACCGGACTCGACCCGGGCAATGGCCTCCATGGTGGTCCGATGGAAGCCGCGCCCGGACACGTCCAGGTCTTCCGTCCAGCCGCCGTCAGGCCGACGGCCCGGCGGGATGGGGTAACCCCGCCGGGCCGTCGGGACCCATGGTCCGCCGATCACCCGGCGGGCGTCAGGACCTTGTCCTCCTGCTTGGGTTCGGCGGGCTTGCGGCGCAGCCGCTCCTTGGTCCGCTCCACCATCGTGTACAGCGTCGGAACCAGCACCAGCGTCAGCAGCGTCGAGGAGATCAGGCCGCCGATCACCACGATCGCCAGCGGCTGCGAGATGAAGCCGCCCGAGCCCGTCACGCCCATCGCCATCGGCGTCAGTGCGCAGATCGTGGCCACCGCGGTCATCAGGATCGGGCGCAGCCGCCGCCGGCCGCCCTCGATCACCGCCTCGACGATGCCCATCCCCTGGTCCCGGTACTGGTTGATCAGGTCGATCAGCACGATCGCGTTCGTCACCACGATGCCGATCAGCATCAGCATGCCGATCAGCGCCGGCACGCCCATCGCCGTGTCGGTGGCCACCAGCAGGCCCACCGCGCCGGTGGCCGCGAACGGGATCGACACCAGCAGGATCAGCGGCTGGATGAAGCTGCGGAACGTGGCCACCATGATCATGAACACGATCGCGATCGCCGCCAGCATCGCCAGGCCCAGGTCCGCGAACGCCTCCTCCTGCTCGGCCGAGGCGCCGCCGATCGTGTACGTCGCGCCCGAGGCCAGCGTCAGCGACTTCAGCTTGGTGTTCAGCGCCTGCGTGACACTGCCCAGGTCGCTGTCGGACGCCTTGGCCGACACCGTCGCAGAACGCTCACCGTCGATCCTGGTGACCTGCGTCGGGCCCTCGACCCGCTCGACCGACGCCACCGACGACAGCTTCACCAGCCCGGCCGGGGTGGCCAGCTTCAGCTTCTCGATCGCCTCGATGTCCTCCGGCGCGTCGCCGCCGCGCAGCACCAGGTCGCTCGCGCGGCCGTCCAGCGTGATCTGGCCCAGCGGCGCGCCGCGGAAGGCCTGCGCGACCGCCTGGCCGACCTGCGCCTCCGACAGGCCCTTGGCCGCCGCCTTCTCCCGGTCGACCTCGACCTGCACCCGCGGCGCGCTCGCCTCCAGGTTCGAGGCCACGTCGCGCAGCCCGGGCACCTCGCCCATCGCGCTCTTGACCGTGTCGGCGGCCGTGCGCAGCGCCGCCGCGTCGGGGGCCTGCACGATCACGTCGATCGAGTCGGAGGCGAAACCGCCACCGCCGGCGCCGCCGACCGTCACCTCGCCGATCCCGGACAGGTCCGCCAGCTTGTCGCGCAGCGCCTGCTCCACCTTCGGCGTCTCGACGCCGTCGGCCACCGTGATCGAGTACGACGCCCGGTCCGCGCCGCCGCCGACCGCGCCGCCGCTCATGGCGTTGCCGCCGCCCACGTTCACCTGGTACGTCTCGACGCCCTCCACCGACGTCAGCGCCTGCTCCACCTTCTTGGCCGCGGCGTCGGTGGTGGCCAGGTCGGTGCCCACCGGCATCTTCTGGCTCACCGAGATCGTGTTCTGGCCGGAGGAGTCCAGGAAGTTGGTCTGCAGGCTGCCGGCCAGGCCCATCGTCCCGATGAACACCGCGATGCCGATCAGCACCGTCACCAGCTTGAACCGGGTGGCGAAGCGCAGCACCGGCAGGTAGGCGCGCTGCAGCGGCGAGCGCAGTTCCTTGGCCTCGGCGGCCTCGCGCTGCGCCCGCGCCTGCTCCGGCGTGAGCCGCGGCGCCTTCAGGAACCAGTACGCCAGCACCGGCACCACCGTCAGCGACACCACCAGCGAGGCCAGCAGCGCCACCGCCACGGTGATCGCGAACGGCGAGAACAGCTCGCCCACCATGCCGCCCACCACCGCGATCGGCGCGAACACCGCCACCGTGGTCAGCGTCGAGGCGGTCACCGCGCCCGACACCTCGCGCACCGCGGTCAAGATCGCCTGGAGTTTCGCCTCCCCGTAGCCGAGATGGCGTTTGATGTTCTCCAGCACCACGATCGAGTCGTCGACCACCCGGCCGACGGCGATGGTCAGCGCGCCCAGGGTCAGCATGTTCAGCGAGTAGTCGCCGGCCCACAACACGATCAGCGCGATCACCACCGACAGCGGGATCGACACCGCCGTCACCACCGTCGAGCGCACCGACAGCAGGAACACCAGGATGACCAGCACCGCGAACGCCAGGCCCAGCAGGCCCTCGGTGGTCAGGTTCTCGATCGACTCCTCGACGTACGGCGCCTGGTCGAACACCACCGACACCGCCGTGTCGGAGGAGTCGCCCAGCGCCTTGGTCAGCTCGGGCAGCTTCTCGCGCACCGCGTGGGAGATGGTCACCGCGTTGCCGTCGGGCGTCATCGTCACCGAAACGCCCAGGCTCGTCCTGCCGTCGGTACGCGTGATCGTCGCCGGGTCGGCCAGGCCGCGGGTGATCTCCGCGACGTCGCCCAGCTTGACCGGCTTGAGCGGCTTGGGCGTCACCGGCTGCTGCGGAACCCGCGCCTGACCCGGCTGAGCCTGGCCCACCTGAGGACGCCCCTGAGTCTGAGTCTGAGGCTGCGGACGCGCCTGCGGCTGCGCGACCTGCGGCTGCGTCGGCGTCAGGTACAGGTCCTTCAGCTTGTCGATCGAGTCGACCCTGGCCCCCACCTGCACGGTCAGCGCCCGCCCGTCGGCGGTCAGGGTGCCCGCCGGGATCGGCGTGCCGTTGGCGCGCAGCACCTCGGGGATCTGCGCCGGCGACACCCCGGCCTTGGCCATCTTCTTGGCGTCCGGCTCGATCGTGACGACCTCGTCGCGCGTGCCGGTGACCGCCACCTCGCGCACGCCCTCGATGCCCTGCAACTCCGGCAGCATGATGCGGCGCAGCTTGTCGGCCATCGCCCGCTCGTCACCGCCGTCGCCCACCGCCAGCACCAGCACCGGGATGTCGTCGGTGTTACCGGCCACCACCTGCGGATCGACCCCGTCGGGCAACGACGCGCGGCTGATCGCCTGCTGCATCTTGTTCAGCGACGCCTCGATGTCCGTGCCGTACTCGAAGGCCACCTGGATCTGTGCCAGGCCCTCCCTGGACGTGGACGTCACCTTCTCCATGCCGGCGATACCCTGGAAGGAGTCCTCGATCGGCTTGGTGACCTGATCCTCCACGATCTCCGGCGAAGCGCCGGGGAACGGCGCCACCACGAACGCGCCGGGGAACGCCAGTGACGGCAGCAACTGCTGCTTCAACTGCGGGATCGTGAACGCGCCGAACGCGCTGAGCACGACCGCGATCAAAATCACCAAGCTCCGGTTGACCAGGCTCAACCGTGCGAATGCGGTCATGAGGCTCACCTCCAAGAGTTCGCCCCAGACTAACACTTCGCCTTGTGCGAATATTTAGGAGGAGTTGGCTTTCCTGATAACCTTCTCAGGAAGCGAGAGGTGAGCGTGAACGACGAACGCGACGAGCTGATCCGCCGGATCACCGAAACTCAGACGAGCCTGGGCCGGCTGTTCGCCCAGCACCAATCCCCGCTGTTCACCTCGAACCTCACCATGCGCCAGCTCAAGGTCGTCATGCTGCTGTCGATCAACGGCTCGGCCTCCGGCCAGGACCTCGCCCACGACCTCGGCGTCGGCCTGGCCACCGTCACCGGCATCGTCGACCGCCTCGTCGCGCACGGGTTCGTCAGCAGGCACGAGGACCCGCACGACCGCCGCGTCCGCCGCGTGGAGCTCACCGGCGAGGGCGCCCGGCTCATCGAGGAGATCAACAACGCCGGGCTGGAACACTACCGGCACATCATGTCCCACCTCGACACGAGCACGCTGCGCGCCCTCGACCGCGTCACCCGGGAGATCCGCACCGTCGCCGACAAACTCTACAAACGGTGACCCCGGCCACCTGATCCGGGGGTCACGCCAGCCGCGCCAACACCTCGGGCAGCTCCCCCTGGTGGGCCACCGTCAGACGGCGGGTGGCCCGGGTGATGGCCACGTACAGGTCGCGGCCGCCCATCGGCGACTGACGCAGGATCCCGGCCGGGTCCACCACCACGACGGCGTCGAACTCCAGACCCTTGGCCTGCCCCACGGTCAGCACCGCCACCGGCGCGTCCAGGCCGCCGTCCGGGAACAGGCTCGACACCTCCGCCAGCCGGTCGTCGGGCACGACCACGCCCAGCACGCCCTCGCCGATCTCGGCCAGCTCCGCCGAGACCAGCGCGGGCAGCCCCGACACCGGCACGCCGACCGCGCGCGGCGGCCACTCGCCCTCGCGCACCGACTCGGGCAGCTCCTGGCCGGGGTCGAACGAGCGCAGCACGTCCGCCGCGACCCGCATGATCTGCGCGGGCGTGCGGTAGTTGACCAGCAGCCGCTCCTCGCGCCAGCGCCCCTCCAGGTACGGGTCGAGCACCGACGCCCACGACCGCGCGCCGGCCGCCGAACCGGTCTGGGCGATGTCGCCCACCACCGTCAGCGACTTGGCCGGCACCCGCCGCATGATCATCCGCCAGGCCATCGCCGACAGCTCCTGCGCCTCGTCCACGATCACGTGCCCGTAGGCCCAGGTGCGGTCGGCCGCCGCCCGGTCGGCCGTGGTCAGGCCCAGGCCGTCGTCGGCGTGCCGGTCGGCCAGCACGTCGGCGCGGTCGAAGACGCCCTCCTCCAGCAGGCCGGTGGTCTGCAGCACCTCCGCGGCGTACAGCTCCTGCTCGCGGCGTTCGGCCAGCGAGCGCCTGGCCGCGACGCGGGCCGCCGAGTCGTCCTCGCCGAGCAGCTCGGCCGCCTCGTCCAGCAGCGGGACGTCGTCGACCGTCCAGCCGGCGCCGGGCTCGCGCACCAGCTCCTGCCAGTCCAGGCCGGGCGGCGCCACCGACCAGAGCACGTCCGGGTCGCACAGCAGCTCGCCGATCAGGTGCTGCGCGGTCAGCTCCGGCCACAGCCCGTCGACCGCGCGGCGCACCGGATCCAGCGTCCACAGCCGGTCGGCGGCCAGGCGCAGGTCCACCTCGTCCAGGTCGCCGGCCAGGTCCAGCGGCTCGACGGCCTCCGGGTCGAGCGCCGCCAGCTCGCGCAGCGTCTCCTCGTCCAGGCGCACCGACTCCTCCAGCGCCCGCGCCTCGGCCCTGGCCAGCTCCTTCAGCAGCTCGGTGACGAACAGCTTGCGCGCCATGTTGTGCGGCAGCCGCACCGCGCGCGCCCGCTCGCGCAGCCGCGCGCACGTGGCGCGCGGCACCCGCAGCACCAGCCCGTCGAGCTCCACCTCCAGGTCGCCGCGCGGCACCCGCTGCCGCTCGGCGACCGCCCCGGCCACCACCTCGGCCATCCGGACGTCGCCCTTGACCACCGCCACCCGCGGCCGATCGGCCGCCGTCGCCCGCACGCCGGGGAACAGCTCACCCACCGTGGACATCACCACCTGCGTCTCGCCCAGCGCGGGCAGGACCTGGCTGATGTAGCGCAGGAACATCGGGTTCGGGCCGACCACCAGCACGCCGCGCCGCTCCAGCGTGTCGCGGTGGGTGTAGAGCAGGTACGCCGCCCGGTGCAACGCCGCCACCGTCTTGCCCGTGCCGGGACCGCCCTGCACGACCAGCGCGCCCTGCCAGGAGGCGCGGATCACCCGGTCCTGCTCGATCTGGATGGTGGCCACCACGTCGCCCATCCGCCCGGTGCGGCCCCGGCGCAGCGCGGCCAGCAGCGCCGCCTCACCCACCAGCGTGCGGCGCTCGCCGTCGCTCATGCCCTCCAGGTCGAAGACCTCGTCGTCGATGCCGGCCACGGTGCGGTCCTTCAGGTGCAGATGCCTGCGCCGCACCAGGCCGCCCGGGTCGGTGGCGGTGGCCACGTAGAACGGCCGCGCCGCCGGCGCCCGCCAGTCGATCATGACGGACTCGTGGTCGTCGTCACGCAGCCCGATCCTGCCGATGTACGTGCTGCGGCCGGCCGCGTCGTCGATGCGGCCGAAGCACAGGCCGCGCTCGACCGCGTTCAGCTGGGCCAGGCGCAGCGACTGCGCGGCGGCCATCGCCTCGCGTTCCACCATCGCCTGGCGGGTGCCGCCCGCGCCCACTCCCCGGTAGACCTCGTGCAGCGACCGCCGGGCCCGCTCGCGCGCGGCGTCGAGCCGGGCGTAGAGCATGGACACGGCACGCTGCTCGACGTCAAGGGCTTCCGCAAGACCATCTTGACGATTAGCCATTCCCTGATATACTCCTAACAGGAGAGTTGTGAAGCTGTGGCTAAATGCATGGAGCTGAACAGCTTAGACCCTTCTTCTGCGTACGAGCAAACGTGCAGGTCAGCCGTGTTTACTCCGGCTCACTTCGGCAATCTTCCGTGCGGCGGGCGTACGCGCAGCAGTTCCAGGCCGATGCCCACCAGGTCGGCTTGATCCAGCCCGGGCAGGTCGGCGAGATCCAGCCAGGCGGCCCGATCGGTGCTGCCGCCCACCTCGTCACGCAGCGTGCCGCCCACGACGGCGGCCGCGTAGAAGATCCGCAGCCCGTGGAAGTCCGCCTCCCGCCCAGCGCCCCGGTCGTAGCGGCGCCGGACCGTGTCCACGCCCAGCAGGCTCTCGACCGTCACGATCAGGCCGGTCTCCTCCGCCACCTCGCGGACGACCGCGTCCACCGGATCCTCGCCGTGATCGATGCCGCCACCGGGCAGCGTCCACCACCGCCGCCCGTCGGGCGCCACCCACCGGGCCAGCAGGATCCTCTCCTGGTCGACGCAGAGGGCGTAAGCGCCGGCCCTGAACTCCCTGACGATCCGCGGAGCGCTCGACGCCACGGGGGATCCCTTCCTCAGGTGTCGTCTCACCCGAGATCCTAGAGCCCGCGCCGACGGCTAATCCGAGCCGCGCAGCACCTTGCGCGGCACCGGGATCGCCGGGAACGGGTTGTCGGGCAGCAGGATCACCCGGCCGGCCCGTTCGCCGCGCGTCGCCGCGTCCAGGTGCAGCAGCGCCGCCCCGATCCCGGCCGCGCCCACCATGTAACCGGTGTCGGCGCTCACCTCACCCGGCCGCAGCCGCCGGTAGGCCTGATACCACCGATACCCACGCCCGTCATGCCCGTCGGCCCGGCCGATCAGCTGCCCGGCCAGGGTCTGGGCGAACGTCAGATACGTCCGCCGGCCCGTCGCCGCCCACAACCCCACGAACAGCTCCACCAGCCCGGCCGTGCCGCAACACTGGCAGGCCGCGTCCCAGAAACCGGGAGTGCGGCGGAACGGGACACCGCTGGTGACGATCCCGTTGGCCAGCCGCTCGGCCCACTCCAGGTCGTCGGGGTCGCCGGTCACCCGGTGCAGCTCGTAGAACATCCGCGCCACCCCGGCCGAGCCCGAGCAGAAACCCAGGTAGTGCAGGTCGCGGCCGTTCGGCAGGTGGTGCGGCACCAGCGCGCACCTGTCCGTCACCATGCTCACCGTGCGGACGAACCCGGCGCCCCGGCGGGCGGCCCGCAGGAACCGCCCGTCGCCGGTGACGCCGTAGAGCCTGGCCAGCAGGTACGCCGTACCGGCCGTCCCGCACAGGAAGCCCGGCGTGACCGCGTCCACGGGCAGCCCGGCGTCGATGGAGCGTTCCGCGATCTCGCCGAACTCCGCGAGGTCGGCGAAGGACAGGTCGCCGAACTGGTGGCCGGGCACGGCCAGGGAGGCGATCCGCAGCCCCGCGGCGACCGCCACCTCCTCCACCGCCGGCGCCCCCAGCATGCGCGCCACGTGCGACAACCCCAGCACCACCCCGCCGTCTCCGCGCTGCGCCGGCTCGCGCGACCAGCCCGGCCC
>NZ_JABCPZ010000006.1 GCF_013283785.1 Nonomuraea antri
GGGCGGGTCGCCGAGCTGGCCGCCGTCGAGACGCTGCTGGACGACGTCGCCGCGGGCGCGCCCGGCTTCGTGCTGATCACCGGCGAGCCGGGCATCGGCAAGACCCGGCTGGCCGAGGAGGCCGTCGCGCGCGCCCAGGCCCGCGGCTTCCTGGTCGCCGTCGGCCGGTGCGCCGCCGTCGAGGGCGCGCCCGCGTTCTGGCCGTGGACCACGCTCATGGAACGCCTGCTCGGCGAGCTGCCCGAGCTGCCCGCCGAGCTGCGGGAGGACCTGCCGGGCTCGGGCGCGGGCGCCGTGGCCGACCCGGCGGGCGCGCGTTTTCGCGCCTACCAGGCGACCGCCCGGGTGCTGGCGGCCGCCGCAGCGCGCGGTCCCGTCGTGCTCGTGCTCGACGACCTGCACTGGGCCGACCGCTCGTCGCTGCGCCTGCTCGGCTACCTCGCCGAGACGCTGGCCGAGGGCCCGATCCTGATCCTGGGGACGGCCAGGGAGACGTCCGCGGACAGCGCGCTGGCCGACGCCTTCGCCGCCCTGTCGCGCCGCCACGCGCTGCGGCTGGCGCTGACCGGTCTCGACCTGGCGGAACTGGTGGCGCTCGTCCCGGCCGAGATGGCCGCGCCGGAGATCCTGCGGGTGCTGCGCGACCGTACCGACGGCAACCCGTTCTTCGTGGCGGAGCTGGTCCGCTTCATGGCGGCGGGCGCCGACCCGCGCGGCGCGCTGCCGCTGGGCGTCAGGGACGTGGTGCTCGGCCGGGTGGCCCGCCTGCCCGACGTCACCGGCGAGGTGCTGCGCGCGGCGGCGGTGGCCGGGCGCGAGTTCGAGGCCGCCGTGATCGCCGAGGCGGCGGGACTGTCGCTGGACGACACGCTCGACCGGCTCGAACCCGCCCTTCGTGCCTCGATCCTGGCCGAAGGCCGTCCTGGACGGCTGCGCTTCACGCACGCCCTGGTGCAGGAGGCGCTGGCCGACGCCGTCGCGCCGATGCGCAGGGCCAGGCTGCACGCCGCGGTCGCGGCGGCGGTGGAGGGACGCGGCGCGGGACCCGCGTCCGACCGGCTGGCCACCGCCGCGCACCACTGGCTGCTCGCCGTGCCGGCGGGACACGCGCGGCGCGCCTGGCAGGCCGCCGCGGCCGCGGCCAGGCAGGCCGGCCGGCTGCGCGCCCACGACGTCGCCGCCGGGCTGCTGACCAGCGCGGTCGAGGTCGCCGACGGCGATCCGGACCTGAGCCGCGCCGAACGCGCCGACCTGCTGCTCGCGCTGGCCGACGCGCTGCTCGGCGCGGGCGACCCGGCCGGGCAGGTGCGGGCGCTGGAACAGGCCAGGCTGGTGGCACGCGAGGCGGGCGACCGGCGCAGGCTGATCGCCGCCGCCACCGGGTACGGCGGCAGGATCGTCCACCCCTGGTCACCGCTCGGACACTACGACCCCGAGCTGACCCGCGACCTGCGCGACCTGGCCGCGCGGCCCGATCTCGGCGACGCGGAACGCGCCAGGGTGCTCGGCCGCCTGGCCACCGCGGCCTACCACCGCCCAGGCGACACCTCGGCCGACTGTGAGCGGCTGAGCCGCGAGTCCGTCGAGCACGCCAGGCGCTGCGCGGACCCCGAACTGCTCGGCTGGGCGCTGAGCACGCGCTACGTCGCCCTGCTCGGCCCCGACACGCTCGGCGAACGGGTGACGGCGGCCGAGGAGATGGTGCGGGTCGGCCGCGAGTCCGGCGACGACGAGATCCTCACCGTGGGCCTGACCTACCTGGGCGCCGCGCTGCTCGAAGCCGACCCGTCCCCGCGCGCGCCCGCCCTGCTGGACGAGGCGGGCACGCTGGCGGAACGGCTGCGCGTGCCGTTCGTGGGCGTGATGATCGGCTGGCTCAGGCTCGGCGTCGCCCTGCTCACCGGCGACAGGCCGGCGGCCGAGCGGCTGTTCCGCACCACCGCCGAGCAGCACCGGCTGACCTCGATGTGGGGCGCGGAGGAGAACGTCCTGGGCGGGCTGCTGCTGATGGCCCTGTACGACCTGCGGCACGGCAGGCTGGACCCGGAGGTGGTCGCCGGCTTCCAGTCCTACGGCGGCGACGCGGGCAGCAGCCGGTGGGCGGCGCCGTTCCTGGTCGCGCTGGGCCGCGAGGAGGAGGCGCTCGCGCTGATCGGCCCGTGGCCCGGCCCGGACTCGGTGCCGCGCGACTTCCTCTGGCCGCACCAGGTGGCCCTGCTCGCCGACATCTGGTCGGGCCTGGGCGACCGGCGCGCCTGCGCCGACCTGTACGCCATGATCCTCCCGTACGCCGGCCGCATGTCCCTGGCGGGGCTCGGCTTCCCGCTGTGGCCGCTCAGCCGTTCGCTGGCCGGGCTGGCCAAGGCGCTCGGCGACCTGGACGCGGCCGTGGAGCACGGCGAGCACGCGCTCGCCTCGTGCGTCGCGCTCGGCGCGGACAGCCTGATCACGCTGGTCGCCGCGGAGACCGCCGAGTCCAGACGGCTGCGCGGCGGCCCGGACGACGCCGCCCGCGCCGCCGCGCTGGACCTGCTGTCCGCCGAGGCCGCCGCCCGGGTGGCGGCCAGGTCCGCTCACTCGGGGTGGTTGCCCGAGGCCGCGCCCGCGTCGAACGGCGTCGTGACGCCCTCGTAGGCCAGGTGGAAGGTCATGCCCAGCGCGGCGTGGCCCAGGTCGTGGCAGTGCGACATCCACAGGCCGGGATTGTCCGCCCGCAGCGCGACCACCCACACCTCGCCGGGTGCGACGTCGAAGGTGTCCATCCAGAGCGGCCCGGTGGCGGGCCGGCCGTCGCGTGAGAGCACCAGCACGTGGTGGCCGTGCGGGTGCATCGGGTGGGTGTCCTTGCCCCGGTTCACCACGGTGATCTTGATGAGCTCGCCCTCGCGTACGACGGGGGTGACGATGTCCGGCCACACCTGACCGTTGACCGTGTGCGCCAGCCTGGGGACGCCGTCGAGCAGGGTGAGCCGACGGTCGAGCACCCAGGTGATCTCCCGGTCGAAGTCGGCGGGCTGCGGCTGCGGCTTCCCTCCGTAGGCGGTGATGTCGAGCAGCGGCCCGGTGGCGGGCGGCGGCGTCGCGGGCGGCGGCGCGGCGGACGCCGGACCCGGTGACAGCAGCAGGCCGGGGGCGGCGCGGCCGTCCACCGACAGCAGCACGGGACCGGGCGGCATGGTGAAGGTCAGGTCGTAGCGGCCGCCCGCGGCCAGCCGCAGCCGCTGGCCGCTCAGCGGGCCGGGGTCGCTCAGCTCACCGCCGTCCACCGCCGCCAGCCGGTACGTCACCCCGCTCAGCCCCAGCGTGGCGGGCACGTTGTCGGTGGCTGCGATCCGCAGCCTGACCGGGGTGCCCGGGGCCACCTGGAGCCCGGCCTGGCCGTCGGCGGGCGGACGGTCGTCCACGGCGAGAGTGGGCACGCCGCCGAGCGTGTGCAGGGCGACCGTGTGATCGGCGCCCGGCGGCCGGCCGGTGGGCGGATCGACGACCAGCATCCCGAACAGCCCCATCCGCACCGCCGGGTCGGACATGTCGTGACTGTGGTACCAGTAGCTGCCCTGCTGCGCAGCCCGGAAGCGGTAGACGTGCTCGCCGCCCGGCCGTACGGCGTCCTGGGTCACCCCGGCCACGCCGTCGTCGCCCGCCGGGACGTGGTAGCCGTGCCAGTGCAGGGTGACGGCCAGGCCGGGCATGCGGTTGCGCAGGCGTACCTCGATCAGCTCGCCCTGCCTGACGCGGAGCGTGGGGCCGGGGACCCGGCCGTCGAACGTCCAGGCGGGCACCGCGCGTCCTGAGGTCAGCGTGACGGTGGCGGGCCTGGCGGTCAGCGTGAAGCGGCGCACCGGGCCGCCGGACGCGGGCTCGCGCAGCGCGGTCACCGGCACCTGCCGTCCCTGGGCGGCGGCCGGGGTCGCGTGGTGTGTGCCCAGGTTGAGCCGGTCGGGCAGGCGGCTCGACCACATGGACACACCTGCCCAGACCACACCGAAGCAGAGCAGAAACGTCCCACCGGCGACAGCCAACCGCCGGGAACCCGGGACGCGGCCGGTCAAGACGGGCCCGGTGAGCACGGCGGCCACGGCGACCAGCCCGACGACCACGCCCACCGGCAGCGGGCTGATCGGATAGGTCCCGATCAGCGACAGCGACACGCCGCCCAGCCCGCCGTAACCGGCGACCAGCACCGGCCAAGCCATGACGGGACCGACCGCGGGTCGTCCGGGCGCACCCACCTCGGCCGGCGCGGGCCGTCCGGGCAGGCTAGTCCTGACCAGCGCGGGCAGGGTGATCGCCGCCGCGACCAGCCCCGGCAGCGCCACCAGCGGCACGGCCACCAGCAGCCGGTCGGCGGCGAACCACCAGCCGTGGCCGGCCAGGGCCACGCCCAGCGCCACCCGGGCCGCCGTCACCAGCACGGCGGCCCCGACCAGCGCCGCCGCCACCCGCGCGGTCCGCGGCGCGTGGTCGCGTGCCGCGCGGAAGGCGGCCACCCCCGCCGCCGGCCAGCAGCAGGCCACCCCGGCGAGCGCCAGGTTGTCCAGCGTCAGCAACCGGGCGACGACCTGGCTCAACGCCCCGACCCCAGCCGATCGCCCGCCACCGGCCCGGCATCCGCCACCGGCCCGGCATCCGCCGTCCTGACCAGGGCCCCAGCCGCGCGGAACGCGGCGATCACCGCCCACAGCAGCACCAGCCCGAGCAGCGCGTGGAACCCGAAGACCACGTTGCTGCCCGTCGTGGTCACCCCGGGAACGTCGGCCAGCAGGTCGGCCAGCGGGAACACCGCGAAGAGCTGCGCCACCACCACCCCGAGCGGGACGAGCGCGAGCCCGACGAGCCTGCCGCCCGCCCTGGCCAGGCCCGCGACGACGGCGACCACCACGGACAGGATCGGGATCACCATGGTCCCGTTGATGATGTGCGGCACGATGGGGCCGGTCATGGGCGCCGGCTGCGGCCGGTGGAACGCGCCGAACGTGGCCAGGTAGAACTGCACCACGACCGCCGCGACCTGCAGGGCGGCGAGTACGTACAGGGTCTTGCGCACCGGAGTTCCCTCCTTCTCGGGACAGGGCGTTCACGATGCGCCTGCGGGCTTGGCGCGGGCTTGGAACGGCCGCCAAGCGAAACCCAAACGGGCGCGGCGAGTGTGGGGGCGAAGGAAAGGAGGGGACCTGCGATGGCAGACGTCCCGCAGATCCGGCTTCCCGGCCAGGCCGCCGCCGCCCCCGGGCCGCTGGACATGACCAACATGTACTTGGCACACCACGGCTTCCGCCGCGACCTCGGCCGCCTGGTCACCGCCGTGTGCGAGGTGAGCCCGCGCGACCGCGACAGGATCGACCGGCTCAGGAAGCAACTCGCCTGGGTGCTGTTCGTCCTGCACCATCACCACCGGGCCGAGGACCTGACGGTCTGGCCGCTGCTGCGGGCGCGGGCCGCCGAGGCCGCCGAGGTCATGGACGCGATGGAGGCCGAGCACGCCGAGGCGGCCAAGTGGATCGCGGAGTGCGAGAGCGCGTTCGCGGCCTTCGCCCGGGAGCCGTCGGAGCCGGGCCGGGCCGAGCTGGCCACCGCGCTGCGCGCGCTCGCCGACACGGTCGGAGCGCACCTGGCCCACGAGGAGACGATGGCGATCCCGCTCATGCAGGCCCACATCTCCGCCGCCGAGGACGCGCGGGGCCACCGCGACATCCAGCGCCAGTACGGCCCCAGGCAGATGTTCACGCTGCTCGGCTGGCTGATCGACGGCCTGCCCGACGACGCCGCCGACCGCCTGCGCAGCCAGGCCCCGCCCCCGATGCGGCTGCTGGCCGCCGTCGCCGGGTTCTGCTACCGGCGGCGTACGTCCGGGCTGTGGTCCTGACCCGGCCCCCGATCGGACGGGTCAGGACCAGGCGGGTCAGGACCAGTTGGTGATGCGGCGCAGCCCGTACTCGACCGGGCCGTGGCGGTGGCGGCGCAGCCACAGCGCGCTGAACGTCGCCAGCACCGCGTAGATCACCGCCGCCACCCCCATCACCGCGATCGGCGAGAGCCGGCCCGCCAGCGCCAGCCCGTACCCGGTGAAGACCAGGCAGGAGAGCACCGACTGCCCGATGTAGTTGGAGGCGGCCATGTGCCCGGCGGGGGCGAGCACGCGCGCCACCGCGGGGACGCGCCTGACCAGCCGCACCAGCGTCGCCACGTACGCGGCGGCCAGCAGCAGCGAGGTGAGCGTGTTCACGGCCAGTCCGAGCGTTTCCAGCGCGCCGGAGGAGCCCGACGTCCAGGCGAAGAAGATCCCGCTGGGGATGCCGACGCCGAACCCCACCCACTGCACCCTGGACAGCGACCGCGGCTCCTCCAGCAGCCGCGACTTGCCCGCCGCCAGGCCGAACAGGAACATGGCCAGCGCCGTCGGACCCTGGAAGAGCCAGATCATGGCCACGAGCTGCGGATAGAGCTCCGTCTGCAGTCGCAGGAAGTCCAGCGGGCCGGCCGTGGCCAGGTCGAGTGCCCTGGCGGCGGCCGCGGTGTCGACCGGCGGGACCTGTCCGGCGGCCGGGTCGAGCAGGCTCAGCCCGGCCAGCGCCAGCCAGAGCAGCGTCAGCAGGCCGATGATCACCGATCCGACGATGACGGCCGTGCGCGGCTTGATGTTCCTGAACAGCAGCAGCACCAGGCCGAGCGCCGCGTACAGGGTCAGGATGTCGCCGATCCAGAACAGGAACCCGTGCAGCAGGCCGATCGCGAGCAGCGCCAGGCAGCGGCGCACGGTACGCGCCCGCACGCTCGCCCCGGCCCGCTCGGCGGCCCGCATCTGCAGCGTGAACGAGTAACCGAACAGGAAGGAGAAGATGACGTAGAACTTGGTCAGCACGAAAGCCGTGATGCCGAACGCGACGGGGCCGTCCGAGATGGGCGACTGGCCCACCACGGCGTGCCCGGGGTCGGCGAGGAACCCGATGTTGGCGACGAGGATGCCCGCCAGCGCGAACCCGCGAACCGCGTCGACCTCCACGACACGGGCCGTGGAAGGGGGCGGGGAGACCGTCAGTGACATGTCTCCGACGCTAGGCAGCGGCCCGGTGACGCCACATCGAACCTTGGTCTATCCGGGCTCGACCAAAGGCCCGTCAAAGCCTCGTGCTGCCTACGCGTGCAGGGTTTGGGCGTGCCGGAACACGCCGCCGGGGTCGTGGGCCGCCTTCAGCCGCCGCAGTCTCGGCAGGTTGCCGCCGTAGTAGGCGCGCGCCCAGTCGGTCAGGTCGGCGTCCGGGTAGTTGGGGTAGACGCCGCCGGCCCACGGCGACAGGTGTGCCCAGGAGCGGCGCAGCCACGCGTGCGCGTCCAGCCTGCGCTCGTCGGCGGCCCGGAATCCCACCTGCACGGACTGCTTGAGCAGGAAGCGCGGCCCGCGATGGACGAACGCTGTCGCGTCGGGCGCGACCCGGCCGATGGCACCGCCCCACGGGACGAACTCCAGGTCCCTGATCTCGCCGTAGACGCGGTCGGCGGCCAGCCGGTGCAGCAGGTCCTCGATCGCCGCGCGGGGCAGCGGCCGGTCGAAGAAGGCCGACTTGTTCAGCCGCAGCCCGGGCCGCTCGCCCGGCGGCAGCTCCGTAACCGCGCCCGCGCCGCCGTCGGCGTAGTCGTGGTGACAGGCGGCCGCGGCGCCCTCCAGCCGGGTGAACTCGAGCCTGTCCCGGCCGAGCCCGGCCAGGTCGGCGAGCTCGGCCACCAGCTTCGCCGCCGCCTCCGCCGGGCCGGCGACGACGCCGAAGAGCACCGCGTAGGGCGGTTCGTCCGGTTCGTCGCCGACGACGACCGCGATCTCCAGGTTGACCTCGTCCGGCGCGTCCGGGGCCCAGTGCTGCCAGGCGTCGACGAGATCGGCGGCCCGGTCGTACCCGCAGATCGCCCGCACGGCCGTGATCGGCACGACGGGCCTGGTACGCAGGGTGATCTCGGTGACCACGCCGAAGTTGCCCGCGCCCGCGCCGCGCAGCGCCCACAGCAGGTCGTCGTCCGCGTCCGCGCACCTGCCGTCGGCCAGGACCACCCGGGCGGCGAGCAGGTGGTCGGCGCCGAGCCCGTACAGGCGGCTGAGCACGCCGTATCCGCCGCCGAGCACCGCGCCGGTGACCCCGACCGTCGGGCACCAGCCGCAGGGGACCAGGCGTCCTTGCTCGGCCAGGCGCGCGGCCAGCTCGCCGACCCGCACACCGGGGCCCACCCGGACGCTGTCCCGGCCGATCTCGATCGTCCTCATCGCGCCGAGGTCCACGAGCAGTCCGGAGGTGGAGGAGTGCTCGGCGAAGCTGTGGCCGCCGCCGCGCAGGGCGAACGGCAGGCAGCGGGCGCCCGCCAGCGCCAGCGCGCCGACCACGTCCGCCTCCGAGTCGCAGCACGCCACGGCGACGGGCAGCTCCTCGACGAGCGTGCCGCGAAAGGCCTTGCGCCGCTCCTGGTAGCCCGGCTCGCCCGGTCGGATCAGCTTCATCGGCGCTCCGATTCGCCGGTCTGCAGTGCGTACAGCTCGGCGTAGCGGCCGCGCAGCGCCAGCAACTCCTCGTGGGTGCCTTCCTCGGCGATGCGCCCGCGATGCAGCAGGCAGATGCGGTCGGCGTGCCTGACGCTGGTCAGCCGGTGGGTGATGAGCAGCACCGTACGCTCTCCGGCGATCTTCCGCAGCGTCTCGTAGACGGCGTACTCGGCCTTGGCGTCCAGCGGGGCGGTCGGCTCGTCCCAGATCAGCACCGGGCCGTCGCGGAAGAGGCCGCGGGCCACGGCCAGGCGCTGCCACTGGCCCGCCGACAGCTCGTGGCCGCCTCTGAACTGCTTGGACAGCAGCGTCTGCCAGCCCGAAGGCAGGTCGGCGACCAGATCGTCGGCCGCCGCCAGCACCGCCGCCGCGCGCAGCGCCCGATCCTCCGGGTCGTGCCGGTCGTGACGCCCCATGCGGACGTTGGTCCTGGCGTCGTGCGGCCAGCGGACCGGGTGCTGCGGCACCAGGACCACCCGGTCGGCCAGCGAGTCGGGGTCGAGCTCGCCGGTGTCCAGGCCGTCCCAGCGGACGCTGCCGCTGGTCGGCCGGTAGAGCCCGGCCAGCACCCTGGCCAGGGTGGTCTTGCCCGAGCCGTTCTCGCCGACCAGCGCGATCGTCTGGCCCGCGTGGATGGTCAGGTCGATCTCCCGCAGCGCCGGGCCGGGGCTGCCGGGGTAGGTGAAGGTCACGCCGTGCAGGGTGATGCGTTCCGGGGAGCGCGGCGCCGCCGTCCCGCCGGCCGGTCGGCCCCTGGACGCGGCGTCGGCCAGGAAGTCGTGGTAGTCGGCCACGTACAGGGACTGCTCGAACAGCTGGTTGGCGGCCTGGGCGAGCTGACGCAGCGCCGCCGCGGCGACCCGGACGGCGATCACCGCGGTGCCCGCCGCGGCCGCCGCGATCCAGCCGGCGTGCAGCATCAGCCCGAGCACGGTGAGCACCCCGGTCAGGGCCAGGCCGCCGGCCGCGCGCCCGGCGAGGCCGACGCGTGCCATGGACAGCCCGACCCTGGTCTCCTCACGCCGCAGCACGTCGGCCGCCTGGCGGTACTCGGCCAGCACGTACGGCTCGGCCTGGCAGGCCCGCAGCTCGCCGGCCGGTTCGCGTTCTGTGGCCAGCCCGCCGAGCAGGTCCACCCGCCGGTTCAGCGTGACCATGCTGCGCATGCCCGCGTAGCCGAGCCTGGCCGCCTTCAGCACCGCCCACGCCTCCGGCACCACCCCGGCCAGCAGCAACGGGACGAGCAGCGGATGCAGCACGGCCAGCCCGGCGGCCGCCGCAATCACCCCGCAGGCCGCGCCGAGCAGGTCGATGACGTTGCCGACCGCGCGGTCGAGGTGGAACAGGCCCCGGTCGCGGGCCCGGTGCAGGCCGTCGTAGAAGTCCACGTCGTCGAAGTCGGCCAGTTGCACGCCGAGCGCGGCGGCGAACAGCCGTTCCTCGGCCGCCCGGCGCAACGCCGGCTCAAGCCGGGCCCTGGCCAGCTCCACCGCCCCGGTGGCCGCGCCGCGCACCGCCACGATCGCGGCCAGCAGCACCAGGTCGGGCAGCGCCGCCACGAGCTGTTCCGGCGCCGCGCCCGAGGCCAGCAGCTCGTCCAGCACCGACGTGGTGGCCAGCAGCCCACCGGCGGTGGCCAGGCCCGCCGCGACCTGGAGCGCCAGGACGGTCAGCGCCGACCACCGCCCGCACTCCCACACCAGCCGCAACACCGGCGCCATCAGCGCGGGCAACCGCCGCAGCGAGCGCCGGGGACCGTCCTGCCTGTCCAGATGCCAGTACGGAGTGGCCAGCTCCTCCTCCGCCTCCACGTCGCTCACTCCAGGTCCGGCAGCAGGACGGAAGGCAGCCGGCAGTCCGGGTGCATGCGCAGCAACTGGTAGGCCACGCCGCCCAGGCCGGGCAGCAGGCCGGGGGCGAAGGCGTCCCTGGCCAGGCCGCTGACCGGGCCGTTGGCTTCGAGGCTGCCCAGGATGTGCGCGGCCATCCGGTCATGCTCGACCGGTGCGACCCCGGCCGCGCGGGCGTGCTCGATCACCTCCCAGGAGCCGAGGTCGCCGTGGCAGAGCGTGTGGTTCCAGCCGGTGCCGTCGGCCCAGCAGGACGCGGCGGCCCGCTTCAGCCTGTCGCGCCAGACCTTGCCGTCTTCCGCGTGGGCCAGCTGGTCGGCGGCGACGATCCCGACCCCGCCGGCGCCGTGGCACCAGGCGGCGGCGGTCAAGCCGTCGCCGCGCAGGTCCACCCAGCCGTGCTGGTCCTGGTCGTAGAGCGTGTCCTCGTAGGCGAACGCCGACTCGGCCAGCCGCCGGAACTCCGGTCGAGCCGAAGCCGGGGTCGCGGTCTGTTCCGCGGCTGCCAGCCGTGACAGCGCCCAGCCGATGCCGGTCGCGCCGTGCGCCAGCCCGCCGAGGCCCTGCGGGAAACGCGGGCTGGGCCAGCAGACCCCGCCGGGCCGGTACTCGGCCAGCCCCGCCAGCCGGGTGCCGATCGAGCCCGCCAGCTCGGCCCACCGCGCTTCGCCGGCGCACTCGCCCAGCCGCAGCAGCGGGACGATCGCCCCGGCCATGCCGGAGAGCAGGTCGTAGCCGTCGTCGGCGTCGATCGCGTCGGGGAGCAGCCCGGCCAGCGCGCGGGCGCGTTCCAGCGCCTCGTCCCCGGCCGCGCCGAGCGCCCGCAGTTGCAGCCAGCCCCACACCTGGGAGGCGATCCCGAGGTAGGCGCCGGGCGGTTCAGGCCGCGTCCTGATGTCCTCGCGCCGCTTGTCCGCGTCGCTGTCCTCCATGCGGCGGATGGTGGTCAGTACCGCCCGCAGGAGTCCGGGCAGCTCGTCGATCGGCTCGGCCCGGCCCGCCTCGACCTCCTGGAGGTAGCCGGTCAGCAGGATCGCCACGCCGTGCGCGCCGCCGTACAGGTCGGCGGCCAGCGGTTGCACGGCCCAGCCGGTCGGACTCAGCACCGGGGTGATCCAGGTGACCGTGCCGTCCGCGCCGCGTACCGCGCTGTCCAGCACGCCGCGCAGGACCCCGGCCGCCGCCGCCCGCCGCCGGGGCTCCAGATCCTCGGTCCGGATCAGCCCGGGGGAGAGCTGCGCGTCCTCCGGCATCCAGCCCTCGTTGAGGTACGCGCTGACCAGGGCAGCCTGCGCCACCCGGCGATCCAGGCCGTGGTCACGGGCGCGCCAGCGCGACACCGCGTCGGCGATCAGGTCGAGCTCGGGCCCGCACCGCGTGTCGCCCGGGCCGCGCAGCACGCCGACGCGCGGCGTGGTGTCGAACATCGGGATGTCGCCGTGGCACAGCTCGTCCACCTCGGCGGCGATGACGGCCGCGTCGCCGGGCGCGCCCGGCACGTTCTGCGACATCCTGGCCAGCAGCGCGGCGGCCTTCGCCCGGGCCGGCGCCTCGTCGTGCAGCGCGACCGGGTGCCAGAGCATGCGGCTCAGCTCGGCGTACGACTCGGTGGAGCGCAGCACCGCGCGCACCGGGCAGTCGGCGAACGGCGCGAGCAGCGGCTCCAGCTTGCCCGACCGGTCCAGCTCGGTCAGGCGGCCGTCGAGCTCGTCGAACCCGGCGATGATCACGTCCCAGTAGCTGCCGAGCACCGGCTCGGGGCTGGGATGGTTGGCGGCGGGCGGCAGTTCCACCCGTTCGGTGCCCATGCGCGGGCTGTCGGTGCCCGCGTCGAGCACCACCGGCAGCTCCACCTCCGGCTGCTGGCCGGGCAGCGCGCCGACGGCCGAGACGTCCACGCCCCGCCAGCCCAGCGCCACCCCGCGCCCGGGGAGCAGCCCGGTACGCATCACGGACGTGTCCACCAGCTCCACCGCCAGGTCGACGGCCTGGCCGTAGCCGGAGGGCCGCGCGGTGGCGTGCGGGGTGAACAGGCTCTCGCAGTCGACGACCACCGGGTGCGGCCCGGCCGCGATGAGGTTCTCCGCGTGCAGGTCGCTGCCGCCGAGCAGGCGCATCAGCGCCAGCCAGTGGCCCATGCCCCGGTAGAACGCGCGCAGCTCTGTGGCGTCGGCGCAGTGGCGGTGCTCGATGTGCTCGGCCCAGCCGTAGCCGTCCCTGGTCACCACGGCGGGCACGCGCATGGTGGATTCGCCCAGGTGGGGCAGCAGTTCGGTGAGCGCGGCGTCCACGGCCAGCGAGCGCGGCTTGTAGACGACCCGGCCGTCGGCGGCGTGCAGCGAGATGACGGTCTGCCCGCCCCGGTGACTGTCCCCTGCGCCGAACTCGACGCGTTCGAGCTCGCCTTCGGGAGCTCCGGGCAGGACGGTCATCGCCCGCCGATCGGCGGCGAACCGCTCGGCGAAGTGGCCGGCGGCCGTGCAGCGGTGGGCGATCAGCGTCGTGAGCCTGTCCACCATGCCCGGGTACGGCCCGTTCATGGCGTCCCAGAAGGCGGGCTCCGCCACGCTCCGCTTCCACTCCTCCCACCGGGCGGCGGGGTCGGCGGCGGTCAGGCGGCCGGAGATCCTGGCGGCGTTCAGTTCTAGCACCAGCACTCTGGTGATCTTGCGGCGGACGTCCTCGTCGACGGATCGGGCGGCGCCGGCCAATATCACGGCGCGCTCGGCCGCGGCGAGGCCGGTGAGCGCCCCCAGCCGGGCCTCCAGGTCGGCCAGGGCCGGTCCGATCAGTGGGTCCAGCGGAGGGTCGAACTCACCGGCCATGTGCTTCCGTCCCGGCTCAGCAGCAGTAACGGGTGCGGGAGGCCGAGCAGGCGGTTCCGCACTTGCCTGAGTAGCCGGGTCCGGTCATCGTGATCTCGGACTCGATGTACATGCCGGGCAGCAGCGGGCCCACCGGGCTGTCCGGCTCGTCGCCGGCCCTCCAGGCGGCGATGATCTCCTCGGCCCTCTCGAGGGTGACGGTCATGCTTGCTCCCTTCTCGGACTTGGCGTCATCGTGCGATGGGGGCTTCATGACCGGTAGCCGCCATAACTGCGCACTTGACAGGACATTCCGGATATGAGACAGACAGGCGTGATCACCCTTTCTGTAGTCGACGATGACCGGATGCTCATCGAAGGCCTGGCCGCCTGGCTGGCCGGGGTACCCGACATCCGGCTGACCGGCCGCGCCGCCACCGTCGCCGAACTGCTCGAAACCGAGCGGTCACCGGCCGACGTGGTGCTGCTCGACCTGCTGCTCGCCGACCGCTCCGACCCCGTGCAGAACGTCCGCACCCTGGTCGGACGAGGCCGGCGCGTACTGGTCGTGAGCGTGGTGACCTCGGGCGACGTGGCCAGGCAGATGATCGACGCGGGCGCCGGCGGATACCTCACCAAGGACCACGACCTGGCCGCGCTCGTGGCCAAGGTGCGGGAGGTGGCGAAGGAGGAAGTGGCCATCTCCCGCGAACTGGCGCTCGGCTGGCTGGCCGACCGCGACGGCGACCGTCCCGTCCTGTCCCCGCAGGAGCGGGCGGTGCTGCTCGCCTACGCCTCCGGCATGACGCTCACCGCGGCCGCCCGCAGCGCCGGGGTGCAGCCGGGAACCGCCAAGAACTACCTCGAACGGGTCAAGGACAAGTACCGCAAGGCGGGACGTCCGGCGTACACGAAGCTGGAGCTCGCCACCCGTGTCAGAGAGGACGGCCTGGCCACGTGAGCTCCACGCACACGCCTTCACCCGGCGCCGTGATGACCTCCGCGCCGCCGCCCACCTCGCGCAGCCGACCGACCACGGAGGAGCGCAGCCCGTAGCCCGGCTCGACCCGGGCGGGGTCGAAGCCCTTGCCGCGGTCGACCACCCGGACGGTGATCACGCCGTCCACGGCGACGGCGGTCAGCCAGGCCTCCCGCTCACCGGAGTGCCTGGCCACGTTGTTGAGCGCCTCCGCGCAGGCCTCGGCCATGGCCATCGCCACCTCGGCGGGCGGGCCGCCGTGCCTTGCCCCGTGCGAGGCTTCGGGCGGATCGGCGGTCGAGACCGCGGGCGAGTCTTCGCCCGGGAGTGCCTCGGCGGCGTAGTGCACGCACAGGCCCAGCCCGGCCGCCCTGGCCACGGCCCTGGCCAGGCCGTTGCTCAGCCCGGTCGCCGGGCCTGCCGCGTCCTGCCTGATCAGCGTGCGCACGTAGGCCGCGTCGGCCGCGCACCTGCGCCGGACCTCCTCCGTATGGTGATCGAGCCCGCCGCGCGCGATCGCGGTCAGCGTGGCCAGCACGGTGTCGTGCAACTGCCGGTAGTGCGCCAGCCTGGCCTGCTCGGCGACGCGCTCGGCGACCCGTTCCGCCTCGGCCGCCAGCCGCTGCTCGGCCAGCCGGTCCAGGCGCGTGGCCTGGGCGGCCAGGTAGCGGCGGATGAAGAACACGATCACCGCGAACCACACGTAGCTGTTGAGCCGCACGGCCAGCTCCAGCCCGGCGGGGAAGCGCTCGCCCAGGTCGCCGGCGTGCGCGATCGCGTAGACCCCGACGGGCGGCAGCAGCGCGGTGATCTGGATCGGCCGCTCGCACACCGCGCCGATCAACGCCCCGGTCGCCAGCAGGGCGTGCGAGGACCAGTTCGTTATGCACGAGGTCGACGCGGGCACGCAGACGTCGGTCACCCCGATCATGAACACGCAGGTGGCCAGGACGTCGATCAACACGGCCCTGATGGGGAACCAGCCGCGCCGCGCGACCCAGTGGAACAGCACCACGTTCCAGGCCAGGGCCAGCGTGAGCAGCACCGCGTTGCGCGCCGGGGAGGAGAAGAGCACTTCGTGCGAGAACAGGCTCGCGCACGCCGGCAGCAGGTAGCTGAGCCGCTGCAACAGCAGCAGCATGGCGACGAATCTGCGTACCCGCTCGCCGCTCGGCATGGAGGCCAGGAACAGCGGATCGCGCCACCCGAGCGAGCCCCGCCCGCGCGGTGCGGGCTGCTCGGCGGGGTTGTGCCCGGGTGATGGCTGCATGTGAAGCGACGCCCTTCTACGGAGCCGGCTTCAAAGATCCACCGTGGCCGGTGGGGATCTCAAGGGCAGGCCGGATACGGACGTCCGAGTTCCCGCAATAGCGTCCGCTCCCTGCCCCCGGCATGCCGCCGTTCGATCAGGACGTGATCAGTGCGCTCAGGATGTGATCAGTGCACTCCGGACGCGATCAGTGCTCAGTGCACTCCGGTGAGCGCGAAGAACTCCTGCCTGGTGGCCGGGTCGTCGCGGTGCAGGCCGAGCAGCGCGGAGGTGACCGTACGGGCGCCGGCGGCCCGTACCCCGCGCAGCGACATGCACAGGTGCTCGGCCTCGAGCACCACCGCGACGCCCTTGGCGTGCAGGTTGCGCTGCAGGCAGTCGGCGACCTGCTGGGTCAGCCGCTCCTGGACGTGCAGGCCGCGCGCGTAGTGCTCGACCACCCTGGCCAGCTTCGACAGCCCGACGATCCGCTCGGCCGGCAAATAGCCGATGTGCGCCACGCCGTGGAACGGCAGCAGGTGGTGCTCGCACAGCGAGCGGAACGGCACGTCGCGGACGAGGACCAACTCGTCGTAGCCGCCCTCGTTCGGGAAGGTGGTGAGGGTGAACGGTTCGGGTTCGAGCAGTTCGGCGAACGCGCCGGCGACCCGTCTTGGGGTGTCGCGCAGGTGCGGGGACTCCACGTCCTGCCCGAGCGCGGCCAGCAGGCGGCGTACGGCGTCGGCGGCGGCGTCCAGGTCGATCGGCGCGACCTCGCGCGCCAGCCGCAGATGCGGCACCCGATGGGCTTCCGCATGAGCCACCCGATCGGCCGCCACCCGATCGGCCGCCACCCGATCGGCCGCCACCCGATCGGCCGCCGCCAGTTCGGCGGCGATCAGGTGGTGGTCCGCTTCCGCGCGCGGGTTCGCCGTGTCCACGTGCCGGTTCACCGCGATCCCGGACGGTGGGCGGCGGCGGCCAGACGCGCCAGGCAGAGCGCGCCGAGCAGCAGCCCGAAGTCGCGCAGCGCCACGTCGTAGAAGTTCCCGAGCAGCAGCAGGTTGACGATGATGCCGCCGAGCCAGGCGGCCACGAGGTAGCCGCCGAACCTGGGCAGCACCGCCACCACCAGCCCGGCGACGATCTCGATGACCCCGACGGCCAGCATGGCCTGGTGCGCGGTGCCGGGGACGATGCCGTCGATGGCCGGGGCGAGGTACTGGTCCCAGTCGGTGAGCATCCCGGCGAACTTGTCGAGCCCGAACAGGATCGGGGCGACGGTGAACCCGATGCGCAGGAGCCAGAACCCCTGCAGGGCCGGGTCGGCCTTCACCTGCTCCAGCGACGGGACGGATCTTGATACGGCGTTTCCTGCCATGACGACTCCTTCTAACGGATACAAATCTTGACGTTAGAACTGAGGTCGCATTTCGTCAATACATGTGTCCGTTAGAATGGGAGCGTCATCAGGAACCGGGAGGCAAGCGATGTCCGAGGCGTCCGACGACCGCGACGCGTCCGCCGCCGACGCTTGTGCCACCGATGCGTTCGCCGCCGACGTGGCGAGCGTCGCGGCGCTGAGCGAGCCCGTGCGCCAGGCGCTCTACGCCTACGTGGTGGCTCAGGAATACCCGGTGAGCAGGGAGAACGCGGCCGAGGGCGTAGGGGTCGCGCATCACGTCGCGAAGTTCAACCTCGACAAGCTGGTCGCCGAGGGGCTGCTCGACGTGGAGTACAGCAGGCCGCCCGGCCGGGGCGGGCCAGGCGCCGGGCGTCCGGCCAAGATGTATCGGCGGGCCGCGCGCGACATCGCGGTCACCCTGCCCGAGCGCCGCTACGACCTCGCCGGCCAGGTGCTGGCGGAGGCGGTCACCATCGCCGCCCGCGACGACGTGCCCGTCCAGGCCGCGCTCAGCACGGCCGCCAGGTCCGCAGGCCACCGCATCGGCGAAACCGCCGCCGCCCGCCGGGAGGCCGCTCCTGATCGCGAGGTCGGTACGCGGCAGGCCGTGGCCGACACGCTGGCCCGTCACGGTTACGAGCCGCGCGCCGGACACGAGGGTCTCGTCCTGGCCAACTGCCCCTTCCACCGGCTGGCCCAGAGCTACACCGAACTCGTCTGCGGCATGAACCTCGACCTGATCGACGGCGTCATCGAGCGCCTGTGCCCGGGCAGTCTGCGCGCCCGGCTGAACCCCGGCCCAGGCCGATGCTGCGTCACCATCGACGGCGAGGTCTCAAGCCCGAACGCACCCGGTGCCCTCGAACTCGGCCTCCAGGGGAGCGTAGGTGACCCGCAGGCAGACGTAGTTTCCGGCGGCAGGTCCCGACCAGACGAGCACCGGCACGTCGACGAACCCTGAGCCGGTGCAGCCGGGGCTCGACAACGTGTACCCGGCGCCGCTCGGCACGGCCGTGGCGATGAGGCAGAGATAGCCTGGCGCCGCCTGCGCGGGCGACGCCAGGACCGAGCCGGCCAGCAGGGCCGCACCGGCGATCGCGGCGAAGCGTTTGACGGTCATGTGCTGGACGGTACGAGCCGCCCCCGCCTGCTCCTAGATGCCGCCTGTCACCACCGGCTGTGGATTTCCCACACCGGTGTCACCGCCTACGGCAGGTTCAGCTCGTAGACCTTGACGGCCATCGGCCCCGCCGGGTCGTAGACGACCCGGACCGCCAGCCGGCCCTTGCCCAGCAGCTTCCACAGGTCGATGGGGTAGCACTTGACCGCGCCGAAGCCCTTCTTGGTGTACTTGTCGTGCGGGTAGCCGGCCGCCCGCTTGCCGCACTTCTTGTTGATCTGGCGGAAGTCGAGCCCCTCCGTGTAGTCGATCTTGATGGGCTTGCCGGTCTTCTTGCCCAGGTCCCAGCCCGGCAGCCCGCTCTCGCCGATCTCGCCGAGCGTCGCCTTGTGCGGGGTGAGGATCATCGCGGAGTTGCCGGACTTCTTTGCCCATCCGTACACCGTCTTGAGCCCGGCGGTGGCGTGCGTGCTCGCGGCGGTGGCGTGCGTGCCCGCGGCGGTGCCGGTGGTCGCCTGGGCGGCGGGAGCGAGGGCCGAGGCCGCCAGGAGGGTGGCGGAGGCCATTCCGATCAGTTTGCGGATCATAGATCCGGATCGTCCCATGAACCGTGCTTCCGAGGGGATCACGGATGGAACGTTCCCCGCCTCGGGCGCACCCGGGGGCTCAGCTCGCCCGGCAGTACACGTGCGTACCGGGTTCCCGTTCCGCGCGAGCCAGGTCGGCGAGACTCCGCAGGATGAGCGCGGCGGCGTCCGGCTCGATCGCGATTCCGTCGGCGGACTTCTCCTCGGCCCACCACGACGCCAGCGCGCGCACCTCGGGATCGGTCGCCGCGGCGAGGGCCTCCACCAGGGCGTCGGAGAGCAGGAAGACCGCCGCCCCCGCGTCGTTCTCCGCGACGACCTCGGGGAGATCGCGCTCCACGAGCGACTCGAACGACACCCCCGTGAGGCGGGCCTGCCAGTCCAGCAGCGCCTCCTCGGCGTCGAAGTTCCCGAAGGAGAGTGCGCGCGAGGACGCGTCAGGGTCGTGGGTGAGCGCGTCGGCGGCCCGCTCGTCCCGTGCTGCGAAGAACGTGACGATACTGCTCATCCGGCTCTCCATCTGGACGTGAGCACACCTGCCGCGGATCTCGATCTTATTGGGCGTTCTGATCCGTGGACTGGTCCATGACGTAGATGGTCGCGCCGCCCGGGTCCTGGTAGGTGGCCTGGAAGCCGCCGGGGATCTCCGTGGGGGCTTCGAGCACGGCCAGTGCCTGCGGGCGAGCGGCGTGGAAGTCCTCGACGCTGTCGACGATGAACACCGGCCCGACCGGCGCCTCGGGGTCGTGGGCGTCGAGCATGATCTGCACGTCGGTGCCCGGAAGTGCGAGCGCGACGGTCGTGTCACCCTCGCGCCAGTTCTCGGTGAAGCCGAGGCCGTCGCGGTAGAGAGCGAGCGAGGCCTTCAGGTCGGAGGTGGGGACGAACAGGAACTCGAGCTTCACGGCACATCCTTCCGGTCGTAACTGGATTTACCCAGAGCATAACGGCATTATGTACGGGTGCGCGAATGGATTCCGGTTTCGACATCCCCAAGAGGCAGGCTCGTGCTCGCCGCGGCCAAGGAGTTCGGGGCACGCCCGTTCGACGAGGTGACGGTCGCCGAGCTGGCGGCGGCCGCGAAGGTCACCACGGGGGCGCTCTACCACCACTTCGGCAGCAAGCTCGGGCTGTACACCGTCGTGCGCGAGGACGTCGAACGGCGGCTGCTGGACCGGATGGAAGGCGCCATGGCCGCCACGGGACCGGGGCCGGACCACTCGGCGGCCGTGACGTCCGCCCTGCTGGTCGGGCTGGACTTCGCGGTGCGCGAGAACTTCCTGCGCATCCTGGGAGAGCCGCCGCAGGACACCGAGCCCGACCGGCTGGCCGAGCTGCTCGAACGCAGCGCCGCCCCGTCCTCGGCTTCGACGCCGCCGCTGCTCGGGCGGCTGCTCGCGGCGGCCTGGCGCGCGGCGTTGACGGCGGTGGCGGAAGGCGCGGAGCCGGCACACGCCCGCGCCGCCCTCGCCGCCTTCCGCCTCCACACGCTCTGACCTGCCCGATACCGCCGCGCGTCGTCCCACGCCGGTTCGTCCGGGCGGCCGGTCACGTCCTGTGCGGCGGCGGGGGTCGCCGCCCCGGTCAGCAGCGCGGCCGCCGGCGCCGCGACTCCGACGCGCCGTATGGCCCTGGGGTACAGGTGTTCATGATTCCTCGATTCGCTGTCGTGCTCGGGTCGGGGCGTCTCGGGTCAGGCGGCGTCGATGGCTTCAGTGATTTTGCGTGCCATCTCGGTGGCGGTGGGGTTGGGGTTGCCCTGGCCGGCGGCTTCGATGGCGATGAGGATGGTGCGGCGGAAGTTGTCGGCCTCGTCCGGGGCCTGCTGCTTGAGCAGGCCCACGGACTCGGTCAGGGCCGGCAGCACCAGGTCGGCCAGCTCGGCGACCGTCTTGCCCCACTTCACGCCCTTGGGCGCCTTGGCCAGCACGTGCCCGACCGCGCCGGTCGCGGACATCAGCGCGATGGAGCCCTCGGTGGCGGCCTTGTGGGCCGAGTTCCCGGCGCTGGCGGCGGAGATCAGGGAGACGGCGCCCCACGCGGCGGTGCGGAGGGTGAGCTTGTCCTGGTCGGTGAGGGCGATGGCGGTGATCATGTGATGCTCTCCTTCGATCGTCATGACGAGCGGTCGCCCGGCCGGCCTCGTGGCCGCCTTCGTTCAACCGCTCACATCACTTACGATCTCCGGGCGCTCTGATACGCGGCCGTCGCCGTACTGACGCGGCCGCTGACACGAGTGGCGTGACATCAGCGCGCGAGGGAGTCGGGTTCCGGGCGGGCATCACGTCGAACGGCGCCGCGCGCCCAGGTGCGAGCCCGACTGACGGCCGCCCCGGTGGACGCCGCGTCAGCGGGACTCGCCGGCTCCGCGACCCGCCGCCCGGCGTCGGCGGCGGTGTCGGATCACGATCGCGGCCACGGTGAACAGCACCAGGATCGCGAGCAGCGCCCAGGAGAACCGTCCCAGAAGCCGCTCCAGATGAGTGGCCGACGCCCCGGCGAACGCGCCCAGGCCGACGTACACCCCCGACCACAACAACGAGCCCGTCAGCGAGGCGGGGAGGAACCGCCGGTACGGCACCCGCGCCGCCCCGGCGGCGGCGGGCGTGAGCGTGCGGACGATCGGAATCAGCCGGGTGACGAACACCGCCGCCGCGCCGTGTCGGTGGAGCGCGGCGGTCGCGCGATCCCAGTGACGCACGCCGAGCCGGCGCACCACCCGGGTGTCGCGCATGCGACCGGCGTACCTGCGGCCGAGGCCGTAGCCGACGTGGTCGCCGGCCGTCACCCCCAGCGCCACGATCAGCAGCATGGCGGCGAACCGCACGGGGGTCGTGGCGGCGACCCCGAGCAGCAGCACCCCGGTCTCTCCCGGGACGACCGAGCCCACCCCCAACCCGGACTCGGCGAACGCCATGACCCCGGCCACCAGCCCGAGCAGGGGGAAGGGCAGGTCGCCCAAGGCCCGAACGCCGTCAATGATCCAGTCCACCCCGTACCCCCCGGCTTCACATGATCCCAGCAGCCTGGCGGAACCGGGACAAATGTCAGTTACGTGGTCCGAGGAACAGGCCGCCACTGGCGTCGACGACCTGGCCGGTGATCCAGCGGGCGGCGTCGGAGGCGAGGAACGCGACCACGTCGGCGACGTCGCCGTCCTCGCCGAGGCGGTCGAGCGCCGTCGATCCGGCGATGAAGTCGGCCAGGCCCGGCGCCTCGAAGACGGCGGCGTTGGCGGGAGTCCGGGTGGCGCCGGGGGCGACCGCGTTCACCGTGATCCCCCTGACCCCGAGCTCGTTGGCCAGGGTCAGGCTCATGGTCTCGATCGCGCCCTTGGTCATGGCGAAGGACGTCTGGGCGGGGTTGGCCATGCGGGTCGCGACGGACGAGATCGTGATGATCCGGCCGCCGTCGCGCAGCAGCGGCAACGCTCGCTGGATGATGAAGTACGGCGCCCGCACGTTCACCGCGAAGAGGTGGTCGAACTCGGCCCGGGTCGTGACTCCCAGCGGGCCGGCGGGCTGCGCGGCCGCGTTGTTGACGACGATGTCGAGCGGCCGTCCGGCCAGGCCCGACTCGACGCCCGCGAAGAGCTTCTCGACGTCGCCGTCCGTGCCCAGCTCCGCCTGGACGGCGAAGGCGGTTCCGCCGCCGCGCTCGATCTCGGCGACCGTGGAAGCCGCGCCGTCCTCGTCCGTGCCGAAGTGCACGATCACCGTCGCCCCCGCAGCTGCCAGCCGGGTCGCGATCGCCCGGCCGATGCCGCGCGACGCGCCGGTCACCAGGGCCGTCCTGCCGATCAGATCGCTCATGTCGCCTGCTCCCATCTGTTAGTGACTACCAACTTGGTAGTCTCTATCAAGGTGGTAGTGTCTACCACATGCCTGATCAGCACTCAACCCTGCGAGCGCGCCGACGAGCCCAGACACAGCGGGCGATCCAGGCGCACGCGATACGGCTGTTCAGCGAGCGCGGTTACGACACCACGACCATGAACGACGTCGCCGAGGCCGCCGGGGTGTCACCCATGACCGTCTACCGGCACTTCCCCACCAAGGAGGACCTCGTCCTGGTCGATCAGGTCGGTGCGCTCATCGCCGAGCGGATCGCCGCCTCGCCCGCGGATCGGCCCCTGGTCCGGCGCATCGGCGGCGCGCTCGTCGACGTGGCAGCCGCTCTGACCGGCGACGGCATGGCGGCGGATCGGGAGTTCCTGCTCGTCCGCCTGCGGCTCATGATCTCGACGCCCGCCCTGCGCGCCAAGCACCTGGACAACCAGTACGCACTCCAGCAGGCCATCGTCGGCGCCCTGGGGGACGAGGCCGCCGATCCCGATACGGCGTTCCAGGCCGAGGCGGCGGCCAGCGCCTGCCTGGCCGCCCTGCACACGGCGCTGGTGCGCTGGGCCGCGGACGACGGGCGGAGCGACCTGCCGCACCTGATCGGCACGGCGCTCATGGCCGTCTTCGGCGACGACGTCGTCGGCCGCCCGTGATGTCGGTAATGACCATGGAATGCCGGTGCGCTTCGCTAAGCTCTCCAACGGCAAGGCTGTAGCGCAGAGGTCGTCGCGCCTTACAGCGGGTTGGAGGACGTCGGTTCGAATCCGACCAGCCTTGCCCCGAATCGTGGGGGTGTGGATGCCGTTCGTCGAGCCCGGCCCGGCCGTGGCGCCGCCGGCCGGCTCGGGAGCCCGCCCCGACCTGGCCGAGATCGAGACGTGCCTGCGGGTGCTGGCCCAGGCCCGCGCGGCCGATCCGGCCGACGCCCGATGGGCCGACGTGCACGAGGCGGCGGCGCAGCTGTACCGGGCGGGGAAGAAGACCAGGAAGGCGGCGCGGCACGCCGAGCGCAGGCGGCACGACCACGAGGCCACGGCGGCGTCGGCGCGTTACCGGGAGCAGGACCCGGCCCCCGTCCCGGAGGCGGCGTCCACGGACCGCCGGGATCCGGCGGGTGTCGCGGAGGCGGCATCGACGGGCCTGCTGATGGGCACGCGACGCTGTTACGTCTGCAAGTCCGCCTACCAGCGGGTCCATCCGGACTACCACCTGCTGTGCCCGGAGTGCGCCGAGGAGAACCTGGCCCGCCGGCACGCCCGCTGCGATCTGCGCGGCCGCCGTGCGGTCGTGACCGGAGGGCGGGTGAAGATCGGCTTCCAGCTCGCGCTGAAGCTGCTGCGCGACGGTGCGGACGTCCTGGTCACCACCCGCTTCCCCCGGGATGCCGCCCGCCGGCTCGCGGCCGTGCCCGACGCCGGGGACTGGCTGGACCGGGTGCACGTCCACGGGGTCGACCTGCTCGACCTGGCGGCCGTCGCGGGGCTGCTGGAGTCCGTCCAGCGGCGGTTCGGCCATCTCGACATCCTGGTCAACAACGCGGCCCAGACGATCCGCAGGCCCGCCGCCTACCACCGGGAGGTACGCGCCGCCGAGCGCGTGCCGTTGAAAGGCCTGGCGACCCGGATCGACGTATCAGACCTGACGGCCGTGCCCGCCGCCGGCGCGCGGCTGGAGCTCGCGCCCGCGGACGACACCCGCCGGGCCGTCCAGCGGCGGGACGCCGTGGAGGCGCTGTTCCCCGCAGGCCGGACCGACGAGACCGGCCAGCCGCTGGACCTGCGCGACCGCAACAGCTGGAGCCTACGGCTGCACGAGGTCGACCCGGCAGAATGGCTGGAGGTCCAGCTGGTGAACTCGTTCGCGCCGTTCCTGCTGACGTCCAGGCTGCGCGGTTCGCTGGAGGCCTCGCCGTGGCCGGACCGGTACGTCGTGCAGGTCTCGGCGATGGAAGGCAGCTTCTCCCGCGCGCAGAAGACCGTCCGCCACCCGCACACCAACATGGCCAAGGCCGCACTGAACATGCTGACCCGCACCGCCGCCGCCGACTACGCGGCCTCGGGCATCCACATGAACAGCGTCGACACCGGCTGGGTCACCGACGAACGCCCGCATCCCGACAAGAGCGCGCAACGCGAGGCGGGGTTCCGGCCGCCGCTGGACGTCATCGACGGCGCCGCCCGCGTCTACGACCCGATCGTGCGCGGCGTGGGCGGCGACCGGGTGTCCGGCCTGTTCTTGAAGGACTACCGACCGGTGGATTGGTGATGATGGAGCCGACGCCCGTACGCTGCCCCGCGATCGAGCACGCCGACGTGCCGCCGGCCGCTCTCGCGGACCTGGATCCGCTGGTCGCCCGGCTGGCCGCGGCGACCCCGGTGGCGGCCGACGAGACCTTCCCGCTGGGCACCCTGCGGCCGGACGGCCGGGTCGACCTGTGCAAGCAGGGCCTCGGACCGGCCGGCACGGCCCGGCTGCTCCCGGCCGCGGTGGCCTCGCCGCACGCCGTCCACCTGCTGCTGGGCACGAACGCCATCGGGAACGACGGCGCCAGGACCATCGCCGACGCGCTCGTTCCCGGCCACCGCGTGCGGACCCTCTACCTCGGCTGCAACCGCATCGCCGCGGCAGGCGCCGCGGCGCTCGCCGACCGGCTGGCCACGGACACCACCGTGCGCGCCGTGTGGCTCAAACGGAACCCGGTGGGCGACGACGGAGTTCGCGCACTCGCCGCGATGTTGCGCCGCAACACCACGATCCGCACGCTCGACCTGGTCAACACCGGGCTCACGCGGGAAGGGCTGCACGCGCTGCTGACGGTGCTCGCCGAGCGGCCGAACCCGGTAGAACGGCTGTTCCTGGGCGGCAACGGGCTGGGCGCGGAGTCCGGCGACCTGCTGGCCGCGCTGATCAGCGACGCCGGGGTGCGCGAGCTCTACCTCCCGGCCAACCACCTCGGCGACGCCGGTGCGGCCAGGCTCGCGGCCGTGGCCGACCCGGCCCGGCCGGTGCGCCTGGGCCTCGGCGGCAACGGCATCGGACCGGCGGGCGCCCGCGCGCTGGCCGGCGCGCTCGGCGGCATCGAGGCACTCGATCTCGGACGTCCGCCGTCGGAGCGCAGCCTCGGCGCGCCCGCCAACGAAACCGGCGACACGGGCGCGGCCGCGCTGGCCGAGGCCCTGCCCGGCAGCCCGCTCCGACGGCTGGAACTGCGCAGGACCGGGATCACCGGCCGTGGCGCCAAGGCCCTGCTGGCCGCCATCCCCGACGACACCCGGCTGGAATACGTCGGGCTCGGCCCCGGCGTGCCCCGCCGGACGAAGCGGGCGCTGGCGCCGCGGCTCCGTCCCGCCGACCGGACACATCCGGACCTGCACGCGATCGGCAGCCTCTACCGATGAGCGCGACGCCCCCACCGGCTCGACCGGCGTCCGATTCGTACCCGCCGCACGAGGCGGCGCGGTTACGGCGGATCCGGCGGTACGCGGTGCCACCGTGGATGATCGACCGGGCGACCGAGCGACGGCTCGCCGGTGACTGGCGTGGCGCCTGCGCCGCCGCGAACGTCGACGTCACCTTCGACCTGGCCGACCTCGCGAACAGCCATGGCGACGCCGTCGCCGCGGCGATCGAGGACGACCTGCGCCACTTCGCCCCGGACCTGCTGCGCTGGCACCTGCCCCGGCTGGACCGGGGACGCATCACGATCGTGCCCGACCAGGTGATTCTCCTGGGACGGCCGGGCGACGATCCGGACGCGCCCTGCCTGTACCTCCGGACGCCCCGCTGGATGGCCCACGGCCCGCAGCGGCTGCGGCTGCAGGTGGGAGAGGTCCATCGCCAGGAGATCTATCTGGAGACCGACTGGACCTACAGCGCGTTCTGGCGCAACGTCGTCCAGGACTGGAGTTCCTCGCGTCACCTGTGGGACGCGCGCCATACCGGTGAGCTGCGAGAACGCTGCGGCGGAGACAAGGCGCGGGCGCCGTTCCTGCACGGCGACGGCACCCCGCGCGGTGCGGGCGAGCTGCCCGCGGCCGACCCGGGACACGGCGACCCGGCGGCGTTCGCCGAGTGGGTCACGCTGCTGCACGAACGCGGCGAGGTCGAAGCGGCGTTCGCGGCCGCCGGCATCGAGCTGGACACCGCGCTCGTCGCGGTCGAGCCCTACTACGAGCTGGAACCCCTCGATCCGCGCGACGTGCTCGCGCGGATGCCCATCGACGTGGCCCGGCTGGCGTCGGAGGTCCGCCGCCTCGCGGCCGCGACGGGAACCGGCCGTTTCTGGCTGCCCTACCGGCAGTACGCGGCGATCCTCTTCGAGACCGACGGCCCCGATTCCGAGACCGGCGGGCCCGGTTTCGAGCCCGGCGGCCCCGATGCGGGGTTGCGCGTGCGGTTCGTCGAGTTCGAGATGGGCACGGAGCCGGCGGACCTGGTGCTCCCCGAGGCGTGCTGGCGCCGCCTGCCCGACCTCGACCTGCTGCGCGACGGCCACCCGCCGGAGCGGCTGCATCCGCTCGTCCACGAGGCGCTGTTCCCGGACCGGGCCCTGGACGAGGCTCCCCCGGACGAACCGGAACCCCCGCGGCCGGTCCGGGTCCGCTGCCGCGGCGAGTGGCACGAGGTGTCCTTCCGCGACGGCGTCCTGCACATTCCGCACAGCGAGCAGGAGCAGCAGCGGGAGAGCGCCATGCGGGTGTTCGGCGGCGCGATCGCCGGTTGCTTCGCCGCGCGGCACGCCTGGACGTCAGGAACAGGACGGCTGCCCAAAGCCCTGCGCCAGCAGCGAAGCGAGCTGTTCACCCGGGCGCAGCACGGCGACCTGCCCGGAGTCCTGCGGCTGCTGGACGCCGGCCTGGACCCGCGCGTCCGTGACGACCGGCAGCGCACCCTGCTCCACCTGCTGCACCTGCTCGACCCCGGCGTCGACCCGAGCGTGCGCGGCACTCTGCGGCAGGAGGCGGCGCACCGGCTGCGCCACCTCGGCCACGACGGCCTGCTCGGCCGGCTGCTGGCGGCGGGCCTGGACATCGACGCCACGGACGAGAGCCGGCGCACGCCGCTGTTCGCCGCGATCTGCGGAGACGGCTCGGTGGCGCTCATCGAGGCGCTGCTCACCGCGGGGGCCAGGATCGACCTCTGCGGTGAGATCCACGACGAGCCCGTCTCGCTGCACCGCCTGATCAGCTGGCTCGAACGCGACGA
Source organism: Nonomuraea antri (assembly GCF_013283785.1). Taxonomy (GTDB): domain Bacteria; phylum Actinomycetota; class Actinomycetes; order Streptosporangiales; family Streptosporangiaceae; genus Nonomuraea; species Nonomuraea antri. The sequence continues at coordinate 27,569 of NZ_JABCPZ010000006.1, forward strand.
CCTGCACTTCATCGTCGACCGGATCGAACGCGAGCATCCGGAGCTCGCCGAGGAAGAGTGAACGCCGCCGGCGCGCCCGCTGAACGAAACGCCGTCAGCGCACCCGCTGCGCGACGGGGAAGGACGAGCGACACGTGAACATCACCGACGAGGACTCCGCGCCGGATCCGCTGGCGACGGCCGACGAGCTGGTGCGGCGGCTCGCCGCCCAGCGAGCCGAGCCGGCCGCGAACCCGCAGCTGGAGGCGCTGTCGCTCGCGGTGTCCGCGAACCTGCCCGTGTTGTTGTGGGGCGAGCCGGGCATCGGCAAGTCCGCCGCGCTCCAGCAACTGGCCGCCGGGCTCCGCGTCCCGCTGGAGACGGTGATCGCGAGCGTGCACGAGCCGTCCGACTTCGCCGGCCTGCCGATCATCGGCGACGACCCGGCCACCACCGGGGTGCCGATGGCCCCGCCGGACTGGGCGGTGCGGCTGACCTCGGCCGGGCGCGGCGTGGTGTTCTTCGACGAGCTGTCCTCCGCTCCGCCCGCCGTCCAGGCGGCGCTGCTGCGGGTCGTGCTCGAACGCCGGGTCGGCAGCCTGCCGCTCCCCGAGCAGGTGCGGGTGGTCGCCGCCGCCAACCCGCCGTCCAGCGCCGCCGACGGCTGGCACCTCAGCCCGCCGCTCGCGAACCGGTTCGTCCACCTGCAGTGGACGCACGACCCGCGGACGGTCGCCCGCGGCATGGCGGGAACCTGGCCGGCCGTGCGGTTGCCGCTGATCGACCCGGCCCGGATGTCCAGCGCGGTCGCCCGGGCCCGCGGGGTGGTCTCCGGGTTCCTCACCGCCCGGCCCGGCCTGGCCCACCACCTGCCCGGCGACGCGGAGGGCCGGGGTCGCGCCTGGCCGTCGCCGCGTACCTGGGAGATGGCGCTGCGCCTGCTGGCGGTCGGGTACGCCGCCGACGCCGACCAGAAGGCGGTCGCCGCGGCGGTGATCGGCGCGGTGGGCGACGGCGCGGGGCTCGAACTGCTGAACTACCTCGAACAGCTCGACCTGCCCGACCCGGACCGGGTGCTGGCCAACCCGGACGCCTTCGCCCTGCCGAAGCGCGGCGACCGGCAGCTCGCCTTCCTGACGGCCGTCGTCTCGGCGGTGCAGAGCGACCCCACCAGGCGGCGCTGGGAGGCCGGCTGGACGGTGCTGGCCAAGGCGGTCGACGCGGGCGTACCCGACGTCGCGGCCCGGGCCGCCGCGGATCTCGCGGCGCTGCGCGACACCGACTGGCCGGTGCCGAGCGGCATCGACGCGTTCCTCGACCTGCTCCAGCTCTCCGGCGCGCTGCCCGGCGCCCACTGATCGCTCATGGCCGAATTCGACCAGGTCAAGCTGCTCGCTGCGCGGTACCGGGCGGCGAGCGACCGGCCGTACCTGGCCGCGGCGCTCTACTCCCTGACGGTCGTGCCGACCGGCGCCGTGTCGACGATGGCGGTCGACCGGCACTGGCGGTGCTACGTGTCACCGGAGTTCGTCGCCGCGACGTCCGTGCCGGAGCTCGCGGGCGTGTGGATCCACGAGCTGGCTCACGTGCTGCGCGACCACCACGGACGCGCCGACCGGCTCACGGCCGCCGACCAGCGCGACCGGTTGCGCGTGAACGTCGCCCAGGACTGCGAGATCAACGACGACCTGCTCGCCGACGGGCTGACCCTGCCGGAAGGCCGGGTGGAGCCGGCTGCCTTCGGGCTGGCGACCGGACGGCTGTTCGAGGAGTATCTCCTGGGACTGCCGCCGTTCACCCGCGGCTCCGACTGCGGCTCTGGCGCGCACGGCGTACCTGGCGATTGGGAGATCGCCGGAGAGCGCGGGCCGGGCGGCGTCAGCACGGTCGAGGCCGAGGCGCTGCGCCGGCACACCGCCGAGGCGATGCGCGCGCACCGGCGCAACCGCGGCAGCCTCCCGGCCGGCTGGCAACGCTGGGCGGAGCAGATCCTGGAGCCCACGGTCGACTGGCGTCGCGTGCTCGCCGGCGCCGTGCGTGAGGCGGTCGCCTGGGCCGCAGGGGCGGTCGACTACACCTACCACCGCCCGTCGCGCCGCACCGGCGCGCTGCGCGGCGTCGTGCTGCCCAGCCTGCGCCGTCCGGTGCCGGCCGTCGCGATCGTCGTCGACACCTCGGGCTCCATGGGCGAGGACGACCTCGCCGAGGCGCTCGCCGAGGTCACCGGGGTGCTGCGGGCCGTGGGCGTCGGCGGCAACCGGGTCAGCGTGCTGGCCTGCGACGCGGACGTGCACACCGCCGCCCGGGTGACGTCCGCGCAGCAGGTGAACCTGGCCGGCGGGGGCGGCACCGACATGCGGGTCGGCATCAGGGCCGCACTCGCCCTGCCGGAACGGCCCGGCGTGGTGATCGTGCTGACCGACGGCCACACGCCGTGGCCGGAGGCGCCGTCGTCGGCCCGCGTCATCGCCGCGCTCATCGGCACCGCCCCGCCGGCCCCGCCCGCCTGGGTCGAGGCCGTCAGGGTGGGCGCCGGGTGACCGCCGTACGTCAGGCCAGGTCGAGAACCGGGATCAGCTGCTCCTCCTCGTACGTCAGATGCGCTTCCAGCTCGTCGACCAGCCGTTCGACCTCGGCCCGCACCTTCAGTGGATCGTCACCGGACAGGGCCTGCCGCAACTCGTCCAGGAGCACGGTGATGCGCTCGTGCTCCTCGGCCAGCCGGCGCAGGGTGGGCGCGAGCGCGGGATGCCGCTCGGCCAGGTCGGGGAACAGCATGACGTCCTCGCCCGTGTGGTGATGGTGCAGCCCCTGGCAGACGGTCAGGCAGTTGATCCTGAGCTGCGCGCCCAGGCCCGGCCGTCCGGAATCGGACAGCTCCTTGCGGATCAGCGCGAGCTCGCGGCGGAAGCCGTCGTGCACCAGCTTGAGGTACGCGCCGCCGGACGGCGCGTTGTCACGGGGCGGACCTGTGACGCGAAGCGCGACGACCGGGGTGGTGCCGGCCCGGTGGTCGTCCCGGTAGTCGGCCCGGTCGGGGTCGCCTTCCGCGGCGCGGGCGAGCACCGCGTCACGCTCGGCGCCGGCCAGGACCTCGGCCTCGACGTCGAAGACGAGGACGCCGGTCTCGACGGTGGCCTGCGGCTCGGCCCGCAGATCGTGGTACCAGGCCGGCGCTTGCGCCGCTTCGGAGATGACCAGCATGCGCTCGACGCCGTCGGGCAGGTAGGCGAGCGCGGTCGTGCGCGGCTCGCCCGAGGCGGCGTCCGTGGTGGTGAGCAGGAGCAGTCTCGTGCCCTCGAACCGGCCGCCGACCTGGCCGTGGCCGGCGCGGAACTCCTCGATGACGTGCTGGGTGAAATCCATTCTTCTCCATGGGTGGGTTCCTGCATTTCGGTACCGAATGGAGAAGAAGACGGCGGGCCGCGGGCCCGCTCGGCGATCAAGCGCCGGCCGGGTGACTCTCTCGTGCGTGGCCCAAGGCCGACCCGGCAGTCACGCAGGTGACGCTACTTCATCACGATATTCACCGTAAAGGGCTTGCGGAATCGCGGCTTCGACCCGCCGTCGAGCTGCTGATCGGCGGACCCGCGCGGCCAGGGACGAGCCCGGCTCCCGGCAAGGGTGCCTGCCGGGCATCTTCGTGTCGCGCAAGCCCACGCCGCTGCAGGAGGGCGAGAGTCGGCTGCGCTGGGCGGCCGAGGCGGGCGACGCCGAGGCCGCGCGGTCACTGCGCGGCGCTCCCGACGATCCCGGCGCTCCCGACGAGCCCGGCGCCCCGGGATGGCGGTGGCGGCTCGGACAACGGCGGCTCGCCCGATCCGGCCGGCCGGGCGCCCGGCAGCTGGTGACACACCGCCGCCCCCCGAAAGCAGCGGTTACGGTCGATTCATGAGGATCATCGCCGTAGAGGACCATTGGCCCGAGTACGGAACGATCGTCGTCAGGGACACTTCCGACGTCGATCCGGCCTCCAGATCCCTGCCCGGGCTGCCCCTGCTCGACGAGCACGCCGTGGAAACGCAGCCCGCAGGAACGATCGCCAAGGCAGGCGACGGATGGTTACAGGCGTCGGCTCGCGACGCGCGCCATCAGGTGCGCCTGGAACTGCACAACGGCCCTCCCGCTCAGGACGAGCCCTGGCACGACGTGGTCGAGACCCCGTATCACGCAAACACCGGCTCCGTGATGCTGACCACCGTGGACCACAGCGAAAGCTACGCCGATCGGCCGCTCCGGCTCGGCGCACCGGGCATGTACCGGGTCCGCGTCTCCTGCCGCAGGACCCCGCCGGAGACTTTCGGGTTCGAGGCGTCGGCGGGCGACCTCTGGCGGATGCAGTTCTGGGCGGCCCCCGGCCCCCCTCGGCCGCCCCGGTGGCTCGCGCGGAGCAGGCCCGCGGTCCAGCCTGGACGCACCGGTTGGGAGTCCGTTCTCGGGCTCGCGGGCAAGGAGGTGCTGCATGCCGTACTGGTCGCGGCGGCCGCCGGTGACGCCACCGAGGAACGGATCGCCGCCACCTATCAGCCCTGGTCCAGCAGTTCCGGCGACTGGAGCGCCCCGCTCTTCGAGGACGTCTCGGAATACGCCCGCCAACTGGGCGTGCCCGCACCGGCCACGCGGCGGGACCTGCTCCCGCTCCTGGCGGCGGCCGGCCTCGTGATCGCCGAGACCACCGAGGACGTGACCCGCTACCGCCCCGCAGAAAATCCCCCGCGGGTGGAGGAGGTGTTGCGCCTGCCGGACGAGCAGGTGACCATGATCCGGCGTCAGGACGCGTTCAGCCGCTACACCTCATTCACCGCCGACCTGGCCGCCGTGGCGGCGTGGAGCCCGGGCTGCACCGTCTCGGCGACGCCGGAAGAGCTCGCCCAGCAGCTCCTGGCGACGGAGGAGGAGATTCACGGGGCGATCCGCTACGGCGTCGAACGTGGACTACTGCGCAGCGACTCCGGTGATGAGGGCACGTTCACGGTGCTGCCACGTCTTCCGCCGCAACCCGAGGTGGGCAGGAGAGTCTGAAGCCGGGCAGATCATAGCCGGAGATTTCGAGCGGCATCGGCTTCCAGGGCCGCCAGGCGGGCGCGAGCGCCGGTCAGCAGGTCGGCGTGCTCGATGTCGTCAGGACGTTCGGCGGCGACGGCCTCGTACAGCGCGACCTTGCGGCGGGCCAGGCCCAGCTCGGCGGCGCGCCGCTGGTACTCGGCTGGCTGCGCGCCTTCCTGAGCGCGCAGCAGGTCGGTGGCCTCGGCGACGAGCGCGGCCTGTTCGGCGATGGTCGGCTCCGCGTGGCCGGGCGGCGGCTGGCCGGGCTCGGCGGTCCGGCGGGGGCCGGGGGTCCGCGGGGATCCGGCGGAGGGCCGGTCGCCCGGCTCGGGCGGCGGGTGCAGGAAGCGGTTCAGGCGGGCCAGGGCGGCGTCCGGATCGGCGAGCTCGCCGATCTGGTCGAAGGCGCGTTCGGGGATCAGCCAGGCCATCAGCGCCGCCCGGCGGAAGACGGTCTCGGCCGCGCCGTAGCGTTCGTGCGCGGCCTGCTTGCTGATCTCGCCGAGCTGTTCGCCGATCATCTCCCAGGACGTGCCGGCGAGACGTTCGGCGATGACGGCGTTGCGGAGAATGCCACGGGCCTGTTCGAGCAGCCGCCAGGCCGCCCCGGCCAGCTCGCCCGGCCGGTGGGCGGCCGGCTCGCCCGGCTGGTGGATGGCCTGTTCGCCTGGCTGGTGGGCGGCCAGCCTGCCGCGCGCGACCAGGGCGCGGTAGCCGTCTGAGGCGTCGGCGGCCTCGTGGGCGACTGCCAGCCGGGCCAGCGCGGCCCGGGACAGGGTGTGCTTTCCGGCCTCACTCATGCGTCAAGCGTCCCCTGACGACTCCGGGCCGTCAAGGAAATCCTGACGACTCGGACCGGCGTGTGCGTGCCCTGCGCGCCCCTGAGCGCAGGGACCGCGCGGCTCGTTGACCAGGGAGATGCCGGGGGTGTCCGCGTCGCGAGGACGGCGGTGCCGAGCGACGTGCCGGCTAGCTCTTCTTCACCGAAGGAAGCAGGTCCGTCCATTCAGTGGTCACGGAGATGTACTCGTCGGACCACGCCACGTCTCCGTCGCCGGCCAGAACCAGGTTCGCGCGGACCACCCGGGCGGTGTCGGGATCGACGACCAGCTCGATGGGCTTGCTCCCGCCGTCGGGGTCGGGCAGGCGCAGGTGCTGGCCGCCGTCGACCGGGCCCTCGTTCTCCACTCCGGGCGTCGCGGCGAGCGCCTTGAACGCCGCCGCACGGACGTCCGAGGGCGCCGGCAGCTCCGTGATCAGCGCGAGCAGGGGATGGGTGGGGACACCTCGCTGCTCGGAGGTGGTCATGTCCCTCTTGTCGCCCTTGCGGTCGATGATCCACTTCTTCAGCGCCTCCGGATCCGTCGGCAGCTTTTCGAGCTCTTCGAAGCTGACCTTGGCGCCCTTGAGACGGAGCGTCTTCCAGTCCGCCACGACGGCGTCCGGGGCGTCCCCCGGCTCGCCCCTGGACCAGCGCTTGCCGTCGCGCCTGGTCCAGCTCTCGATCGGGGGGATCTCCGTCTTCGACCACCGGGTGGTGACGTGCCAGTACGTCCCCGAGCCCTGGGGCGTGCGTTCCGCGCTGACGGCGGCCATGAGCAGGACCTCCTTGCCCGTGAACCGCTCCGTCGCGGCAGGCGCGCGGTCGTTCGCGGGCATCCCGGTGGCGAGCACGACCGCGGCGGCGGCCCCCGCGGCGATCAGGGCGCCTGCCGGGATGAACCAGTGCATTCGAGACCGCGACCGCGACCGGGCCCGGTGCAGGAGTCGGGCCCTGCTGCGCTCGGCCGCCCCTGCGGACGGACCCGGCTTGGCCAGCAGGGCGGCGATGTCGTCGAGGTCGTTCATCGGGTCGTCTCCTTGTCGATGATGGCGTGGATCTTGGCGCGGGCCCGGCTGAGCCGCGAGCCCACCGTGCCGATGGAGATGCCGAGTGCCTGGGCGATCTCCTCGTAGCTGAGCTGGCCCAGGGCCAGAAGCAGCAGCACGTCGCGCTCGCCGCCGTTCAGCGAGGCGAGGGCCCTGGCCAGGTGCGGCTGCATGCGCTGGGCGGCCACGGACGTGACCACCCGGTTCTCGTGTCCTTCCACGACCGGGACGGGATCCAGCCGGGCCAGCGCCTTGTAGTGGCGGGCCTCCTTGCGGCGATGCCTGGCGACCAGGTTCGTGGCGAAGCCGAACAGCCAGGGCCGCAGACCTCCCCTCTCCGGGTCGAACCGGTCGCGACGGTCGAACGCCAGCAGGAACGTCTCCGCGGTGATGTCCTCGGCCACCTGCGTGTCCAGGCGACCCTCCACATACCGGTAAATGTCGTGGAAATACCGGTCATGCACGGCGGTGAACAGCTCAGGGTCGCGCCGGTAGCCGGCGACCAGCTCGGCATCGGTCACCCGCTCGCTCACGTCGGCGGTCACGTGGCCGTCTCCGTCATGAGTGCGCCTTCCTCGTGGTCAGTGCTTTCTCCCATACTTCGCCGAAGGCCCGGCCCTTCTTCCCGGCGTCACGCCACGGCCCGGCTCGCGTCTCCTACGACGGGAAATGTCATGGTGTAGTACGGCGTTTACTCAGCGTGGCGGCTCGGGTAGGGCAGTCATCGACTGCCGAGGCGGGTTCATGACCAGGGGTGATGGTGGCCGCTCAACGGGGTGCGCCGCCGTCCCTACCTGGTGCGCCGGACGATGAGAGGAAACCGCATGCTCGATCGGCTCGCCGGTCTCGGCGCCACCGTACCTGAGCCGCCGGATCATGATCTGCCCGCCTCGGTGAGGATGAGCTGATGCCGTCCGCGGAACGCCCCGAAGGCGGCCTGCGCAGCCAGGCCTGGTGGGACAACGCGGGCAATCCGGAGATGACGGCGCTCTACCTCGAACGTTTTCTCAACTTCGGGCTGACCCCGTCCGAACTCCGGTCCGGCCGGCCGATCATCGGCATCGCCCAGACGGGCAGCGACCTCGTCCCCTGCAACCGTCACCACCTCGCACTCGCCGACCGGGTCAGGGACGGCATCCGCGACGCCGGCGGCGTCCCCATGGAGTTCCCCGTCCACCCGTTGCAGGAGACCGGCAAGCGGCCGACCGCCGCGCTGGACCGCAACCTCGCCTACCTCGGCCTGGTCGAGGTGCTCTACGGGTATCCGCTCGACGGGGTCGTCCTGACGACGGGCTGCGACAAGACCACCCCGGCGTGCCTGGCCGCGGCGGCGACGGTGAACATCCCGGCGATCGTCCTGTCCGGCGGGCCCATGCTCAACGGCTACCACCAGGGCGAGCGGATGGCCGCCTCGGGCTCGGGGCTGGTGATCTGGCAGTCGAAGCGGCTGCTGGCCACCGGGAAGATCGACTACAACGAGTTCATGGCGCGCGTGTGCGCCTCCGCGCCCAGCATCGGCCACTGCAACACCATGGGCACCGCGCTGTCGATGAACTGCCTGGCCGAAGCGCTGGGCATGTCGCTGCCCGGCTGCGCGGCGATTCCCGCCCCGTACCGCAGGCGGGCGCAACTGGCCTACGAGACGGGCCGCCGCGCGGTGGAACTCGTCGACGAGGGCCTCACGCCGCGCGCGATCATGACGATGCGGGCCTTCGAGAACGCGATCGTGGTCGCCTCGGCCATCGCCGCGTCCACCAACGTGCCCATCCACGTCAACGCCATCGCCAGGCACGCCGGGGTGCCGCTGACCATCCAGGACTGGCAGCGGGCCGGAGCCGACGTCCCGGTGCTGACCGACGTCGCCCCGGCCGGGAAGTTCCTCGGCGAGGACTTCTACCGCGCCGGCGGCGTGCCCGCCGTCATGCGGTCGCTGCTGGCGGCGGGGCGGCTGCACGGCGACGTCGTGACCGTCTCCGGCCGCACCGTGGCCGAGAACTTGGCCGACGCACCGCCCGCGGACCCGGAGGTCATCCGTCCCTACGACGACCCCGTGGCCGCGCGCGGCGGGCTGCTCATCATGACGGGCAACCTGTTCGACTCCGCGGTCATGAAGACCTCCGTGCTCACCGACGACGTCCGCGGCGTCGCGGACTACCGCGCCGTCGTCTTCGACGGGCCCGAGGACTACCACGCCCGCATCAACGATCCCGACCTCGGCCTGGACGAGGACTGCATCCTCGTCATCCGCTACACCGGGCCGATCGGCTACCCGGGATCGGCCGAGGTGGTGAACATGGAGGTGCCCGCCTCGCTGCTCCGGCTGGGCATCACGACGTTGCCCACGCTCGGCGACGGCCGCCAGAGCGGCACCTCGGACGCGCCGTCCATTCTCAACGCCAGCCCGGAGGCCGCGGCCGGCGGCAATCTCGCCATCCTGCGCACCGGTGACCGCATCCGCATCGACCTCGACCAGGCGCGCGTCGACGTCCTGCTGCCGGAGGAGGAGATCGCCGCGCGCTGGGCCCGGCACACGCCGCAGGTCTTCGATAACCAGACGCCGTGGCAGGAGATCTACTGCGCCACGGTCGGCCAGCTGGACAGCGGCGGCTGCCTGGAACTCGCCCTGGCATACCAGGACATCGTGCACACCAAAGGGATGCCCCGTGACTCGCACTGACCCCAGAGGCGTCATCATGATCGCCGATTCCGACTTCGGCGAGGTGGACCTCGAACGCGAGATCGTCGAGGACGCCGGATTCGAGCTGCTCGCCGCCCAGTGCAAGAGCGAGGACGAGGTGATCGAGAAGGGCCGGGACGTCGACGGCGTCCTGACCCAGTACGCCCGGATCGGCTCACGCGCCATCGACGCGTTCACCCGGTGCCGGGTGATCGCCCGCTACGGCACGGGCGTGGACATCGTCGACGTCGAGGCCGCGACCAGGCGGGGCATCCAGGTCACGAACGCGCCGAACGAGTGGTGCGCCGAGGAGGTGGCCGACCACGCCGTCGCGCTCTGGCTGGCCGCCGCACGCAAGATCTGCGCCTACGACCGGGCGACCCGGCAGGGCGTGTGGCGGTGGCAGAGCGGCGAGCCGATCCAGCGGCTGCGCGGGCGGGTGTTCGGGCTGCTGTCGTTCGGCGCCATCGCCCAGCTCATCGCCGAACGGGTACGGGCGTTCGGCGTCGAGGTGTGGGCGCACGACCCGTTCCTCGACGAGTCCGAGCTGCGGTCGCGCGACGTGCTGCCGGTCTCCTTCGACCGGCTCGTGGAAGGCGCCGACTACCTGGTGATCCAGGCGCCGCTCACCCCCGAGACCCACCACACCTTCGACCGGGCGACGCTGCGCAGGATGAAGCCGTCCGCCGTCCTCGTCAATACCGCGCGCGGCCCGATCGTGGCGGACGCGGCGCTGCACGAGGCGCTCACCGAGGGCTGGATCGCCGGCGCCGCACTGGACGACCTGGAAGAGGAGCCCGCGAAGCAGCGCGACTGGCGCCCGCGCAACCCGCTGTTCACGCTGCCCAACGTGATCGTCACCCCGCACGCCGCCTACTACTCCGAGGAGGCGGTCGCGACGGTGCGGCGCGTCGCGGCGGAGGAGGCCGTCCGGGTCCTGACCGGGCAGGGCGCCCGGTACCCGGTCAATTCCGTACCGCCGCGCTGACCGCCGAGGTCGGCGTGGGCGGCGTCGGCGGTCAGGTAGCCGGATCGCCGTCGTGGTGGCGGCAATCGGCTTCCCAGCGAGCGAGCCGTTCCGCGATCCAGGCGTCGTCGTGCACCTGACGTCCGGTGCCGCCATGCCGTACGACGCCGGGTCTCTCCGGATCATGTGTCAGGTCGAACCCGTGGAGATGTTGCAGAGCCGCGCGGACCATCGGTTCGCGGCCGTCGGCCAGCGCCTGCCGGCGTTCCCGCACGTCCGGACGAGTCGGGGGGACGGCGGCGGCGTGCCCGGCTCGGCCGGCGCCGGTCTCTGCCCGGTCCATCACACTCCGATCATGCCTCACCTGCGGTGAACCGCTCCCGATAGGCCGCGGGCGTGACGCCGAAACGTTCCCTGAACAGCCGGTGGAACGTCTCGACCGAGCCGAGCCCGACCGCGTTCGCGATGGCCTTGAGCCCGTTGCCGGTGTGGACGAGCTGCCGCGCGGCGGCGTCGAGCCGGACCGACTCCACGTACTGCGCGGGCGTCACCCCGACCTGCTGACGGAACAGCCGCGAGAAGTGCCGGACGCTGAGGTTCGTCCGGCGGGCGAGCGCGTCGTTGGACAGGTCCTCGGTGAGATGTCCGGGAATCCACGCCTGCAGGCGGGCGACCTGGGCGTCCGTGGCCGACGGGTACGCCAGGAGCTCGCTGAACTGGCTCTGGCCACCCGGCCGCCGCATGTACATGACGAGCCACCGGGCGACCCGGCGGGCCAGCTCGGCATGGTGGTCGTGGGCGACCAGGGCGAGCGCGAGGTCTATCCCGGTGGACACGCCCGCCGACGTCCAGACGTGCTCGTCCCGCACGTAGATCGCGTCGGGCTCGACGCGCACCTCGGGATGCTCGGCGGCGAGCTGGGCCGCCGTGGCCCAGTGCGTCGTCGCCCGGCGTCCGTCGAGCAGCCCGGCGGCGGCCAGCAGGTGCGCTCCCGCGCAGACCGATGCGATGCGCGCCGCGTCCCGCGCGGCGCGGGCGGCCAGCCACCCCACGAGCGGCTCGGCGACCAGCGCCTGCACCCCGCCCGCGCCGAACCTCAGGCCACCCGGCACGACGAGGGTCCCGATCTCGCGCGGCAGGTCCTCCCACGCGACGTCGGCCGCGATCGAGGCGCCCCCGGCGCAACGAACGAGCCCGGCCCGGGGACCGGCGACCAGGGTCCTGTAGCCGGGCGGGTCGCCGTTGAGCAGGCGGTCGGCGGTGGAGAACACCTCGAGCGGACCGGCGACGTCGAGGAGCTCCACGCCGTCGTAGACGGTGATCACGACGAGGTGCGCGGCGGCCATGCCGCCCACCTTCGCAGGACCGCTGACCTGTCCGCAACGACAGGAACATGTCAGATCCGGACGCGACTGCCAGCCATGGGCTGGATGCGACTGCGATGCCGCAGCCATGCGCTGGACGTGATGGCGCAGCCATGGCCGGACGTGATGGCGGTGCCGCAGCCGTGGGTGGACGTGACTGCGGTGCCGCAGCCATGGGCTGGACGTGACTGTGGTTCCGCAGTCGCGTCCGGACATGATGGCGGTGCCCCGGCCATGGCCGGATCTGACATACCCGCGTCCTTGCAGACACAATTCGTGCCGCCGACGATGGTGACCGTTCAACTCCTCCGAAGAACGGACCCACCGATGATCCCCGCGATCCCGCAGACGCCCACGAGCCGGGCGGCCGCCGACCTCGCCGCCGAGGCCGCCCCCGGCTACCTGCTCAACCACAGCTACCGCACCTACCTGTTCGGCCGATGCCTCGTCCCCGAGCCCGACGTCGACGAGGATGCGGCCTTCGTCGCCGCAATGATCCACGACCTCGGCCTCACCGACGCCCACGCCGGCGAGAGCGAGTTCGACCGCGTCGGCGCCGACCTCGCCTGCCGCTTCCTCGAAGGACGCGGATGGGACCGCGAACGCATCCACCTGGTCGAGGAGGCGATCCTGCGGCACACCAACCTGGTGGCCGAGCAGGTGCCGCTGTTCCGGCTGATCCAGGCGGGCGCGGCCGTCGACGTCGCCGGACTCGGCCGGGAAGGGCTCGCGCCGGACGATCTCGCCGGAATCTTGAACGCCTACCCGCGGCTCGACTTCGTGTCGAGGATGCGCAAGAGCTTCCTCGACGAGGTCCACCGGCATCCGGACGGCGCCTTCGCCCACCTCGAACGGGTCGCCGCGCTCTCCGACCGGTTCGCCGGCAACCCGATCGACGCTCCGACCTCTTGAGCCCTCACCGGTTGGGGCGCGTCAGTACTGACTCAGACGTCATCGATAGGGGTCGAGATGATCGCAGGGACCGATCAGGGCGGCCCCGGCATAACGGGCAGGGGACAGGTGGACGCCCGTGACCCGTTCGGCAAGCGCGAGAGCCCGGGAGACGGCGTCGCCGGGTAACTCGGGCAGTTCGCCGTCGACATCCATGCCGAGGACTTCGATCTCCGCCTGCAGCCGGTCGGGATCGGAACCACTCCGCTCGGGATAGCCGTAGAGATCGAACGTCGTGATCAGCTCGCCGTCGACGCAGTAGGTGAAACCGTCGTCGTCCGAGGTCGCGAACACCGAGGCCGCGACCGTGCCCACGGACAGCCGGTCGGCCTGGTCGTGGACGATCCCCGCCCAGCCGACTTCGATCAGCACGGTCCCCGCATCGGTGCCGTAGGCGGCGACACCGAACCCGGACTCACCCAGCGGGCCAGGGGTGATGCCGAGCCGCCGCAGCGCGTCCTCGGGGGACAGGCCCCGTACGAAGCCGACGTAAAGCCACGTGTCATCGGCATCATCGGTGAACTCCCGGTAGAGCCACTCGTAGGTCGTCGCCGTCGCGCCGCTCATCCACGTGCCTTCCCTGTCGGTCTCCTTGGTGATCCTGACAGAAAGGACCGACAACGCCGCCCGATGTGGCAGCGGCGAAAGCCACACCAGGACCAGTCAGCCGGTGCGGCGAGCAGCCACCTTCCGGGATGAGTCCGACGGACCAGCGACGAACAGCGGCGGCAGCAGTACCTGGCAGGGTGGTGGTGCGTGGGAAATGGGCGGATTGCGGCGCATGTGGGCTAGTCGTTCTGCGTGGCCTCGCGGAGTCGCGCCACGGCGAGCTGGGCCGCGGTCCTGGTCAGCGTGGGGTCGAATTCACCCACGTTGCCATCGTGCTCCAGCGCGATCACGACGTTCCCGACCCGGATGATCACGATGTCGATCGCGACCATCATGCCCGACATGTCGGCATCCGGCTCCAGCTTGCTGCTCGCGAGCCCGCTGCGGAACTTGATGCCATAAGCACCGTCACCGAGCCCACCGATCGACAGCTTGCGAATGATCTCCCTGGAAGCGCTGGTCTTGATCGTTGTCTTGCGGCAATGCCGGACCACGGCCTTGGCCGCACGTTCCAGGGCGGCGAGCTCCCGTGAGGTGCCGCTCACGATGTACTCGCTGATCCCCTCCCATCTGTCCGTGTGCTTCAGCGCCGTCGAGACCTTGGTCCGATAGACCGGGACGAGATCCTTGACGGCCCTGGCACAGGGTTTCGTGTGGGCGAATTCAGGGCGCTGAAGCCCTCTGGTGCGAAATCCGCGGCGGGCGAACTCTTCTCCGAGGTCATCGGGTGCGAGAAGGGCCCAAAAAGATCTACAAAATTTCCTGTCACACCTTTTCGCTTCGGGACTCTTGGCATTCGTACGGGCCAGTCGACGACTGCCCGACCGAGCCCGGAACAGGCGAAAAGGAGACATTCATGACCATTGGGTCAGTAGTCGAGGCGTTAACCGCTAGCCTCATTTCGGACATTCTTCTTTCGGTTCTCTGGTGGTTCGCCAGCCGGCAGACAGATTTCCGTAGAAGCCGCCGTAAAAGGCGATCCTCCTGCATGCTGAAGCGAGGGAGGCGAAACGATGTCTGAATCGGAGATCTTCGACCGCCGCGACGAAGGAATCGACGAACTGCAGCGATACGTGCAGAAGATCATCCGGCGCAGGCTCCCGGACTTCCCGGACGACATCGACGACCTCGCGCGCGAGGTGCTGGTCGCCGTCCGCGCCCGCCTCGCGGCCGGCGCCACGATCGTTAACGTACGAGGCTACGCTGCGGCGAGCGCGCGGAACGAGTGTGCTTCGTTCCTGAAAAAGAAGGAACAAGAACGAAAGGCGCGGCCCGTCTCCGCCTGGCCCCCTGTCGCGACAGAGGGCTCCGATGCCCTCGACGTCCTCGACCGTGCCATCGATCCAGGAGAGCGGGTGCATGCCGGCCACACGCGGAAACGGACGGAAGAGGCGCTGCTCCTCCTGCCGGAGGACGTCGAGAAGGAGGCTCGGGCGGCGTTCGCGAAGGAGCTCGAGGGTCTGTCGTCCGCGCCGCGGCGCACGGTCAACGAGCGCCAGGCCCGAAGCCGGCTGAAATGGCCGATCAGGGCCGCTGCGCGCGTTCTGCTTCACGTCGAGCTGGACGGCAAGGTCAGCGTCGACGGCGAGACCACCTGCGCTGGATTCAAGAAGATCGTCTCCTGCGCACACGGTCAGCGCCTCGCCGCTCAGGACGGCCGCCTGTCAGTCGATCACTTGAAGGAGGTCGTCAAGCACTTCCGGCAGTGTCCGTGCTCGGCGCTGGAAGTGAAACGCATCCGCGAGGGCATGCGGGACAGCACGTTCCTGGTCATAGCCGGTGCCGCCGACGAGATCACCGACGAGTTCGAACTGGTCAGCTCCGAAGGACGCCTGCCGCGGCCCCGGCCGCCGCGTTCTCGTCCTGCTCGACATCCGGCTCGCGCCACTCAGCGGCGGCTGGGTACCCGGCCGGTGCGCGGGCGCTCGTACAAGGGGCAAGCCCTGACGTTTTGGACGCTGCTGTTCATGCTGGCTGCCGTGCTGCTGACGGTTCAGCCGCAGGCGAGGGAACTGGCGTCCGCGCTGTTCCCCTCCCTGCCCGGTGAGCGACCTGCGGCGGCCGGGCAGGAGGGGCAGAAGAGGAAGACCGGGCCGGGGAGATCTCGTAAGAAAGGCGACCCTCCCGTTGCGACCAAGCGGCCAGGGAAGTCGAGTGTCAAGCGGCCCAAGGATCGGCAGCCGGCCGCGAACGTCCATGAACAGCCCGAACAGGCACAACCCGAACTAGCACAGCCTGAACAGGCGCAACCCGAGCTAGCACAGCCTGAACAGGCGCAACCCGAGGAGGCGCAGCCTGAACAGGCACAGCCCGAGCAGGCGCAGCCCGAAAAGAAGCCCGAAGTGGTGGAGGCCCAGCCGGTGCTGCCGGAGCAACAACCGCAAAGCCAGCCGGTGGTCGCCACCCCCACCTACACGCTGACCACCCGTGTGACCGGCACCGACGCCTACCTCGTCGTCAGGGCCGATGGCAAGAAGCTGGGCATCTGCGCACAATCCGGCAACGCCGTCCAGGAATGCTCGTGGCAGGTGGCCAAGGACACGAAGGTGACGCTGACCGCCCCCGCCCACACCACGGAGTGGAGGCAGGGCCCCTGCTCAGGGCAAGCCTTGACGTGCGGCTTCACCATGAGCGTGGCGACGCTGGCCGAGGTGTACCTCTCCGTCCCGGGCTGAGCACCTGCCGAGGACGTCACGGCCCTGGCTCTCCCGTCCGAGGGCTAGGGCCTGCAGAAGCCCACTGACCAGCAGAAACCATGCCGACCGTGGCGCCGTGACCAAGGTGCCCGCGGTGTGACGTCACTTGACACGATCATCTGGACAAGATCTTCTGGCGAGTACTCTTGGGGGTACGGCAGGCTTTGCCCGCCGTACCCCCTTGGAGGCGGTCAACGCCCAGTTGCGCCGAAGTTTCCTGGAACACAAGCGATTCCCGCGACGGTCCTTGAAGTTCGAAGGACGCGTTCGGCCGATGAGCGATTCGCGTGATGGGAGAGCGGATGATCGCGTTGGTGACCGGCGCCAATCAAGGTCTGGGCCTGGCCCTGGTGCGTGGCCTGTGCCAGAGCTTCCCTGACGGGACGATCTATCTGGGCGCCCGCGACGAGGGACGCGGATCGGCGGCGGTGGAGTCACTGCGCGCCGAAGGACTCGCGCCGGAGCCGGTCTTGATCGACGTACAGGACGACCGGTCCGTGCGTGAGGCCGCACAGCTGGTCGCGGACCGGCACGGCGGGATCGACGTGGTCATCTCGAACGCGGCCGCTCGCATCTCTCCCGATGTGCCCGACTCCGAGCAGGTGCGGGCATTCGTCGACACCAACAATCACGGCGCGCATCGAATGATCGAGGCTTTCGGCCCCCTGCTCAATGACGCCGCCCGGTTCCTCGTGGTGGCCAGTTCGTTCGGCACGCTGGACAGCCTGTCGCCACGGCTGTGGCATCACTTCGACGTCGACCACATGACCCTGCGGGATCTGGCCCAGGTCATGGACGACTACGCGACCGAGGTCGAGGCGGGCCGGGCGGGCGAGGCGGGCTGGCCGAGCTGGATCAACCCGCCGTCCAAGATCGGGCAGGTGGCGGCGGTGAAGATCGCGGCACGTGAATGGGATCGCCGTCGCGGCATCTTGATCAATGCGGTCTGTCCGGGGTTGGTGGACACCGAGGCGTCACGCCCGTGGTTCACCGATTGGACCGGAGTGCTCACCCCTGACGAGGCCGCCGTGGACGTCCTCTGGCTGGCCACGCTTCCAGCCGGCACGCAGGGGCCGTACGGGGAACTGGTCCAGCGCAGGAAGGTGCTGCCGTTCCGCCCTGAGCATGGACCCGATGCCAAGGATTCATGACGATCCCCCGCGCGGAGGGACCGCACGACCGGTACGCGGATACGACCCCGCGCGCGCCGCTCCACAGCGACTCGCCCGGGGGCCGGACGGAAGCAGCAACGCTCGCGCCGGACGGAAGCAGCAACGCCCTCGCCCCCATGACGGGTCGCCGAGCAGACCGAGGACGAGCGGCCGCCGTGCGCACGATGACATCGGAGCGCAGTGCGCGCGTGCTGAACCGGGTGTTTCGCCGCCACAAGCCGGTCCAAGGATGACCACGGGGGATGAGTGAGCCGATGAGCGTCGCACCTGCCCGTCCTGGAGACGTCAGCTCTCGACGTCGAATTCGAGTTCGTCGTACCGGCGCGCCGCGATCTGCTCCGGGGTCCCCGAGACGAGGGTGATGCAGCCGTCCCCGAAGTCCGTGCTCTCCGGAATGGAGAGGAACAACGTCCTTCCGCGGCCTTCCACCGGGTTGTGAAAGGCACGGGAGTAGCCGCCGAGCTGGATGTCGTATCTCCACCGGACGTCGGGAACCTCCCCGATCGCGTCGATCAGCTTGGTCACGAGGCGGGCCCGCTCGGCGTCGCCCCCGGCGTAGTCGGCCGCTTCCGCGACCTGAGCCCAGCGGAGATCGACGGGCCTGGTGAGGCCAGGCACCGCGTAGAGCGGGAACGGCTCGTGAGAAGTCTGCTGCGAGTGTCGTTCGACGGTCTCGGTACCCGGCGGCAGATGGATGACGACGCCGTCCTCCGGATCGTCGGTGATTTCGGCGAGAACGATCAGGTGGCCGTCGGCGGGAAAGTCGATGTCGAGGACGCCCGCGGGTAAGGCGGCGCAGTCGATGGTCACCACGTGCGGCCGGTACGAGGGCACGTCCACGTCCTCGGGCAGATGGGGAACCCCCAGGGCCCGGGCGGCCGGACGGGCGTCCTTCTTCAGCTCTTCCGGCAGTTCGCCGAAGGGGGAGAGGTAGACGCAGGGCCGCAGGAGGCGGATGAACGCCTCGGTCACCGACTCGGGCAGTGCAAGGGCCCGGCCGGCGTCGAGGACGGCTTCACGCACGCGCGAATTCATGGACGCCACCCTGCCATGCGCCACTGACATCCCCCGCGTCCCGGTCGGCCATGATCGACGCTGCTCCGCGAGCGCACCCCGGCCGGGTCACGCCGATCGTGGACGGATCTCGTCATACGGCCTGACCCCGGATGCCCTGGATCGCGATGTCCAGCAGCCGATCCGCCTGCTCGCCGTCGTCGTGATGCTCGGTGGCCAGCGAGATGGCGTTGATGAGCGCGAGCAGGTCCTCGGCGCGAATCCCGGGCCGGACGGCGCCTGCCTGTTGTGCTCGTCGCAGCAGGCCGCGCACCGCATTGGTGATCATCGCCTGGCAGCCTTCGTTCTGCTCCAGCAGGTCGGCGTCCCGGCCGTCCTGCAGCAGTGAGGCGGCCAGGCCGCGACTGGCGCTCGCGTAGGCGTTGAGGTCGCCCAGCCAGGCCAGGAGCGCGGGGCCCGGCTCGTTCTCCGCGGCGCGTCGGGCCGCCATGGCGCACAGGTCCTCGACGCGGTCGTGGAAGACGGCTTCGAGCAGGGTCCGGCGGGAGGGGAAGAGGCGATGCAGCGTCGCCGATCCCGTCCCGGCTTGGCGAGCGATCTCCTTCAGAGCGGCGCCGGCGCCGTCACGCGCGAAGACGTCCCGGGCCGCGCTGACGATGCGGTCGTAGTTGCGCTGGGCGTCCGCACGCAGGGGCCGTCGCTGTGCGGCGTGGGGCATGGCCTCCTCCAGGTTTTGACAAGTGGGCTGGCGCTCCGGTTAGAGTAGCCGAGTCATAAGTGGGCTGCGAGCCCACTTATGTTCCGACCGACTGGGAGAGATCATGCGCGCCGTCCAATACACCCGTTTCGGCCCTCCCGAGGTGCTGGACGTCCACGATGTGCCCACGCCCCGGCCTGGGCCGGGAGAGGTGCTCGTCGAGGTCCGCGCCGCGAGCGTGGACGCCGGAGAGGCCGCCTTCCGCGCCGGCAGAATGCGCGCCGTCGCCCGCGCCCGATTCCCCCGCGGCCTGGGAGTCGACTTCACCGGCCGCGTCGCCGCCGTGGGTTCCGGGGTGCACGCCTGGCGGGAGGGAGAGGAGGTGTGGGGGCTGATGCCGCACCTCGTCTTCGGCGCCATCGCCGACTACGTCGCCGTCCCCGAACAGCGGCTCGCCCGCGCGCCCAAGAACCTGAGCCTGCTGGAGGCCGCCGCCCTGCCCTCGTCGGGTACCACCGCACTGACCGCCCTGACCGACAAGGCCGGCCTCACCAGCGGCGAACGGCTCCTGGTCCGCGGCGCCGCGGGCGGCGTCGGCAGCATCGCCGTACAACTGGGCAAGGCGCTCGGCGCCCACGTCACGGCGCTCGCCGGCGCCCGCAACCTCGACTGGGTCACCGAACTCGGCGCCGACGCGGCCCTGGACTACCGCACCACCCGGCCGCAGGACCTCGGACAGTACGACGTGATCCTCGACCTCGTGGGCACCGACCTCGGGGCCTACCAGGCCCGGCTCACCCGGCGCGGCCGCATGGTCGCGCTCGCCTTCGACCACGACCGCATCCTGACCTCCCTGGTCACCACTGGGCTGCGGGCCGCACTCTCGCCCCGGCGCATGAAGATCTTCAGCAACAACCCCTCGCCCGAGCGGATGGCCGAGCTCACCGCCTCCGCCGAGGCGGGCAACATCCGTCCGGTGATCGACACCGTCTACCCGATGGACGAGGTCGCAGAGGCGCACCGACGACTCGAAGCCGGCGGCGTCCGCGGAAAGCTCATCATCGACCTGCAGCGCTGACCCCTGCGCGAACCCCGCAGGACAAGCAGTTCGGTACCGAAGCCCGGACGCGAGCCCCACGACCGGGCCCTGCGCGACCTCGTCGGTGAGTCGTCCACGCTCAGCACCGAGTTCCGCACCCAGTGAGCTGTCCACGACGGCAGCAAGCGGCTGTGGCATCCGCAGGTCGGTGACCTGGAACTGGCCTGCCCAGGTCCAACCGGACGGTGTACGGTCGCACCAGCTACGTCGTCAGCCGTTCCTTCCCCTGGACGACCAGTTCGACACGATCGATGATGGCCGGATCTGGCCGTCGCGCGCGGCCCGCCGCAGCAGAGGGACGGTGGGCACCAGGCAGATCAGCAGGGCGAGCAGGCTGGCCTCGGGTCCGAACGCGCCGCCGGTCAGCGCGGACGGGCCGGACAGCGTGACGTTCAGCAGGCCATCGGGCGGCATGGCCGACCCGGAGATCGTGACGCCGAAGATCCCGGTCTGGGTGAAGTTCCAGGCGAAGTGCAGGCCGATCGGCAGCCACAGGGACCGAGTGGCGACGTACGCGGCGGTCATCAGGAACCCGCCCGTCAAGGCGATCGAGAGCGCACCCCACAATGTGGCGTTGGGGTTGACCAGGTGCAGCGCGCCGAACAGCAGCGTGGATACGACCAGCGCGCTCACCGTGCCGATGCGTTCCTCCATGATGCGGAACAGAACCCCGCGGAACAGCAGTTCCTCGGCGACCGCGACGCCCGACATCATGCCGGCGGCGCCGATGAGCCCGCCGACGGAACCCCAGGACACCTCCTGCCAGCCCCCGAACATCGCGATCAGCGCCATCAATCCGGCGAACAGGCCGAACCCGAGCAGCGTCCCGCGCCACAGCTGCGCCCGGCTGCCCGGCTTCTGCAGTTCGGGGATGTCGGAGCGGAGTTCGACGGTTCGGCAGAGCCATCGGTAGCAGGCCACGGCGGCGACGGCCAGGCCGATCCCCACCGGCAGGGCGAGGATCGGGATGGGCGAGACGACCTGGTTGATCCCGGCGATCGCGGTCATCACCCCGAACATGGCGACCAGCAGGACGGGAAGGCGGAACCGGCGCAACCGGCGCCGGCCCGCCGAAGGGGCGGCCTGCGGGAGGGGGTCTGCCGGGTGATCCGTGGACGCCATGATCACGTTCCTCTCGATCGAGTCGCCGCGGCGATTTCCGCGACCTCAGCGAGACTAGGAAGCGGCGCGGGGCATGCCATCCCACCGGAACGGACATTCGCTGTAGCTCTCACGGGGGATGGCAGCACGGCGGAACCAGCCTGCGCCGTAAACTTGCCCGGTGTTCGCGAACGTCGTCCGTTCTGTCCGCTCCTGGCGAGACTTCTGGCGAACTCGCTCCGCCTTCGCCAAAGACAGCGTGCTCGCGGCGTCGCTCACACTGCTGGGATTCGTACCGACACTGTCGGCCATCGCGGCGCGGATCGGCGATCTCGCCGAGCGGCCGTCCGACGCGTCGGCCCTGGTGCTGACCGTGGCGCAGTCCGCACCACTGGCCGTACGCAGCCGATGGCCGGCGGTCTGCCTGGCGGTCACCGGCACCGCCTTCGCACTGCACCAGGCGCTGTCCTACCCGCCGACCTTCGCCAGCATCGGGCTCTATCTGGCGGTGTACGCGGCCGGAGCCCATCAGGTGCGGTTCCGTCACGGCCTCGCCGCGGCGTCGACCGCCGGCTATGCCGTGCTGGCGGTGGTGCTGCACAGCCTGGGATCGCCCAGCCGGGTTCAGGATTTCGTGGCGTTCTACCTGACCTTGGCGGTGGTCTGGACGGCCGGCGGGGTGATGCGCCGATGGCGGGCGGAGGAGGCCGAGCGCCGACGGCTCAGCGCGGACGTGGCCAGGGCCGCGGAGCGGGCACGCATCGCCCGCGAACTGCACGACGTGGTCACGCATCACGTGACCGCCATGGTCGTCCAGGCGGACGCGGCACAGTTGACGACCGGCACGACGGCGGGGTTAGCCGCGATCAGCGACAGCGGACGGCGGGCGCTGACGGAACTGCGCCACCTGCTCGGCGTACTGGAAGCCACCGGCGAGCCGGGCACCGCGAACGACGCCAGAGGTGAGTGGGACAGCGCGAACGACGCCAGAGGTGAGTCGGGCAGCGCGACCATAGCCACAGGCGGGTCGGGCAGCACGGCCATGGCCGCCGGCGGGCCGGGCGGCGCGGACCGCGCGCCGACGCTGGCCGGAATCGCCGGCCTGGTGGAGAACGCCCGCCTGTCCGGCCAGCCCGCCGAGCTGGCCGAGCACGGCGAGCGGCGGCCACACGCCGGGGACGTCGAGCTGGCCGCCTACCGGGTGGTGCAGGAAGCGCTCACCAACGCGATGAAGCACGCGCCAGGCCGCCGCACCACGGTCACGCTGCACCACCATCCCGATCACCTCGCCATCGAAGTGACCAACGACGGACCCGCCGCACCCGACGGACCTGCCGTGGCCGCCGTACCTGCCATGCCCGCTGTGCCGTCGGGCGGGCGCGGGCTGGACGGGCTGCGCCGGAGGGTGCGTCTGCTCGACGGCGAACTGGTCACCGGGCAGCGGCCCGACGGCGGGTTCGGCGTACGTGCCCGCATCCCCGCCAGGAGTGAGACATGACCGACACCCCGATCAAGGTTCTCGTCTGCGAGGACCAGGAGCTGGTGCGAGCCGGCTACACCGCCATTTTCTCCGCCCAGCCCGACATCGACGTGGTCGGCGAGGCCGCGGACGGCCGGGCAGCGATCGAGGCGGCGCGACGGCTGAGCCCGGACGTCATCGTGATGGACATCCGGATGCCCATCCTGAACGGCATCGAGGCCACCCGGCAACTGGCCGGCCCCGGCAACGCCGTTCCGGCGAAGGTGCTGGTCGTCACCACGTTCAACGTCGACGAGTACGTGTACGAAGCGCTCAAGGCTGGGGCCAGCGGCTTCCTGCTCAAGGACACGCCGCCGGCGGAGCTGATCAAGGGCGTGCGCACCATCGCACGTGGCGAGTCGCTGCTGGCTCCCGCCGTCACCCGCTCGCTCATCGGCCACTTCGCCGACCGCCTCCGTCCCGCCGACACCTCCAGACCGGCCAGGGAGGAGGTCGTACGGGCGCTGACCCCGCGCGAGCTGGAGGTGCTCGAACAGGTCGCCGCCGGACTGTCGAACGCGGAGATCGCCGCGAAACTGTTCATCACTTCCGAGACCGTGAAGACGTACGTGTCACGCATCCTGGCGAAACTGCACTTGCGTGACCGCGTACAGGCGGTTGTACTCGCCTACCGGGTGGGACTTGTCTCGAACACGTACTGAACGGTGCGGAAGGGCGACAAGAGAGCCTTGAAGAGGGCGGTCCACGACTCTTTGCAGCCCTAGGTTGGACGTCTTGGAAAGTCCTCCGTGATCAGCGGTTGACGTGTTGGATGTCGTCGCTGATTTTCAGAGGATGCGCAGGCGGTGGCACCACTGCGGCAGAGCGATCGCCTGCTCGATATAAGGGCTTCGGATGGCAGGTCGGGCACTTCGCCGAGAAGGCGACGGCCGCCGGGGGCCTGAGTGGGGTGAATCCCAAGGGCAACGGTGCGCAGAATCCGGTCCTGGCGCGAAGGGGCAATACCCGCAACGCCTCTGCCCAGGGCCAGATTCGCAGGGATGTCGTGATCGCGGCCGGTGGGCGAGTTGCCAAGCCCGCCAACGCGGGCCCGGCTTCGACTGCTTCCGCTCCGCAGCGCCCCGACGAGGGTGCAGAGGCGCCATCGGGAACGCGGAAGTGATGCTCGTAGATGGCGTCCGGTCCGATTATCGAGTCGGCGTGTTGCAGAAGACTTCCTTGACGAGCTCGTCCAGCAGTTTCTGGAAGTCCTTGACGGGGCCGCGGGTGGCGGAGTCGATCCAGGTCACTGAGCCGGTCAGGGTGGTTTTGCCGTCGGGGGTGCTGTACATGAGGGCGCCGTAGCCGTGGGGTGGGCTGCCGTTGTGCTGATAGACGGTGCCGCAGCCGGGGCCGAGGTCTTGTGCGAACACTCCGAGCCCGTAGTTGAGCTTCCCGGACGGTTCGCGCATCTCCGCCAGCAGCGCGGGTGGCAGGAGTTTGCCGCTGTTCAGTGCGGTGAAGAAGGTGGTCAGGTCGTGGGTGGTGGAGATCAGGTCGCCGGCGCCGGCGAGCAGGGACAGGTTCTGCCGGGAGATGTCGTAGGTCTTGCCTTGGTAGCTGTAGTAGGCGTGCGCGTAGGGGCCGGGGAGTTGTGTGCGGTTGCCTGCCTGCCGGGTGGCCGTCATGCCGAGCGGTCGCAGGATCCGCAGTTCCAACTGCTCGGCGTACGACCGGCCGGTGAGTTTTTCGATCAGGAGCAGGGCGAGGGTGTAGTTGGTGTTGGAGTAGTTCTGGTCGGTGCCGGGTTCGAACCTGGCCGGCTTGGACAGCGCCAGGCGCACCAGCTCTTCCGGCTGGTAGGTGTGGAAGCGGTTGTTCAGCCAGGCGTCACCGGTGGCGGGGATGCCGGGGGCGACGGTGCCGTCGTCGTAGTATTCGCCGGTGTAGTTGAACAGGCCGCTGGTGTGCTGGAGCAGCATTCTCACGGTGATGCGCGGGTCCAGGCCGAGGTCGGGCAGGTGGCCGGCGACCGGGTCGTCCAGTGCGATCTTGCCGTCGGCGACGAGCTGGAGGACGAGGGTGGCGGTGAAGGGTTTGATGACGCTGCCGGTCCAGAACCGGCCGTTCGTCGATGGTTTGGCGGGGTGGCCGAGTTTGCTCACTCCGGCGCTGTCGGCCCACTCGCCCCGCTGGTCGTTCACGCGTAGTTGCACTCCGGTGAAGCCGGCGTCGATGAAGGCTTGCATGGCCTGACGCAGTTCGGGCCGGTCCGGCGCGGTGGCGGTGGCGGGGGTCGCCGCCCCGGTGAGCAGGGCGGCGGTGAGCGTGGCGGCGCTGAGGATCTTGGTGGTTTTCATGGGTGCTCGTTCCGGTGTTCTGGGGGTCAGGCGGCGTCGATGGCTTCGGTGATCTTGCGTGCCATCTCGGTGGCGGTGGGGTTGGGGTTGCCGTGGCCGGCGGCTTCGATGGCGACGAGGATGGTGCGGCGGAAGTTGTCGGCCTCGTCCGGGGCCTGCTGCTTGAGCAGGGCGGCGGAGGCGGTCAGCGCGGGGAGGACGTGGTCGGCCAGCTCGGCGACGGTCTTGCCCCAGTTCACGCCCTTGGGTGCCTTGGCCAGGACGTGTCCGATCAGGCCGGTGGCCGAGGTGAGCGCGATGGAGGCTTCGGTGGCGGCCTTGTGGGCCGAGTTCCCGGCGCTGGCGGCGGAGATCAGGGAGACGGCGCCCCATGCGGCGGTGCGGAGGGTGAGCTTGTCCTGGTCGGTGAGGTTGATGGTCATGATGGTGAACTCCCGTTTCGGATTGGTTTGTCGTGCTGTCGAGGTCAAAGGTCGCGGATCATGCTGATACGGGCCGGTCACCGTACTGACGCGAGTTCTGACACGGCCTCAGGGCGCGACGGCGAGCTGACCGCGCGACCGCGCAGGAGGAACAGCGCCAGTACGGCGGCGCCGAGCACCCCGGCGGCGGCCCCGAGGAACGCGGTGGACATGGCCGCGTCGTAGGCGTGACGTGCGGCGTCGGCCAGCGACGGGTCGGCCACGGCGGCGGCGACGGAGCGGCGAGCCGCCTCCGGCGCGGTGGCCGGCATCGCCGAGGAGAAACTGCTGGTGGCCAGGCTGCCCAGGATGGCGACGCCGAGCGCGGCGCCGGCCTGCTGGATGGTGTCGTTCAGGGCCGAACCGACCCCGGCCTGCTCGGTCGGGACCGCGCCCATCAGCGCGGCGATCGCCGTCGGCCCGGCCAGGCCGCTGCCCGCGCCCAGCACCACCTGGGCGACGGCCAGGCCCACGAAGCTGTCGGGAGTCGAGAGACCGAGCACGGCGAACCCGCCGGCCATCACCAGCATGCCGAGCACGGCGGTGGTGCGGTTGCCGAGCTTGCCCCCGAGGGCCGCGCCGAGGCCGTTGAAGGCCACCGAGGCGATGACCATCGGGATGAAGGCCAGTCCGGCCTGGGCGGGCGTGTAACCGAGGACGAACTGCATGTACTGCGTCAGCACCAGCAGCATGCCGCCGCTGCCGATCTGGACCAGCGTGAGCGACAGGCTGCCGCCCGAGAAGTCACGGTCGCGGAAGAGCTTGAGCGGGACCATCGGGTGCTCGGTACGCAGTTCCCAGCCGATGAAGGCGGCCAGGGCGACGACAGCGACGATCAGCGGGATCCAGGCGATGCCGTGCGCGAGTTCATTGATCGTCCAGACCAGGGCGGACATGCCGATCACGGACAGGACGGCGCCGACCGGGTCGGGCTTGGCGGCGGAGCCCTTGGATTCGGGCATGAGGGTCAGAGCGGCCACGATGGCCAGCAGCGCGACGGGGACGTTGATCCAGAAGACCGCCTCCCAGCCGAGCGAGGCGATCAGCGCGCCACCGGCGACCGGCCCGCCGATCAGGCCGAGGACGGCGAAGGCGGCCCCGGCGGCCATGGCCTTGCGGCGTTCGGCCTCGTCGGGGAAGACGACCATCAGGATCGACAGGGTGTTGGGCATGATCATCGCGCCGCCGACGCCCATCGCGACACGGGCCGCGATCAGCTGCCCGGGATCGGCGGCGAAGGTGGCGGCCAGCGACGCGGCCCCGAAGAGCACCAGGCCGATGACCATGAGCTTGCGCCGGCCGTACCGGTCGGACAGGGATCCGGCGGTCAGCAGCAGGCCGGCGAAGACCAGCATGTAGGACTCCAGGATCCACTGGATGTCCTGCGAGGTGGCGCCGAGATCGCCCGCCAGGGCGGGCACGGCGACGGTGAGCGCCATGTTGTCGATGACCAGGACCAGCGTGCTCAGGCAGAGCACGATCAGGATCAGCCAGCGACGGGGATGTGGTTGCATACGTTCGGCTTTCTCTGCGTGACGGGGAGTGATCGAATGTGACCCGGCGACGTCCCATGGAGGGGGAATCAGGCGTCAGGTCGGCCACGGTGGGCCTCGGCTCTCCCCGGGTGGCGGCCAGGACGGCGCGGCGGAAGACGCCGGTCTCGCCGGGGCCTGCTTCTCGAACAGCCTCATGAAGGCGTTCACGGCAGGCGGCACCCGGTCGGCGAATTCGGCCACGGTGCGGGCGTCCCGGTGGTCAAGCGTGATGGACATGACGGTGTTCTCCTTGAGATCAGTCATGAAAGGTCATGCGCGCAGGCGGTGACGATCGCCGTAATGGCGCTTCAGCCAGGCGGCCTTCCGTCAGGTGGCGAACGCTTTCGCCGCTTCCGCGCCCTTCGCCTGGTTCTCGGCGATGTACGGACGCAGTTCGCGCTCGTACGCGGGAAACGCCGCCGTATGGTCGCCCGCCGTCTCCATCAGACGGGCCGCCAGCAGATGGGCACCGATCAGCGCCTGGGAGGCGCCCATGCCCGTCGTCGGCGCCGCGCAGTACGCGGCGTCCCCGACCAGGACGACGCGGCCGCATGACCAGCGGTCCATGATGATCTGGCAGGCGGAGGAGAAGGAGAAGTCGGGAGCCAGCCGCATCTCCTTCAGCAGCCGCGGCACCTCCCAGCCCACGCCGGCGAAGCGCTCGCGGACCAGGCGTTCCTGCGTGTCGCGGTCGAGCCTGTCGACGTCGGGGGAGTGGGTGGCGACCCACAGGCTCACGGTCATCCTGTTCGGGTTGCCGGCGCTGAACAGGTGGACGCACCTGCCCGGCGCGCGGTACAGCAGGCTCTCGCGGTCGAGTCCCAGCCGGTTGGCCGTGGTGAAGCCGACGCCCGACATGCCCAGGTGCCGCACGAAGTCGCGATGGGGACCGAAGACGTGGCGGCGCACGTTGGAGTAGACGCCGTCGGCTCCGATCACCAGGTCGAACCTGCGCCCGGCCGCCCTGGCGAAGGCGACGCCGACGCCGTCCTCGTCGTGGTAGATCGCGGTGATCGAGTCGTCGAAGACGTAGGAGACGTCGTCGGCGGTGCTGCTGTGCAGGATGCGCGTCACATCGGCCTTGAGCACCTCCAGGTCGCCGGCGACCGTCCTGACGGGCAGCTCACCGGCCGGCTTCCCGTCGGCGTCGATCAGCGCGATCGCGCCCATCTCCGTGGCGTGGTCACGCATCTGCGACAACAGGCCCATGCCGTCCAGGACGCCGATCGCGGCGCCGCGGAAGCCGGCCGCGTGGCCGGCGCCGCGCAGCGCGGCGGCGCTCTCCACCACGGTCACCGCGTAGCCCTGCCGATGGAGCCAGTACGCCAGCGACATGCCCGCGACACCCGCGCCCGAGATCAGCACCTCTCCGCTCATGTGCGCTCCTGTCCTGTACGTCATGAGACCTGGGGAAATACTGAATGAGGGCGTTGATACATTCGCCCATATGACCTCTATGCGTTTTTCACTCCTGGGCCCGGTGGAGGTCAGCACCGAAGAGCACACGCTGGGGGGAGCGCCTCGGCATCGCGCGATGCTCGCCTACCTGCTGCTGCACGCGGGACGCACGGTGAGCACGGACCAGCTGATCGAGGCGATGTGGGGCCCGACTCCACCGGACACGGCCAAGGCCCAGGTCCAGGCGTCGGTGATGGTGATACGCCGGATGTTGCGCGCGGCGCAGGCCGAGGACGTCGTGCGGACGCGTCCCGCCGGCTATGCCGCGGTGCCGGAGCCGGGGCAGGTGGACGTCCACGAGTTCAGGCGGCTGGCCGCGGGCGACAGCGAGGAGATCCGTCAGGCGCTGGGGCTCTGGCGCGGGCAGGCGCTGTCCGACGTGCAGGCCGACTACGTGCCCGCAACCAGGGCCCTGCTGGAGGAACAACGGCTGACGGCCGTCGAACGGCTGGCGGAGCTGGAACTCGCGGCCGGGCGGCATGCCGAACTGCTCGACGAGCTCGCCGCGGAGGTGGCCCGCCACCCGCTCAGAGAGCGGCTGCGCGGGCAGTACATGCTGGCGCTGCATCGATCGGGACGTCAGGCGGAGGCGCTGCGGGCCGCGCGCGACTACCGGGCGACCCTGGCCGAGCAGCAGGGGCTGGACCCCAGCCGGGAGTTCACGGCCGTCGAAGAGACGGTGCTGAGGGACGACCGTCCCGCGGTGGTGAGTTTCCTGCCGTACGACGTGCCCGACTTCGCCGGGCGGCGAGCCGAGCTCGACCGGCTCACCACGCTGCCCGACGGGGTCAGCGTGGTGACGATCGACGGCATGGCGGGCATCGGCAAGACCACGCTGGCCGTTCACGCGGCGCACCTGCTCGCCGAGCGTTTCCCCGACGGCGGGCTCTTCGTCGACCTGCAGGCCCACACCGCCGGACGTGATCCCGTCGATCCCGGCGAGGCGCTGGAGATCCTGCTGCGCCAGCTCGGCCTGCCCGCGGAGCGCATACCGCCGGGGACCTCGGAACGTGCCGCGCTGTGGCGTGGCGAGTTGTCGGGGTTGCGCGCCCTGGTCGTCATCGACAACGCCGCCGACGCCCAGCACGTCCGGCCGCTGCTGCCCGGCGGTTCCGGCAGCATGGCCGTGATCACGAGCAGGCGCAGGCTGATCGACTTGGACGGCGCCCACGCCTTGTCCGTCGACGTGCTCTCGGAGCGCGACGCGGTCGAGCTGTTCACCGGCGTCGTCGGGCCGCGAGCGCGGCAGGAGCCCGCCGCCGTCGCCGAGGTCCTGCGCCTGTGCGGGTTCCTGCCGCTGGCCGTGCGCATCGCCGCCGCGCGGTTGCGGCACCGTCTCCGCTGGACGGTGGACTACCTCGCCGCCCGGCTCCGCGACCAGAGCCGCCGCCTGGACGAACTGGCCACCGCGGAACGGGGGGTCGCGGCCGCCTTCGCGCTGTCGTACGAGCAGCTGAGTTCCGATCATCGCCGCATGTTCCGCCTGCTCGGCCTGCACCCCGGCCAGGACATCGACGCCTACGCGGCCGCCGCGCTCGCCGACCTGAGCGTCACGCGGGCCGAGTCGCTCCTGGAGGACCTGCTCGACGCGCACATGCTCCTCCAGCAGGAACCGGGCCGCTACACCTTCCATGACCTGCTGCGCGACCACGCCAGGTCAGCGGCCGGCCAGGAGGAGCAGGACGACGCCGGAAAGGCCGCCCTGACCCGGCTCTTCGCCTTCTACACCCACGTCACGGGCATGGCCGCCGACCTCAAGTACCCGGACCGGGCACTGCCGGTTCCGTACGAGCCGCCGCCGCGCCTGCCGACGCCGCCCCTGTCCGGCCGCGCCGAAGCCATGGCCTGGCTGGACGCGGAACTGCCCGTCCTGCTGGCCGTCGGTGCGTACGCGGCGGAACACGGCTGGCACACGCACGCCTTCTTCCTGTCCACGACCCTGTTCCCGTACCTGGAGGAACGCGGCCGCCGCGGCGCCGCTCTCACCCTCCATCTGCAAACCCTCGCGGCAGTACGGCGGGCGGGAGACCGGCGCGGCGAGGGCCGCACCCTCGCCGACCTGACCAGAACCCACCACGCCATGGGCAACGTGGACCAGGCCGTCCAGTACGCCTTCGAGGCCATCACCACCTGCCGGGCCGCCGGTGACCCGGAGGGCGAGGCGGTGGGACATCACTACCTGGGTCACTCGCTCGAACGCCAAGGCGACCTTCATGACGCCCAGGACCACTACCAACAGGCGCTGCACCTCTTCCAGGCGGCGGACAACCGCGTCGGCACGGGCGTCCTCCTGATAGACGTGGGCCGGATCTACGGCCACCTGGGCAAGCCCGACCTGGCCCGCGACCACCTGGAGCAGGCCCAGCGGATCCACCACGAGATCGGCAGCCCGGTGGGCCTGTGGAACACCCAGCTCTCCCTCGGTGACCTCCACCGTGACCAGGGCGAGCACGACGCCGCCCGCCACGCACTCGAGCGCGCCTACGCGATCAGCCGCGACCTCGGCCCGCACCTGCAGGCCGAGACGCTCAACGCTCTGGGCGCCGCCGCCCACGCCATGGGCGACCACGATCAAGCGCTCCTCGATCACGACGCCGCACTCGCCCTGGCCACGGAGGTCGACGATCCCCACGAAGCCGCCCACGGCCACCTCGGCCTGGCCAAGGCCCGTCACGCGCTCGGCCACACCGCCCTGGCCCGTACCCACGCCCAAGCAGCGCTCCTCCTGCTCGAAGAACTCGGCCACCCCGCCGCCGACACCGCCAGAGCCCTCCTGTGACGCCCCCGTCGTCACCGATGATCTGATCGGCCGTCGATGCGCCGGTGGCAAAGGTCATCACTTGTCCCGTCTCGGGAACACCTCGTAGCCGGGGGTGAGGACGCGCCCCGGGTCGTACGCCCGCTTGGCGGCGGCGAGCCGGTCCCACGCCGGACCGAAGTGAGCCTGCCAGTCGCGGGCGGACATCGGCAGGGCGCTGACCGGGTTGAGCGTGCCGCCCGCCGCGATGACCCGCTCGTACACGGCACGGTTGTCGGCCACCATGCCGGCCACCAAGCGAGCGGGGCCCGGTGCCGGGATTCGCATGAGGTTCATCGTGAACGCGACCGGCTCCGCGGGGAGCCGGAACATCGGGCTGCGCACGGCGTCCGTCCGCAGCGGCAGGATCGAGACGACGCCGTGATCGCCGAGGTCGCCGACGGTGAGCCCGGCGAGCGTCTCGGCCAGGACCGCACCCGCGCGGGACGCACCGACGAAGGTGAACAGCCAGGGGTGCGGGGAATCCCAGCGCCCGGCGTCGCGCAGCGTGTTCTCCAAGGCCGTGAACCGGTCGGTGTAGGCGCGGTAGTCGTGTGTGCCGATGGTCGCCTTCGCGCGGTCGTCGGCGAGTCCCGCGAGCATGGCGTCGTCGTCGGGCGCCACGTCGGAGAACAGCGCCGACCCGTCGACGAGGTAGGTCCAGCCGCCTTCCCGGCCGGGGACGGCGAAGCCATGGAGGTAGTCCCACCTGGCCTCGTCGAGGAGCCGGCGCTGGTCGGTGAGCATCGTGCCGAGGTCGGAGTAGACGAGCTGGTACCTGCGGACGGCCGCGGGTGCCGCCGTCAGCCGCAGGGTCGCCCGCGTGATGATGCCGACCTGGCCGAGTCCGGCGCGTACGGCGTCGAACAGGTCCTGGTGCTGGTCGGGTGAGCAGGTACGGGCGATTCCGTCGCCGGTGACGACCTCGAGTGCGAGCACCGAGTCGCTCAGGACGCCGTGCCGCCAACTGGTGCCGCCCACGCCGCCGACGGTGACGGTGCCGCCGATCGTCAGGTCCAGGTATTCGGGGAGGACCGGTGGGGTGCGGCCGTCGCGGAGCGCGGCTGTGAGGACGTCGCGCCAGGTCGCGCCCGCGTCGACGACGATCCGGTCCACGTCGACGTGGTGGATCGTGTTGTGTCCGGACAGGTCGATGACGGCGCCGCGACCGACCTGGGCGCGGCCGTACACCGAGTGCCGCGCGCCCTGGGCGGCGACCTGCTTGCCGGCGCCGGCCGCCCACCGTACGACGGCGGCGACGTCCGCGGCCGAGCCGGGGCGGAGCACCGCCTCGGGGACGGTGCGCACGACGTGGCCGAAGTCGGCCGCGGCCCGCTCGCGAGCGGCCGGGTCGCGCACGAGCTCGCCGTCGAGCGGCGGCTCGCCGAGGTCCTGCGGGTACCAGCGGAGTTCGACGGTGTTGCCGTCGGGGTCGCGGACGTAGACCGACCGGCCGTCGCCACGCGCGCCCGAGCGGACGACCGGGCCCTGGACCACGTCGAGCACCCCGGCGTCGATGATCGCCGGCCAGTCGAGCGGCGCCACGACCAGGCAGATGTGGTCCACGTTGGACTCACCGCGCGGACGCTCGACGAGGTCGATGATGGTGGCCGCGTTGATCCGGACCGAGGGGAAGGAGACCTGGCCGCGCCGCCACTCCTCGACCCGCTCCGCGTCGAGGCCCAGGACGTCGCGGTAGAACCGCAGCGAGCGGTCGACGTTCCCGACGTTCAGGACGATGTGGTCCAGTGCCGTCACGCGGATCGCCCGGCCGTGCGTGCTGGTGTTCACGTGTTCGCCTCTCTCAGGCGTGCGCGGCGTCGCGGTGCGAGCCGAAGGCGGTCAGCAGCGCGGTCACCGTCAACGCGACGCCGAACCACACCGCGCCCGTGGTCCCGAAGCCGTCCGCGAACAGTCCGCCCAGCAGCGCGCCGAGTGCGATCGAGATGTTGTAGCCCATGGTGTTGAGCGACATGGCGGCC
Organism: Nonomuraea antri; assembly: GCF_013283785.1. Lineage (GTDB taxonomy): Bacteria > Actinomycetota > Actinomycetes > Streptosporangiales > Streptosporangiaceae > Nonomuraea > Nonomuraea antri. The sequence continues at coordinate 60,862 of NZ_JABCPZ010000006.1, forward strand.
TCGAAGGTGTCCGGGGCGGCGGCGAGCATCATGTTGACCTGGCAGAGGTTGGCGGCGCCGAAGGACACCCCCCACACCACCACGGCGACCGCCAGGCCCGCCGGGCTGCCGCCGATCGCCAGGAGCAGCAGCAGCGCGGCGACGAGACCGGTGCAGGCCACGACGAACGTCGCGCGCATGTTCCTGTTGACCGTGTGCCCGGCGACGAAGTTGCCGACCGCGCCGCCGACCCCGAAGACGATCAGCAGCCCGGTCACCCACGCCGCCGACAGCCCGGCACGCTGCTCCACGAAGGGGCGGATGAACGTGTACGCGCCGAAGTGCCCGAGCACGTACAGCGCGACAGTGATCATCACGACCCGCAGCCGTACGTTCCGGATCGGCAGCGTGAACACCTCACGCACCGGGATGGCGCTCTGGGACGGCAGCGACGGAAGCGTGAGCACGACGGCGAGGAGCGCCGCCAGGCTCAGACCGCTCCAGATGAGGAACGTGGTGCGCCAGTCGGTGAGGCTCTCGATGAACGTGCCCAGCGGCATGCCCACGACGGTGGCGATCGACATGCCGGAGAGCACCACCGCTGCGGCCTTGCCGGCCTTCTCGCCGGGGACGAGCCGCATCGCCATGGCGACGCCGATCGCCCAGAACACGCCGTGCGCGAATCCGGTGACGAGCCGGGCGCCCAGGACGATCGGGAAGTTCGGCGACACGGCCGTGACGAGGTTGCCGAGTGCCATGATCGCCAGCAGCGTGGCGAGGAGGGCACGGCGGTTCACCCTGCGGCTCCACGCGACCAGGAACGGCACCCCGACGCCCGCGGAGATGCCGTACAGCGTCACCATCATGCCCGCGAGGCTGACGGAGACGGACAGTCCCGCGCTGACCGGGGTGAGCAGTCCGACGGGCATCAGCTCGGTGGTGACGAAGACGAACAAGCTCGCGGTGATGGCCGCGACGCCCAGCCACGCCCGGAACTGCGAGCGCGGTTCAGTACTGACGGTGGTCATGCGTGTCCTTATGAAGGTTCCCGTACGAGCGGGGGAGAAGTGCGAGAGCAGGAGAAGCCGGGTTCGCGGTCACGGCCCCGGAGTGACGACGGTGGTGACGACCCCGTCCACGACTCGAGTCTCGCGGTGCGCCCATCAATGAGTCCAACGCAATGTTGTCACTCCAGCGATGCCGAACCATCATTGATCCATGGAGCTCCAGCAGATGCGTTACGTCCTCGCCGTCGCCGAGACGAACAGCTTCACCCGGGCGGCGGAGCAGTGCCTGGTCGTCCAGTCGGCGTTGAGTCGCCAGATCGCGAGCCTCGAACGGGAACTGGGCGCGCGGCTGTTCGATCGCACCAGCCGCCATGTGCGCATCACCCCGGCAGGGAGGGCTTTCGTGGCCGCGGCCCGTGAGAGCCTCAACGCCGCGGAGCGGGCGATCGCCGACGTCGCGGCGGCGACCGGCGAGGTGCGCGGCAGGCTCGCCCTCGGCCTCATCCCCACCGTGGCCGCCGTCGACATCCCGGACGCGCTGAGCCGGTTCCGCGACAGATATCCCCAGGTCCAGCTGAACATCCGCATCGGCGGCAGCGACGAGCTCACCGAGCAGGTCAGGCAGGGCAAGATCGAAGTCGCCTTCCTCGGGTTGCCCACCAGCGCGCGACCGGTGGGCGTCAACAGCCGCGAACTCGCCCGCGACCGGCTGGTCGCCGTCGTCGCCCCTGACCACCCGCTGGCGGGCGAGCCGGCCGTCGACCTCGCCCGGCTCTCCACCGAGACCTTCATCGACCTGCCGCCGCACTCGGCCGCGCGGGCGCAGTCGGACGAGGCGTTCGCCGCCGCGGGTCTGAGCCGTGAGGTCGCGTTCGAGGTCACCACCGCGGACTTCATGATGGCCCGGCTCGTACGGAAGGGGCTGGCGATCGCGCTGCTGCCCTCGGCCTACGTCCCCCAGCTGACCGGTCTGGCCACCATCGAGATCACCGACGCGCCCATGCGCGTCGAGTACCTCATCTGGAGCGGCGTCGGACGCACCCCGGCGGCGACCGCCTTCCTCGACCTGCTGGACCTGCCCGACCCGCGGACGGAGAGTCGCCGGAGACCGCTACCCCTTGGAACAGATCGTCCAGGGACTAGAGACGCTCGATGAGTCGTACGGTCACGGTGTCCCCGGCGCCCTTGCCGAGGGCACGGCGCAACGGGGCGGCGATGGGGAGCTTGTGGGTGCCGTCGCCGAGAGCCATGAACGAGCTGGTGAACGGATGGCCGTCGACCTCGCCGGTCACCTTGACGAGACCGCGGGTGCCGAAGTAGGTGGCCGAGTCGGCCATGACGACATAGGTCCATCCGGCCCTGGCCGGGCTCCGCACGAGCGTGGCGGTGAACTCGCGGTCGAGCGGTCCGGACTTCGGGTGGTCGGCGTTCATGATGGTTCCTTTCGGGTTGTCGTCGGGTTGTCAGTGCAGGACGCCGAGCACGGCTCCGATGAGCAGCAGTTTCAGCAGCCAGTCCCCGGCGTGCAGGACGGCGGTGACCACCGGCACGCGCTCCCACAGCACCGAGCCGGTGAGCAGGATGACCGGGAAGCCCAGCCACGCGACGAGAGCCAGCAGCATCGCCGAGGGCCAGCCCAGCAGGTTCGCCTGTGCCGCGATCCAGGCGAACACGCCGGCGACGAGGGCGGTGCGCAGCAACTCCACTGCTGCTTTCCACGGCACCGGACGTCCCCGGTCGAGCGCCGCATCACCCAGCCGGCGCCGCTCGAACGGCGTGGCCAGGGCGTAGTAGACGGAACTGACGATGAATGCCGCTATCGCGGACAGGGCGATTCCCAGAGCGAGCATCTTGGCACCCCTTTCAGTACTGATGGGTACTATATTTTTCGGGTTATAGTACTGTCAAGTACTAAGGAGGTCGGATGTCGGCAGAGGCACGAACGCGACCACGCGGGCGCCCAGGCGGCAGTGGCGGCGCGGACCTGCTGGCGATCGCCCGCGACGTGTTCCTCACCCGGGGATATCCCGGGGCGACGATGGATCAGGTGGCAGCCCAGGCCCGGATCTCGAAACAGACGCTCTATCGCGAGTACCCTTCGAAGGAGCGGCTGTACGCGGCGGTGGTCCGTGACTGGGTCGACCGCGGCTACGACGCCATGCGACCACACACCGAAGCGCTGGCGGAGTCCACGGACATCCGGGCCGGCCTGCTGCGGCTCGCGCACGTACTGCACGCGGGCGTGCTGAGCGAGCCGGTGCTGCGCATGCGATCGCTGGTCGCCACGGAGTCCGCACGGTTCCCGGACGTCGCCGCCGACTATGTCGTACGCAGCTGGACCCGGAACACTCGACTACTCGCCGACGCGCTCGCCGCCCTGGCGACGCGGGGGCTGATCAAAGCCGACGACGCGCTCGTGGCGGCGCAACAGTTCACCTGGCTGGTTCTCGGCGACCCGCTCAACCGCCTCACGCTCGCGGCGCACTCCGAACCGCCGGAGGACGGCGAGCTCGCGCGGCAGCGCGAGGAAGCGGTCACCACGTTCCTCAGCCGCTACGGTCCGCCGGACTCGCACCGAGAATGACGACGGCGCCTCGCGCCCGGAAGGTCGTCGTAGCATGCCATGCCATGAGCAGACGATCAGCGACCGCGGCCGTCCTCGCCCTGGTCATCTCCGCCGCGCTCGTCCCCTCTCCCGCCCTGGCGGCCCCGAAGACCTACCTGATCAGGAACGACGACCGCTGCCTGACCTACGCGGCGGACCGCACCCCGGCCGAACTGGGCTTCCGCGCCCAGGCGAACCACTGCCCGTCCACGAAGTTCGACGGTTATCTGTGGAAGCGCACGGCCCGCTCCCAGCTCGCCATCACCTACCGCGGTCGCACGTACTGCCTGGGGGCGCCCAAGGGCACCGCGGTGCAGGTGGGGCCGTGCAGCGGCGACAAGCGTCAGCAATTCACCTTCCCGGTGGTCAAGGAGGGCGGGTGGGACACGGTCGTCCAGATCAGGTGGAAGCACCTGCGCAACCTGTGCCTGCACCACAATGTGCGGCGTCCGTGGGAGGTCTTCGCGGTGACGTGCGGCCGTTCCGGCAGTGACCAGCACTGGGTCATGGTGCGCCGATGACGCCCGCCTGACCCGGCGGTGGTTGGTCCACCGCCTCGCCGGGTGAGGTGAGGCGTGGAGGGGGCCGGTGTCAGATGAGTGTGTCGGTGGCGGCCTGGACGAAGGCCCTGATGCGTGTGGTGACGGTGCTGGTGCGCCAGATCGGGCCCCACTCCAGCGTCGGCCCGTCGTGGATGGGGACGTACACGACGTCGGGCCGCGCGTAGTAACGCGCGCTCAGCGACCCGCACGGGAAGATGCCCTGGCCCGCGCCGACCAGCGTGAGCACCTCCTGGAAGGTGGCGGCCACCGGTCCGGCGGGAACCGTCCTGCCGCCGGGCGTCACATGCAGGTGACGGGCGGCGCGCATGTACTCCGGGATGGACGCGGGAACCTGGACGACCTTGTCGCGCGCCAGATCCTCGACCGACACCGAGTCGCGCCGGGCGAACGGATGCCGTGCCGACACCGCGAGCGCCGCCGGTTCGGAGATCAGGGCGGGTCCTTGGGTGAACTCCTCCTCCAGCACGGGGAAGCAGGTCAGCATCACGTCGACCTGCCCGTCGCGCAAAGGGTCGAGGACAGCCCCGATCTGCACCTCCTGCACGTCGACCGCGCAGTCCGGATGGCGTTCGCGAAACAGCTCGGCCGCCTTGAGCGCCAGCTGCCCGGTGGCGGCGGTCAGGAAGCCGACGCTCAGGGAGCCGGTGACGCCGCGAGCCGCCTCGACCACCGTGGTGAAGGTGGACCTGATCTGGGCGTAGGCCGGGGCGAGCCCGTCACGTAGCTGCGCGCCGATCGGCGTCAGCCGTACCTGCCGAGTGGTCCGCTCGAACAGGGGAACGCCGACGCGGCGCTCCAGCTTCTGGATGGTCTGGCTGACGTGGGCGCGGGAGACGAGGAGCCGGTCGGCGGTGCGGCCGAAATGCAGTTCCTGGGCGAGCGTCAGGAACGTCTCGATCTCGCTCCGCTCCAGGACCACCGCGCCTCCCGATTGTTCACTCCGACTGATCAATTATTCCTAAATGGACGGTTTTTCGCGAATGGGCGAAACGCGAGAGTTCAGGGGCACACGCAACACCCTTCACTCATCAGGAGTACGAGACACATGACTCTCACCGCCCGCGTCGCCGTCATCACGGGAGCCTCCAGCGGTATCGGAGCGGCGACTGCCCGGCTGCTCGCGGCCAGGGGCACGAAGGTGGCCCTCGTGGCCCGCCGCCGCGACCGGCTCGACGACCTCGCCCAGGAGATCAAGACGACCGGCGGCGACGCCCTGGCCGTCGCCGCCGACACCACCGACAGTGCGTCGCTGGCCGAGGCGGCCGGGCGGATCCACGCCACGTTCGGTGCCGTCGACCTCGTGGTGAACAACGCCGGCGTCATGCTGCCCTCCGCCGTTCATGCGCGCAAGACCGCCGACTGGCAGCGCGAGGTCGACGTGAACGTGCGCGGCGTGCTCAACGTCATCGACGCCTTCCTGCCCGACCTGCTGGCCGCCGCGGCGCACGGACGCCCCGCGGACCTGGTCAACATGTCCTCGATGGTGTCGCACGTCGTCTTTCCGTACATGGCCGTCTACAACGCCACGAAGGCGGCGGTCAGCCACCTGTCCAGGACCATGCGCGCCGAACTCGGACCCCAGGGTGTGCGGGTGAGCATCGTCGAGCCCGCCATGACGAGCACCGAGCTGCAGGGCCACGTCACCGACGAGGGCGTCAACGCCTGGGTCGCCCAGGCCCGCGAGTCGTTCGAGTGGCTCTCGCCCGACGACGTGGCCGAGGTGGTCGCCTTCACGGCCTTGCGCCCCGCCCACGTCACCCTCTCCCAGACCGTCGTCTACCCCACCCGGCAGGCCTGACGTGATCGAACTCGGCACGCGCTCGCGCGCGGCGTCAACTGGATCGACACCGCCGCCGTCTACGGGTACGGCCACGCCGAAAACCCCAGCTTCACCACGGGGCTGGCCGAACGGCTCGCCGTCGTGGACGCGCTGCGGCCGATCGCCCGCCGCGATCCTCCCCGGCGAACGCCCGGCCCGGCCGGTGCCGACGGGCTGAGGCCCGAAGCGGGCACTGACCTTCCTCCGTCAGCGGAAGGTCCGGCTGACGACGGGCAACGCGCTGTCCACGCCCGCCGTCCGGGGTGACGTGGATCAGCCAGGTGATGCCGCACCAAGGCCGCGGCCATCATGGCTGGTCAGGCTTTCGACCGGCCGAGGATCAGATCGGCTGTGGCGGCCAGCCGGTCGGTGCGCTCGCCCGGCAGGGCGCCGGGGCCTGAGACGTATCCGGTGTACGCCTCGAAGTGTGCGGTGCCGCACAGGATGAGGGCGAGCGTGTACGGCTCGGCGCCGCGCGGGAGCTCGCCGGCCTTCTGGCACTCGGCCAGATAGCGGGCCATCTGGTCGAGAGCCAGGTGGGGGCCGGTGCCGTGCTGGCGGTTGGTCTCCTGGTAGGCGGCGAACAGCTCCTGGTCGGCGGCGGCCCCGGCCACCAGCGGCAGCGACGCCGTGTAGAAGGCGATCCCGCGCTCCAGCAGATCGACGAGCACGGTGCGCATCGGCCGTTGCCCGGGCGGGGTGGCGGCCTGCTGCCAGGCCCGCAGCTCCGGCAGTTCCTGCGACAGCAGCGCGATCAGCAGGCCGATCTTGCCGCCGAAGTTCTTGGTGATGCTGCCTTCGGCGGCGTCCGCGGCCTGAGCGATCTCGCGCGTGGTGAGCCTGGCCAGGCCGCGTTCGCGCAGCAGCCGGGCGGCGGCGTCGAGGATGCGCCGGCGTGCGGGTGGAGCCATCGGTGATCTCCCCGGATTGACAAGTGAGGTGAGCGCGCACCACAGTACCAAGCGAAAAATGAGGTGCGTGCGCACCTCACTACCGCTGGAGGACTTGTGAGCGCTGCCCCCATCGCGGGCCGTCCCGCGCAGCCGCCGCCGCGTGTGCTCGGGTACTCGCTGATCCTGGGCCTGGTCTTCGCCGCGGCCTGGCTCGGCTTCACCGCGGTCAGGGCCCGAGACGGGCGCATGCCGATCACCGACTGGCTGGATCCGATGCTCGCCGGCTCAACCCTGCTGGTCACGCTCGGGGCCATGGCGGCCCTGATCGCGCTGTGGCCGCAGGTGCCCGCGACCCGGCTGCGCACCGTCGCCGTCGTCCTGCTGATCACTGCCGAGTGGGTCTACCTGGCCGGGGAGATCCTGTCCAACACCCTCACCGTCGGTGAGCCGCCGTCTGACGTCGGCAGCCTGCTGGAGATCTCCGCCGGAGCCGTCGCCGGGGTGGCCCTGATCGCGGCCGCCGTCGCGCTGTCGGGACCGGCCTGGCGCCAGAACCGTCCGGCGACCGCGGCCGTCACCCTCGCCGCCGTGCTCCTCGCCTTAGGCATGACCTGGTGGTTCACCCACCCGATCGACCAAAGCGCCCCGGGGACGCCGGCCTGCGTCCCCGGAAACGCCCTCTACAACGCCTTCCATCGGGCGAGTTGCTGATCACCCGATGAGTGCGGGCTTATTCCGGCAACTCCTTCGAGGAGGCGGCATGACGACGACCACCACGTGATCACTCGGAGTCTCTGAAGACATGGGGGAGCCCCTGAGGCTGGATGCTCACCTTCAAACGACCTGATGAGCCGGATCGCGGGTCGCCGCAAGGGGAAATGCGAGCGCTGTCGTCCTCGTCCGCCGATGAGCGATGACGATGAGTTCTCCCACAGCAATGACTCCTTTGAGCCAGATCCTGAGCATTGCGCAACTCTTAGTCAGCAAACGGGGCTAAAGGCGAACCAGGCTGCACCGCACTCGTCATGTGCTGAGACTCCTTCGTCTTCACTCGCCGAGTGATCTTGACAGATGCGGCGGTGGCGCGCCTGCTCGACTGGATTGCCTCCCCTGCGGTCCGGGCAGTGCACTGAAAAGAAATATGAATTTCCCGAAAGCCGCATTTAAGATCGCCATTGGAGTGGTAGCACGCTGCACTTGCATAAACGTCATGCATCAGGCGTGAAACGACACCGGCCCCGTACCTCACGTCGTGAGAGTCGTCAAGACCTTGTGTCGATTCCGAGAATCAACGAAGGTGTTGACCGATTCAACGTGACTATGCAAAGCCATGGACGGGATTCCTGGCGAGGTCGCCCGTCCGTGGCGCACCTTCGATGCAGCCGGGAGTCTAGTCGTGTGCCCGCACGAAAGGTATTACACGTGGCATTGAGCGGTGTCATAGCCGTGGCCATGATGTTCGCCGGTACCACGTCCTCCGACGCCTCGCCGAGGCTACCCCGTCGCGGAGACCGGTGACCGCGAAGCTGCGCGAGATCGACGGCTCTGGCCCGAGAGCCGAGCTGGCTACCGGGCCGAGAGAGGACGAGACGTCCCTCCGCCTCGTAGGCCACCCCGCCGGCCTTTCCGGCTCCTCGCCCTTGCGGATCCTGAATCCGGCTCAATACTGCAACAGCAACGAGGCCTATTTCTTCGCCATGTCCGACCTTCCGATCAAGCGGGAGATGGTCACGGTACGCGCGCACGCGACAGGTCCTAAAACCGAGGCCGCCTACGCCTGGGGAATCACCAACTCCACCCAAGTGGAGGCTGCAGCCAACATCGGTGCGGGCGGTGGTCTTGCCAAGGCCGGATTCACCTATGTCCAGAATAACTCCACAGGAATTGATTTCAAAATCGGCCATTACCGGCCAGTGCACTTCCAAGCCCAGTTCGAATTCCGTACCTGGGACCTATGGTGTGAGGACTACATCACTCTGAAGCAGCGGCTTTCCAGGAAGTTCGAGTGGCGACTCTACCGCTTCACCGGGGGCAACGACATCATTCCACGCGGCGGCAACCAGGGCGTTTGTCATGACCCTGATTATGTCGTTCCCATATCATCACGGTGTGGGTCGCCCGGGAGAGCACCTGGACCCGGTACGGCGGTGTCGACTTCGGTAGGGTGAAACTCGACTCCAGGACGACGAACGGAGCGAGCTGGAAGCTCACCGTAACTCCCGTCAAACCGGCCGAGATCTGCGGGCTGGAAGACGTTCCTGTGGATGCGTCCTATGTCATGGAGAAGTACTAAGTGCAGATGATCGTTCGCCGGCCCGGGCCGCGCTCCACTGCGCGGCCCGGCGGCCTGCTCGCGTGCCTGCTGCTGTACTTCGCGCTTCCGGCCTGCTCCACCGAGCCCGGCATCGGCGCGGCGACCGCCTCGGCGTCTCATGACGACGGCCGGGTGGACGCTTCCAGACGGGTCGGGTCAGGGCCGCTCAAATCCGTGCACCCCACCGGTTACGCACTCCGCTTCGACCGCGGCGCCGTCTTCACCGACGGCTGGGTGCTGCTCTACAACTTCGGCGACGCCCCGATCACGCTCACCCGCGTCACCGCCGTCCTGCAGGGGGACGGGTTGCAGCAGGTCGGCGCCCGCGTCGCGGGGTACGGTCGCAGGTACGCCATGCGCCAGGCCGTGAACGGCTTCCCGCCGAGCCTGACCGAACTCGGCCCGCTCGCGCAGGCCGAAGGATACGTCCTGCCCGCCGAGCAGGGACGGCCGCGCAAGAAGGGCCATCAGGTTCTCATCGGTCTGCGGGTGATCCAGTCCACCGGACGGTCCGCGCGCACGCAGGTGGAGGTCGCGTACACCTACAAGGGACGCGCCTACCTCGACCGGTGGACGAACACGATCGCGGTGTGCAGCCCGAAACGCGGGCCCGACTGTCCGCAGGAGTACGGCGAATAGGACCGAACTCCTGCGCGCAGTCTCAAGCGGCCAGAGGTTGGACGGGTTGAGCGGGCGGCAACGGTATCCGCGACCGTTCGTCAGGTCCTTGGACTCCGCGCCTGCCGACAACGCCTCCGGCCAGACCGTGGCCTTGCCGGGGGCACCGGACGGCAGAAGTGCCTTTACTGCCGGCGGAGCAGGAAGGCTTCGACTCGGCACCCCAGCGGGCATCACCACGGGGGGTCGACTTCCTGTGCTCGCCAGCCGCCGCTCTGCCGGCCGGTGATTTCATCGAGACCCTCATCGTGAACGGGCAGCGTCAGCACATCCTGGCCGTCATCGAGCAGACCGAGCAGGCGCATGCGCAGTGCTCCGCCGGAAAGGTCGCGTGGTGTCTGTTTGTCCCAGACGTGACCCAACTCTTGATTATTTGATCAAGGAGTGGGTGAACCGCAGATCGGGGTGGTAGGGGCGCCCGAGGCTCGCACCCGGAGCCTGCGGATTAAAGACATCCCTTGGCCATTCTTCGGGAAGGGGGCTATGCGGTCCCCAGCGGACCTGTGATGCGCTTAGAACGAGCGAATCCCGAGAGATGGGCCCCCAAGAACAGCTCGTACATCCTTGCTGCGGGGATTCCCCTCGATCCTTGGTCGCAGCATTACCGTGTCGTGCATGGAGTCGCATCCTGCCATCCAGGGTGTCGGCTATGCTGCACCGTAGCGCACGGAGGCGCGCTTGCGATGAGTGGACTCGCCCGGAACGAGTCCCAGAGTCATCCACAGGGTGTGATGCCCGGCCTCCACGCGAAACGGTGTCGAATCAGTTCGGCTTCAGTCACGGAAGAATCGCAGTCCGGGATGCGAACTTCCATATGGAGACTGTAAATGCCGTACGTGAGAGACAAGAGTAATTACGCGGAATGCGCTCGCCTTCTTCGCGGCCCAGTTAGCTTGGAGCGAGCCGCGAGAGTCAACGGTCGTCGGATCATCGACACTTCGGGCCCCGGCCAGCAAGAGTTTCAGGCACTACTCCTATGGGCCCTTTTGAGCCCCAATAGATCGATTCGATGGGATTCGCGAATCGGCAGGTCCTTCAGAGAGGTCTTCTTTTATTTCAGTTGGGCGTCCCCTCAGCCAACTCGCATGGCGATCGGTTGGACCGTTGCGGCACGGATAGCCGCATACCTTCTTCCAGATCCCTGGACTCCGATTCACGGAAACGAGCGCACGCAGCATTCGACTTACCCACATCCCTACGGGCGGCATCATCGACCTGGCGGAGCAGAATCGTCAGACAGCGAGATTCATGGAAGAACATCTGCTGAGCGAGGTGAGTCGTTCTCACAGGCCGGCATCCGACGATGTCACCTGGACGGCGTCCCGACTGACCGAAGTCGAAGGGGCTGCCCTGCGTGACTGGTCTCTTCCTCACCACGCATCGCTCCTATCCGCCATTATGGCTCGCATAAGTCTCCGTTGGAGACATTGGGATAATGGTGCAGAGCTGGACGTTGATCCAATATCCCTTCGTCCCCGACTCTCATGGCGGGCAGGACCAAGCTCGGTGACTTTTGTAGAACTCCTCAGGGACTCTCCCATCCGCGTTGCCGGTCTTCATGCTTCACGAATCGACACAAATATGCGCATAATTTGGCTCGGAGATTCGGCTCTAGAGCTTCGCGGACCAAGTCGAGACTCCAAGGACCCTTACGAGGATTGAAGGATTCCGAGAACCGGATATCTCGGGTTTGTAAGGCTCGGGTGAGAGGGGCGCCCCGCCGCCATCCAGCGCGACAGCGATCGCTGCGGTGGCTCGGCGGGCGGGCGCTGGATCGCTCGATGACGTAAACGGTTGTCGGAAATGATCGATTCTCAATGGAAGATCTTCCCCTTGCGCCGTTGTGCGCCGAGCGCTTCGTGGATCCGGTCGGCGACAGTGCTGCCATGGTCGGTCTGCCACTCCAGCCGGGTGCAGCCATGGCTTGCAGCGTTTCCATAAGCTGGCGGGCCATGCTCTGTCGGCGTGCCGCAGGGCGGACGACGCGCTCCTTGAGGGAGATCGAATGACGACCCGCGGTCGGCATCACGTAATGAAGACTCCGCCGCGCACGCGCATCAGCCGGGCGACCATGCAGCGCCACCCGCACACCCTGCCGGTTGAGCGCCTCCACATCTTGCGTGAGCCATACACCTCGAAGTTGTCGTGCCACAGCCGCGAGATCTCGGCCTTCAGTTGCTCATCGCGCCGTTGCCGGGCTGATGGTGGCCGGTTCTCGCCGGCATGGAAGGTCGACGGCGCCACCTGCAGGACCTGGCAGATCGGCTGGATGCCGAAGCGGTCGTGATGGGCATCGATGAAGGTAGCACCGACCGCGTCGGGATGATCAACGTCTCGTCCGCCTGGCCAAGTCCGCCCGGGTCTTTGACGTCCCGGTCGTGCTGTCAACCATGGCCTGCATCAACGTGACAGTGGCGGCAGGTGGCTGCGGCACGGCCGCTGTACTCAGGAATGCTCATTGCGGCTGACCGACTTCTGGCCGGATAGGGCGCCCCTCGAATGGGGTCGGGGGTCCGATGAGGCTGAAGGCGGCTGCTCGTCCAGGATGAGATGGTGGCCGTTTCCAGGGTGAAGGCCGCCGATCGTACCTGTGCCATAGGTGTTGCGTACGACATCGCTTCATTTCGTGTCGGGTGGAACAGGTTGCCGCGTATGCGACGGCGTTGAGGGTCATCTGGGGTTCGCCTGGACCTGCAGGCAAGTAAAGGGGTCGCGGTCTGCTCATACGTCAGCCCCGGCATGCGTATGGCGCCCCTCGCGGGAAGGACCATGCCAGTCCAGGCACAACACTGTGGCGTCGTCCTGGAGCTGGCCTTGGCCGGCGTCGGTGACCGTCGCGGTCAACGTTCGCACGACCTCCCGGGGATGCTGGACGATGGTGTCGCGGATGATGGCAGGCAAATCGAGCTTCGCAGCCTGGCGTTCGCGCATGCCGTCCGTGTAGAGCACGAGGCGGTCGCCGGGGCGCAGATCGAATTCCTGCACCCGGTAGTCGACGGAGAACGGGAAGCCGAAAGGCGGATCGACGTGCAGGGTCAGTTCCTCCACCTGGCCGTCGCGCAGCCGCAGCGGCCACGGGTGGCCGGCGTTGACCAGTTGCGCGCGGTTGCCGTGCAGGGAGATGCGCAGCAGCTGGCCGGTGGCCAGGGCGCCCTTGCTGTGCTCCACAAGGGCCTGATGGGTTCGCTGTGCCTGTTCGGTCAGGTCGCAGCCGGTGCGGCGGGCGCCGCGGGAGGCATTGACCAGCAAGGTGGCCAGCAGGGCGGAGTCGAGGTCGTGGCCCATCGCATCGGTGACGGACAGGTGCAGGGTGTCGTGGTCGAGGGTGTAGTCGTAGGTGTCACCGCCAATGCTGTCGGCCGGTACCAGGGCCGCGGCCAGGACGAACTGGGCGGCCTCGCAGCAAGAGGATGACGGCAGGAGCTGATGCTGGATCTCGGCGGCCAGGCTCACCGGCGTGGTGCGCTGGGCCCAGTGGTAGAGATCGGTGAAGCGGCGGTCGGTCACGACGATGTACGCCAGCGCATGCGCGGCCTGGGCCACTCGTTCCAGCATCTCCTCATTGACCTTGGGCAGGGTCAGCTCCAGCAGGCCGATGGCATCGCCCCGGTTGGTAACGGGGGCGATCACCCGCTGCCCTTGTCCGTCGTTCGGGGCCTGGGTCAGCTGCTGGGTACGCAACACCTGTTCGTAGACGCTGCCGGCCAGGGGAATCTGCTCGGCGTTCCGGTCCTGCAGACTGGCGCTGTGGTCGGCCATCCGTACCACCTGCTGGCTGACGAGGTCGAGGAACAGGAAGGACACCGCGGTCGCGTCGAACCGTTCCCGCAGGTTGGCGGCGACCACGTCGATGGACTCTCCCGGCGCGGCGTCCTCCGCCGCCCTCAGGATCTCCTCGAGCCCGAACCGGTCCTGTGCCATGGCAGCCTCCTCGATCTGTGATCTCTTTCCCTCCGGCATCAAGGGCATCACCAGTGATGGAAGGATCTTGATGATGAGGCGTGCCACGGCAATGGAAAGCCGATCGACCGCGATGTGGGTATGGCAGGTGTTCTGATCTCAGCGACGACCACTCCATCGCGCCCGAGACCGCGATGCGGTTCTCTCAGGCGGAAGCGGTGCCGGCGCGACCACGCGGCTCGGCCGCGGCGTCCTTCTCCCGGCGCAGATCGAGCCGCCGTTCATCGGCCGGCCGTATCTGCTGGTGGCGCCGCGATCGGCAGACGGCGCATCGACGAGAGGCGAGGGACGGGCGAGAACGGCGAGCATGCGCCTGGCATCCATCGAAGCCCTCTCTTTCTCCGCGCGCCAAGGGCGTTAGTCCTGGGAGGGTGCTCCGCCTGGCCTGAGCTTGGGTAGCCCCAACTCGTCCGCGAGGCGCTGCGCATGCCGTTCGGTGATGCCATAGGCGTCGGCCCATTCCCGCGTCGTCAGACGCGCCGCGCGTGCCGTCGTGATGAGCGGTGCGAGGGTTTGGCGGTGCTGTTCCAGGTCGGCGCGGTAACGGTCCTCTACTGCCTGCCTGTCGGCGCGTGCCTGGCGGAAGCGCTCGATGATCTTCGTTCGTTCGTCGTCGCTCATGGGTTCATGCTATCCGACCAGGCATGTCATGACATGCCAGTCGGCTATGGCCGACATGGGTTGACATGACATCTTATGTCGTAAAGGACGTTCTCGCCGAGCAACAGCACCCGAGATCGTCACTGGCGGAGGATGGAGGACCACCGAGGTCCGGGGCAGCCCCGTGGACCACGTTCCTGGTGCCCATGCTCTCACCGGTCAACCAGGCCGGATCATCAGAGAGGCATTGCTCACCAGCAGTTCGGACAAGCTGCCACAAAGGGCATGGGGTCCCGCTCTGAACTGTGGCCAGGCGCCTCCGGCAGACCAGGGGCGGCGGCCGGCCGCTCATCATGGTCCAAGCCGATGGGCCGCCATGAGCCTTTCCTCTCGCCACCAGGAGGCGGATGATGGCCACCACGGCGCGTTTCACGACGCTCTGCCGGCCGGCGAGGGCGCGTCCTGATCGGATGCGACGAGGTGATCGTAATGACGCAACCGGAGCGAGACGAGCGGCTGGCACGGGCGTTCCTGGACCTGGCCGACACCCTGACCGGCGGCTTCCATCTGATCGACTTCCTGCACGTGCTGACCGATCACGTGGTCGATCTGCTGGACGTGGACGCGGCCGGCGTGGTCATGGTCGACGTCCACGGGCGGCTGGTGGACGTCACCGCCTCCACCGGCAGCGTGCACCAGCTGGAGGAGGTGCAACTGGAGTACGACGAGGGCCCGTGCCAGGACTGCTGCCGCGAACGCCAGATCCTGGGCCCGGTGGATCTGACCGAGAACGCGGCTCGCTACCGCTGGCCGCGTTTCACCGCGGCGGCCCGCGATGCCGGTTTCGTCACCGTGGCCGCGGTTCCACTGCGCCTGCGTGAGGAGGTCATCGGATCGTTGAACCTCTTCCACACCCGCCCCGATGGTCTGGATCCCGCCGACGTGCGCTTGGCACAAGCCCTCGCCGACGCCGCGACCATCGGCATCTTGCATGAGCGCCTCGCACACGACCAGGCCGAACAGGTCGGGCAGTTGCAGACGGCGCTCAACAGCCGAATCGTGATCGAACAGGCCAAGGGCTACCTCGCCGCCCGCCTGAACATCTCGCCCCACGACGCCTTCACCCGGATCCGCGCCCACGCCCGCGCCCATCAGCAGCCACTGACCCTCCTGAGCGAGCAGGTCATTCAGGGCGGCGCAGCCGCCGACCTGTTCGCCACCCCCACCGATCCTCGCCTCGAGGACTGATCCCCGCGCCTCCGCGGCCGCGCGGCCGGCGCCACGACGCTCCACCCCATCCGAGTTAGGGAGGCCCGTAGTGTCCGAACCCGCAGATCTTGCCGCGCTGTTGGCCGCGGCCTCCCGAAGCACCGAAGGGCTGGCGGCCCTGGCGCCGGCCAAGTGCGCGGCGGCACTGGCCCTGGACGGCCTGACCATCTCCCTGAGCAACCACTCCGGCCTCGAACTGGTCTGGTCCGACCCCGCCGATGCCACCGGCACCACCGTGGAGGACCTGCAATACACGTTGGGTGAAGGCCCCAGCCTCGACGCCGCCCGCACCGGCCAGAGCGTGGTCCTGCCCGACCTGCACACCACCCCGGACGAGCGCTGGCCCGTCTTCCTGCCCGCCGTCCGCGACCATCCCGTCCGTGCGATCTTCGCCCTGCCCCTGCACCTCGGCGTCATCCGGCTCGGCGCGCTCACCGGCCGCCGCAGCAGTCCTGGCCCCCTCACCCGCGCCCAGATGACCGATGCGCTCGCCCTCGCCGAAGCCGCCACCCTCATCCTCCTCACCCCCGACGGCGTCCGCGACATCGGCAGCGACAACCCCCTCCCGCTGCACCGCGCCCTGATCCACCAGGCGGCCGGCGCCCTCAGCTACCGGCTCGACGTTCCCGTCGACGAAGCCCTGGCCCGCCTGCGCGCCTACGCCTACACCAACGACCGCCCCATCCTGGACGTGGCTCACGACGTCATCCACCACCACCTCCACCTGGACAACGCAACACGTTGAAACGATCCATTCAGGAAGGCGGGCTGAACCCCGCGTCACGGAGCATGAGGGCCAAGGGCGGCCTGCCGGCCCGAGACGGGGCTGTACGGAGGGTCCACGCGAGCCGTCCCGCCTGGCCTTTTGGTCGCCTTCTCAGGAGCCCTCCGGTGGAGGCGAGGCCAGGGTGAAATGGAAGAGGTAGTGATAGGGGGTGCCGTCCGGCATGCGCATGTCGGTCGGGCTCTGTTCCCGCCCAGAACGCAGCACTCGCCAGCCGCCACCTTCATAGAGTCCGGCCAGATCGGCGATCCGCTGGGTGGGAAGGTCCGTGCGGCCGAGTTCGCGGACGCGTTCGGGGAGCGCGTCGGGCTCGATCGTCCCGGCATCGGCGCCGAGGCGAGGCTCGATATCGAAGACGAGCCCCCGTCGGCCGGTCAGAACGGACAGGGCGTGCAAGGCGGCGGAGGTGCTCGACGGAGACAGCACGTGCAGCACTCCCCGCATGTGGACGTTGGCCTCCCCCAGTCGTCCTCGGAGGTGCCGGGCCGCCGCTACATCCGTGAGGTCCAGTGGGTGGAACTCGACATTGCCTGGCAGTTGCCGCCGCCGGGCTTCGGCGATGGCGCCGGTCGAGACGTCCAGCCCGACGACGCGGGGGAAGTGGGCGGCGAGGTGAGAGGTGAGAGCGCCGGTGCCGCAGCCCATGTCGATCAGCGGCAGGTCTTGGGGGAAGTGCTGGAGGAGAGTGGGCAGGTACGGGGCCATGGCTTCCGTGTGATCCCACTCCCAGGGTGGGACGGACAACTGGCCGTCAACCACTCGGGCCCAGTATTTCTCCCATCGGCGCCCATCGTGTTGCCGTCGCTGCGCCTCGTTCATTGACAGTCCTCTCTGCAAGCTGTTACACACAGTAGTTGCCAAACTACTCAGAGTAACTTACCTTGGAGGCTATCACCCCATGAGAAAGAAAGGAGAACGCCATGGGTTATCCAGCGGCTTGGGACCACAGCGACACGCTCGACAAGCCCCAGCAGCAGCTGACCGAGCAAGAGCAGCAGCTGCTGGCCGAGGCGGGCATCGCCGAACGCCGGTAGTCCGATCCGTCCCCGCAGCAGCGGTTCGTGATCGACACGTCTGAGCAGGCGAGGCGTGCCTGACACACCTCGCCTGCCCAGACCTCTTCATCTCTGCCAGGAGGAGACGGGACGTGAGCAAGCATCTGCACGCCGACGGCTGGGGCGAGCGCATCATGCCGGCGCGCCTTGCCGAACAGCGGTGCCGGCAGGAGCTGCGGGAGCTGAGGCTGCGGCCGGATCTGCGGGAGGTGGGCGCGCATCACGAGCTGAGCATGTGGAGCTGCCACCTGCGTGACGCCGACGGGCACATGCCGGCCAGGGCCCGCGGATGCGGTAAGGGCTCAACCGAGACCGCCCGTACCGGTGCCATCTTCGAGGCGCTGGAGCACTATCTGACCGGTCCGGAGCGATTCGACGCCGCAGAGGTACAACTGCACCCCGGAGCCGCTCTGGCGGAGGGACCACTGGCCGCCGACGCATGCGCGCCACTGCTGGCCGTCACTCCCGAGGTGGCCTGTCACATGTACACACCGCTGCCGGGCGGCCCGGCCGATACCGCACCGCTGCCCGTACCCGTGATCCTCACGACCAGCTGGTACCTGGACGCGCCCGATTGCCGGGAACTGGCCGGCGACCGGACCGACTACCGTCAGCTGGTCCGCTACGGCTGCAACAGCGGATCGGCGATCGGCTTGACCGCCTCCGAGGCGCTGGTCCACGCGCTGAACGAGAGCATCGAACGCGACGCGATCTCCCTGCTGCTGGCGCGGGCGTTCGTCAGCCCCCATCCCTTCCACCTGCAAGTGATCGACCCCGCCACTCTGCCCGCCGACCTGGCCGCCGCCCACCGGACCGCCCAGGAAGTCACCGGCGGGCACGTGCACCTGCTGGACGCCACCACCGACCTGGGCGTGCCCACCTTCGTGGCCTACCGCACCAACGCCGGCCAAGGCAAGCAGCGCCTGGGCGCGGGCACCTCACTGTCGGCGCATCACGCCGCCTGGCGGGCGCTGGCCGAGGTGGTGCAGCTCACGATCGGTGAAAGCATCCACGTCCCCGCCCCCGCCGACCTCACACCCCTGGAACGCTACCCGCAGCTCCACGCCTGCGCCCGATTCGATCTGATCGATCACCTGGCACACGCGCACAGCGTCGCCTTCTCCGCCGGCCCCGAGCCTCCAGGACACCCCGACGCCCAGCTCCGCCGTCTGGTGTCTCTGCTGTCGGCGGCCGGATACCACCCGTATCACCGCATCGCCGCGGTGACGCCCAGCGGCATCACCGCCGTCCACACGTTCGTGCCGGGGCTCGAGCGGTTCATGCTCATCCTCAGCGAGGTGCTGACGCTCCCCGGACCGCGCGCCCGCGCCGCCGCCGCCCGCCCGGTCGCACTACGAGGATGACCAGCATCGATCGGCCGGACGCGCCGTCGCGCATCGCTGCCCACTCACCTCGCCTGCGCCGCGCCCGCTGCCTGGTCTGTTACTGGGACGCCGGCCACGCCCTGATCGCGCACCCCTACCCGTACGGCCGTCCGACCCCGCTGCCGCCGCCCTCCGCCGCAGTCCTGGCCGCCTTCGACGACTGGACCACCGCCGCCGAGGCGCTGCCCGACCTCAGCCCTCTCACCGATGCGGTCGGGCACCTCCATGCCCGCGGCCTGCTCCTGGCCGAAGGCACCCCTGAGGCCGCGCGCGACGCCGAGTTGGCCGCCCACTGGGACGGCTGGGCCCCGCAGGCTCCGTTCCTGCACTACACCTCCCAGGACGGCGTGCCGCCCACCGGCCTCATCCCGCCCGCGTCCGGGCCGTTCACCACCTACCCGTACGCCCGGCGGCTGCGGCTGCCCGACCAGCCGACCGACCTGACCGCCCCCTTCGGCGACGTGCTCTACCAGCGGCGTACCCACTATGCCTTCGCCGCCGCCCCTGTGCCGCTGGCCACTTTGAGCCGCCTGCTCACGGCGGTCTTCGCCCCCACCGAACACCTCGGCAGCACCCCGCAAGGCGCCCTGTTCCGCCGCACCAGCCCGTGTGCTGGGGCCCGTCAGGAGCTGGAGGCGTACCTGGCCATTCGCGACGTCGCCGCCGTCCCTCCCGGCTGGTACCACTACAACGTGGCCGAGCATAGCCTCGAGCTCCTCACAGAGGGCTGCACCGGCGCGCAGATCATCGAGGCTTGCGACGATCAGGCCTGGACCGGTGAGGCCGCCTTCCTGGTCGTCCTGTCCGCCGTCGTCGCCCGCCAGCTCACCCATCACCCTGGTCCGCGCTCCTACCGAGTCTGTCTGCTGGACGCCGGGCACCTCGGCCAGACCTTCACCCTGACCGCCACAGCTCTGGGTCTGGCGTCCTTCCAGCTCGCGGCCTTCCGCGACAGCACGCTGGCCACTCGCCTCGGCCTCGACAACATCACCCAGACCCCACTTCACCTCCTCGGTGCTGGCCTCCCGGCCGACGCGGCCGTGCTCACGCCGGCCGAAAGCGAGCATCAGGAGCCGGGTACCACATGACCGACACCGAGCGGGCGTGTGTACGGGCCAGTGAGCACAACCAGGGCTTGCACAGGATGAGGCGGACTTCAGCGGGCGAAGCAGGCATCGTCCGGTCTTAGAGGGCATCTGATCTAGATCTTGAGCTGGATGTCCGTTCTAGGCATATGTGATGCGCCAGGTTTGGGTTGATTCCCCAGTCAATGTCCGGCTCATTATGTTAGCCATCGCCCAATAGATCATGGAGCGGGACCGCTGCGGGAGGGTCTCGTAGTCGCGCACCAGCCGCCGATGCTGCATGAGCCGGCCCAGCGTTCGCTCGACCACCCACCGGCGCGGCAGGACCTGAAACCCGCTGCCGGCACCACGCTTGACCACCTGGACGGCGATCCCACGCTTGACGCCATGCCGGATCACCGTGTTGTTGCAGCCGCCATCGACCCAGGTGGCCGCAACGGTGGGGTGCTCGGTGGCGATGGCGTCCAAGAGCTTCTGACCTCCGGCTGAGTCCTGCACGGATGCCGCCGTCACCAGTACCGCCAGCAGCAGGCCCAGGGTGTCCGTGGCGATGTGCCGCTTCCGGCCCTTGATCTTCTTGCCGGCATCGATGCCCTGGCTGAGCTCCCCGACGTTGCCCGAGGTCTTCACACTCTGCGCATCGATGATCGCCGCAGTGGGTACGACAGCACGCCCCCTGCTCTCCCGGACCTGCTCGCGCAGCAGGTCATGCAGACGTTGGGTCGTTCCGTCGGCCTCCCATTCGGCGATGCGCGCTACTGTACCCGGACCTCGCCGGGCCGCCCGCCAGGCCGTCAGGGTCGGTTCGATCAACGCCCATCGGGCGTCGGACAAGTCGCTACGGTACGGACGCCGGGAAGCCATGCGAAGATCAACGATCTGCCCGCCGCTCCGATACGGACAGATCATTACGTAAGAAGATCAGATGCCCTCTTAGGAGATCTTCGCGCAAGTGACCTGGATGTCCACCACGAGCGGCCGGTCTCCTGGGTTCTGCGCGGCCAGGAGGTAGTGACCGTCGACCACTCCTTGTGCGGCGATTTGTAGGTTGTAGTCCCACCACGGGCCGGCGAATACCTGGTAAGAGCCGGCGAGCGCGGCCTTGCCGGCCGGGCAGTTCACCTCGATGTGCCGGCGCTGTTTCGCCGCCAACTCCATGCGGCCGGTGACCTTCTCGACTTCGCTGATTCCCGGTTCACCCTCCGGCCCCGCCGGTCCGGCCGGTCCTGTGTCTCCCTTCGGGCCTTCCGGCCCCGCTGGTCCTGTGTCTCCCTTCGGACCTGGCGAGCCCGCAGGTCCAGCAAGTCCTGCAGGTCCGGGGGCCCCAGCGGGACCGCTGGGGCCGGCATCACCTTTCGGCCCCTGCTGGTTCCACCAAACCAGCGTCTCACCGGGCTGGCACTCGGTCGGGATCCTGTCCGGGAGCGTGGAGGTGGGCGTGGGGGTCGGTGCGGGGGCAAATGCGGTGTTGATCCGATTCGCCGTCGGGCTGGTGGTCGTCCTGGTCAGAACCCGTATGCCGCCGTCCGCGTTGACGCACGCCTCGATCACTTCGGTGTCGGTCGCCGCCGACGCCAGCGCCAGCCCTGAACTACCCACGACCAACCCCACTACAGCTCGGGCCAGCAGCATCCGCTTGTTGCCGTTCATGTCTCCTCTTCCTTGATGCGCTATCGGAGACATCATGTTCAGCCCGCGATGGTGATCCAGTTGTGGCTGACTGGCATCGAAGGCCCTTATCGCGTACATGAGCGAACACGGCGAAGCGGCGACCAGGAGAAGCCTCCGCCAGGACGGTGTAGGACTCCGGCATACCTCCGTACGAGACGTCCAGGCGGCGAGATCGCGCGGCAGCTGCATGTCACCTCGCTGCCACTGCCACCCCTCAACCAGGCATGATCGCTTAGCGTAAGAATTGACTACGCTGAGCGGCGTTCGACTTGGGGGATCGTGCCCTTCTCCCCGCGGCCCCGAGCCTCATCGCTGACGGCTGCGGGGCTCTCCACCGGTCCCGTCTCGGGCTGGCTCCCGGGACCGCTGATCGTCGCGGCCCCCGTGGGCGCGGCACTCGGCGACATCAGGCGGAATTCGGGCCGAATTCGTGGTAGATGTCGGCGAGGAAGGTCGACAGGTGGGTGAACTCGGTCTGGTCGTGGATGATCATCTCGTAGGCGAAGGCCAGGGCCGCGTCGTGTGCGCTGTTGCCTGGCGAGCTCGCGGTGGCTATTGATTTGTCGAAGTAGTAGCGGCTGCGCAGTTCGAACCCGTCCTCGGTGGCGCGGGGGAGATGGATCATCCAGCTCTTGTCGTTGATGATGCCGCAGGCTTGGGAGTACTCGGGCTCTTCGATGCGGCTGCTGTCGATCCCGAGGTCGCCGGCGTCGTGGAACTCGATGACCAGTTCGGCGCGGGTCGGGCCGACGTACTCGACGATGTCGTGGGTGTTGCCGATGTAGCGTTCGGCGTCGGTGAGTCCGGGCTGGGTGAGTACATCCCGGTTGCGGGGGTTGGCGTGGTCGTGGTTGAAGGGATACCACAAGGAGTACCGCTCGGGTTCGACCGAATGCCACCAGAACCACCAGGTGAACATCTCGACCCTGCAGCCGGGGTAGCGGACCAGGCTGGTCACGTACGCGTCGTTGTCCTTGGTGGCGCCGAAGCCCGTCTCGACCCGGTGGTACCCGGGGTCCAGAAGCGTGTTGAGGTGGACTTAGGCAGAATGTCGGCTTCGTCCATCGGCTTCTTCAGCTGCGGCAGCACCTCGTCGTGCAGCCACAGGTCCCCGTTGAAGTACTTGGCGTAGGGCTTGCCCTTGATCCGCTCGGCGTTGGACCGGAACAGGTCCTGGGTGGGAATCGGGTAGTAGGTGACGGGCATCATGCCGTTTCAGTCCTTTCCTGCGGTTCGATCCGGTGGCGCGGGCGTGCCCTGGCCACGGCGGCGCTGTAGCCGTTCGCGGAGTCGCCTGACGCAGGCTTCGCCGAAGAGAATTCCGAGCAGTCCGCACAGCGCCTGCCAAGGTGGAGCCGGGGTCGCCACGCCCATGAGCCAGTACACGAGCCCAGCGATGATCCCGGCGCCGAGGGAGATGAAGTAGGCCGCGACTGTGCGGGTCATCCGAACAACCCGGGCAGTCCGTAGCCGATCAGCATCCCGGCCAGCCCCACCAAGGCCACCGTCGGCGGAGCCGGCGAAGGGACTTTGATCAGTCCGTACACGCCCCCCACGATCACCCCGGCCCCCAGCGACTGGAGGTAGGGCAGCATCGCTCACCTCCGCACGTCAGACGCCTCATTTCCGAAGCCCCGTCTATGCGCATGTCCTTTCCGGCCGCGGTCCCGCGCTAAGCCATGACCAGCTCAGATCTGGGCCAAGAGGATGCGTCCGGAGCGAGCTTCGGGGGTTGACCGGCATGCGAACGAAATCGCGCTAGCGGGCCCGGCGAGGATCTTCTCGGCGGCCCTTGGTCGGCCGGACCGCGATGGGCGCGGCCTCATCGGTGAGTTCGCGCCTCCGATCGACCCTGAACAGAGGCTAGCGACGGACCGGATACCGCAAGTGCAAGGCACGCCGGCCCTGGATGACGACCGGGTCGTCGAGCAGGAGGTGCCCGCCCTCGATCTTGGAGAAGTACGGGATACCCTCGCCGAACAGCACCGGTACGAGGCTGACGCACACCTCGTCCACCAGGCCGAGCGCGAGTGCCTGCTGCGTCACGTTCGCGCTGGCGATCGTGACGTTCCGGTCACCGGCGATCTGCTTGGCCCGATTGATCGCCGCCTCGACTCCGTCGACGAACGTCGTCGTCGGCCACTTCTCGGCGG
Organism: Nonomuraea antri; assembly: GCF_013283785.1. Taxonomy (GTDB): domain Bacteria; phylum Actinomycetota; class Actinomycetes; order Streptosporangiales; family Streptosporangiaceae; genus Nonomuraea; species Nonomuraea antri. Next base: position 84,682 of record NZ_JABCPZ010000006.1, read on the forward strand.
CATCCTCCGGTGGGCGGTGCGTGACCACGACCACGGGCGCGCCGGCCGGGTGCTTGTCGTTCCAGCCATCGGCGATGTCGAACAGGCGGCGACCGGCGATGAGCGCGCCGGTGTTCTCGGTCAGGTCCCGCCATGCCCGCGCACCCGCATCATCGACTTTGACCGAGATGTCCTCGTTGGGGTTCGGCACGCTCACGTCTCCGGCCTCGTACCAGTCGAACAGCTCGCCGACCTGGTCATCCGGTTGCGCGATGTATCCGTCCAACGACATCGTCATGTGGCTGAAGATCTTGCCCATAAGGGTTCTCCTGTGGCTATCGCTCGGCCCGGTGGCTCCCGGCCCGTCTCACATGGGCCTGTCAAAATGATCAGCACACCCCATCTTTCCCTGCCCGGAGGTCGGGACAACGGGCTAATTTAAGGCCGGCGAGTCTGATCTCCCGCTCACAGCAGCACCACAGCGCAGGCCAGAGAGAGGTTGAAGGTTACGCAATACAGCTGGTAGGTGGCCTTGTCGGCGGCAGTGGTGCGCCGCAGCAGGCTGCGCACGGCACACGTCCAGCACACTGCGGCGAGGATGGCGGTGGCGACGGCGACGGCCGGTGCCGGGGCGCCGGTGGACGCGAATAGCATCGTATGGATGAGGACGGGCAAGACGGTCATCGAGACGGCGAATCCGAGCCGTACCGGCCAGTGCCCGATCAGCAGGGGCAGGGTCGTGCGGCCGATGCGGCGGTCGCCTTCGACGTCTCGGACGTCCTCGTAGCGCAGCGGCACGTTGAAGGTCAAGGTCAGCACCCAGATCCAGGTCCAGCCGGTGGCGTCGATCGGACCGGTGCTCTGCCAGGCGGTGGCGAGCAGCGCGAGGGTGCCGGCCAGCATCGACAGCGGTTTGACGTACAGGTAGTGGCGGGGCTTGGACAGCAGATTCTGGCCGAGCACCGCCGCCTGCCACAGCGAGACCCAGATCAAGGTGCCGCTCAGCCAGCCCAGCAGGGTGTAGGCGGCCATGCCCAACCAGAATCGGCGCATCAGCCCGGCCGGGGTGGTCATGCCTGACGGGATGGGCCGGTAGGGCTTGTTGGCCTGATCTTCATCTGCGCCGGTGGCCTGGTTACTGGTGTCGAACACGTATTGGTACAAGAAGAACAGCGCGCAGCCGACCGCCAGATGCCGGGCGAGCGACCAGCCGGTGATGTCGTGGTAGGCGCAGGCGGCGGCGACGAAGGTCAGGCCCGGGATCGTGGCGGCCAGGGCGTTGTCGGCCATGAGCAGGCGTGTCAGCTTGATCTCGAACCGGACCCGCTCTGCCGGCGAGCGCCGGGCCGGGCGGACGGTGTCCGTCGCGGTCATGCCTTGTCCCTTCGCAGGCTGGCGTCCGATGCCAGAACCAATTATCACTATATGCATCTGGACGATCGTGAAGAGTTATTCGATCCGAGTGGCGAGAACCTCCCCACCGTCCCAACGGCCAGACGTTCGAAGTCTTCGAGCGATTTCGTGCGGTGTATCTGAATCCCATCGAGGCGGCGGACCTGGTCTCCAGCCCTGACAGCGACAACGTCACGGAGAGGGACGCGCTCACTCTCGATTCGCAGCCGGCCGCGCCTCGCGCGTTTCGTCCACCCCGCCCTGTCCCTCACGCTTGATGCGCGAGGGACAGGGCTGACTTCGGCTGATTCCGGGAACTACCGGCGACGGCGAGGCGGCAGATAGGTCTCCAGCGCGCAGCTGATCATCTCGCCAGTCGCAGGGTGGCCGCGACCCGGATCGCCATTGGCGCGATCAGATCCGCGGAGGCCGCCAGTTCCACCATGTGGCGGTCCGGGCTCGCCGAGGTCATGCCGGAACCTGGGCGGCCGGCAGGGTACGGGCGCGAGGGCCGGGCACGATGAGCTGTCCGTTGGTGATGAGGGTCGGCGAGGTCAGCGGTGGACTTCGCGGGGTCGCAGAAGATCTTCACGAGGTGTAGCTGCCGTCGTCGAGTCGGCGCACCCATGGCCGCGACGTCCTCGCGCACGGCCTTCGGCAAGGCCGTCGTCGACGAAGACCGTGACCATTGCTTGGACGGGTCTACGGGCAAGCGGGGGGTGTCCCGTCGGGTGACCCCTCCGTCGGGCTATTCCGTTGGCTGTCGTTGGGCTCTGGCTTTACGGTCCGGCCGAGGCGGCCGACAGCGGGCAGCGCAAAACAGCGCAATTTGCCGTGGTGTCAGCCCGGCGATATGCCGGACGCGTGCCGAAGAGCATCTGACGAGCATGAACTCGGCCGTCTCCGCCTCTCAAAGGGTCGCCGAGAATCGAGAAAGCCCAGGTCCGGCGGGGTATAGGATGGTAGGGTGCCCGGGGCTCGAACCCGGAACCTATGGATTAAAGTCGCAGTTCTCAATGCCGCCCAATATCGAATCGTGTCCTCTTGCGCCACGATGGCATGCGTTGCCCACCCCTCAAACGTCCAAGAATGCCACCCAGTGTTATGCCGTATCAGGCGCCGATGAGCATCCAACGAGCAACCGTGTAACCGTTGGCATCCCTTGACCATACGCACTTCTCTGCTGGCCGGGCGGTGCGGCTACGTGAATCTCGGTGGTGCGGACCGCTGGTCACCAGGGATGGAATCCCCGGTTACTCGGCTGTTAGGCCAGCGTCGTTGAGTCGCTTGATGAGGCTGGGCTTGCCCTGGTGGCGTTCCCGGAGGTGGGCGAGGCGCTGGGTGAAGGCGCCGGTGTGCTCGTCGCGGATGGCCAAGGCGCTCAGGTCGCGCAGGACTTCGACGGCCAGGTCGTATTCTCGGGGCTTCTTGGTGCCGATGGAGGCCTCCACCACGTCCCACGCGGCGTCGAGATCCTGAGCGAGCCGGTTCAGGCGCAGTTCCCTGGCCTGCCGTCGCTCCTGTTCCCGGCGCGCCTGTTCGTCGGCGTGCCGGGCCGCCTCCTGCTGCTCGCGTACGTGGCGGCGGGTGGCGGCGGCGTCCAGCAGTTCGGCGACCGTCCGCCCCGTCTCCACCTCCTGGCCGGTGCTTACGCCGCCGAACTCGCGCAGCATCTCCCGCCGAACCTTCACGCCGTCTTCCTCGATCACCCGCAGCAGCAGCGCGTCCTTACGCTTGGCGGGCAGCGCGCCGATCCAGGCGGCAAGGGCCTGTTGATCGTGTTGTACGGGTTGCGCCGGCGGGCTGGCTTCGGCGGCGGCTGCGAAGAGGTCGTCGTCCAGGCGCAAGAAGTCGGCCAGAGCCCGTTGCGGCGCGCTGAGCGAACCCAGCCCGGGCGGAACGGGCGGCTCCAGCACATCCTCCTCCTCGTAGTCGAAGGCATCCTCGTCCCGCTCCCACGCCCCGTACGCCGACAGCCAGGCCAGATAAAGCGGCCGGAGGTCACCGGCGGCCAGTTCGGCACGGATGCCCACGATCGCCGACAGCGACCGCTCGACGTCGTCCTCCCAGGACTCCTCCTCCGCCTCGCTGGTGAAGTCGAGGACGAGGTGTCCGCCGCTGGTCCAGGCACTGACCTGCTCGCCCACGCAGTAGCGTTCGGCCTGCTTGAGGTCGAGCACGGTCTTGGGCAGGCGCAGCATGATCCGGTGCGTCCCCCAGTTGGCCAGATGCAGGTGGGCGTCGTAGTAACGCTCCACCAAGCGGGACGGGTCCCCGCGGAAGTCACCCCAGTGGTACTCGTTGGTGAAGCTGGTGGCGGTGATGTGCGCCCGGGTGGACAGGGCCCGCACCTCGGCCTGCTGCTGGTCGGTGAGCGGCCGGTCCAGGGCCAGGAACTCGTAGTACTGGTATTCGCTCATGCCCTCACCCGGCCCAGCGGCGAAACGCGTTGATCCATTCGGCTCCGTCCGGTGGCGGGACGGGGAGCGGCAGGTCGAGGATGCCGATCGCCTGCTCGTGCCCGCTATGGCGGCAGATCGCCACGATGCCACTCCCGACCAGGAAGTCGATCGCGGTGACGGTGACCCGCAGGCCGAGCACGGTCGTCTCGAACGGCATCGCCAGGTTGTCGCCGATCATCACATGGAAGCCGGAGAGCTGCTCGTCATCGTTGTAGGCGTCCACGATCGCCTGCTCGATCAGTTCATCTAGATGATCGTCAGGGGGGCGGCGAGTCACAGAAGCACACGATACTCCCGCGAGGAACCCTGGCGATCACGCTTGGGTAGAGGGAATGCTGGACCGTCAGGGCTGTGCGGGGGTGATGTCGGTGTGCGGGAAGTCGTCGCCTTTGAAGGCAGGGGCTGGTCGAGGTCTTTGGCGAGAGCGTAGGCGAAGCAGTCGCCCATGTTGAGTTTGGCCTTGGAGTTGTTGCCCTTGCCATAGATCTGGTACGCCCGGCGTGCGATCCTGGCTTGAAGGGGTGTTACCGGCTCGATGATGAGGCCCATCTCATCAACGAGCGTGTCGAAGGCGTTGCGCATGGCCTCACCACGGTTGTCCGCCACGATGACCGCTTCGACGTAGGTGACGGCCGAGATGCGACACGTCTGCGGCGATGGTGTGAGCGAATGGAATGGCCTCTGGCGCACCGTTGATGACGGCAACGATGGCGCTGGAGTCGATGATCAGGCGGGAAGACCGGTGTCCGGGTCGTACAGATCTTCCACGGACAGTCGATCTCGACCGAGGTGGGTCCGCATGCCGGCGGCAACGCTCAGAATGCGTTCGGCCCTGCCGGCGGCTTCGGAGCGGCGTTCCAGCGCATCCAGGCGGCGTTCGAGCACTTGAGCGGCGTGCTGGGTTTCCTCGGCCAGCCGGATGACCCGCGTCGTTCTGCGGTTAGTCAGGGATTCCCCCTGGCGTGGTGCCGGCGGCGGCATGCCAGGCTTTCCAGATCTCGGGGCGGAGTCTGCCGCGGTCGGCGACCGGCAATCCTTGTTCACGAGCCCATGCGCGCACTTGCGATGAGGTCGGCTGCTGGTCGCTTGGCTGCGCCACCTCTGCTGACGTCTTCGGCGGGGAAGGGAGCGGGGGAATGTCGGTGGCCGGTGGGTGCTCATCTGAGCCGGATGTTGCGGTGGTGAAGCCGAGGCGGGTGAGGGTGCGGCGCCGCTTGCCGTACATACGTTCCAACTGTGGGACTTGTGCGTCAAGGTAGTCATGTACCTCGACGTCGTGCTTGGTGGCGGCTTTCGCATGATCCGGCCGACATGCTGGATCACCTTGCCTTTGAACGAGATCGGCATCGCTAGAAACAGGGCGTCCAGTCGGGGTAGGTCGAATCCCTCGCCTGCGACCTTGTCGATGGCCAGGAGCACCAGGGGTCCTGCTTCGGTATCGGTCAGGCGGGTGCGGACGTGGTCGCGTTCGGCTGCGCTGAACTGCCCGTGCAGGAGCGTGGCGGCCACGCCCCGGTCTGCCAGGGCGGCGGTCATGCATTGAAGGTGTTCCATCCGATTGGTCAAGATCAGGCTGTTCCTGCCCCGGCTCGCCGCGTCCGCGATGTCGGCGGCGATCTGGGCGGTCCGGACCTCGTCTGCAGCCAGTTCGCCGTAGATCGCTTGGAAGGAGGCGCCGTCGTTTCCGATTTCCTCGGTGTTGAAGTCGGTCGGGTGGACGATGAGTCGCTGGGCGAACGACACCTCGGCGGTGATCTCGTGCCGGATCGGTCCGCACTGCATCGTGATGAGCGCGTCCATCTGATCAGCCCGGTACGGCGTCGCCGATAGCCCGATCCAACGTTTCACGGCCACTTGACGGATGGCGGCCTCGGCGGCCGGAGCGCCCACCGCATGGCATTCGTCGACGATGACCATGCCGTACTCGTTCAGCAGCGACGGGTCGGCGTCGCGGTGGGCAACGGACTGCAGCATGATGACATCGACGACTCCGTGCCGCTTGTCCTTGCCCTTGCCCTTGGCGCCCACCTGCGCGTCGTCAAGATCGAGGAACGTCGTCAGTCGTTCTTTCCACTGGTCGAGCAGTTCGGCGCGGTTCACGATGATCGCCGTCGGTGCTTGGTGCCGGGCGATCAGTGCACAGGCCATCACAGTCTTGCCCGCGCCAGGCGGCGCCATCAGGACTCCCGTGAGGTGCTTGGCCATCGCGGTGACCGCCTCGTCCTGTACGTTCGTCAGCTCACCGGTGAAACGCACCGCGATCGGGTCGTGGTCCGGCACCGCGGTGGTGATCTCCATGGCGCCGCCCGCTGCCGCGATCAGATGTTCCGCTTGCTCCGCCAGCCCTCGTGGGAGTCGTAGCCAGTCGGGGTCGCTGTCGTCGAAGCAGCGTACGAAGCGCGGAGTGGCGAAAGTGGAGTACCGCATCGACTGCCACCGGTAGAACTCTGGGTTGTGAAAGGCGGCCAGGTGTTTGAGAGCGGCGATCAGTGGCGCGGGAAGGCCGTCGGTCGAGATCGCCAGCATAGCGCCCAGCCGCGCGCGCACCCGTTGGGGCGCGACACCCAGCGCGCCATTACGGGGCTTGGCGGGCAACCTGCCGGTCGTCGATGGCCCGGCGTCGATCTGGCCGAACCGCTTGACCAGCGCATCCACCTCGACCGGACGTAGCCGGCGCGCACTGGACAGGAACGCGAACTGATCCTCATATGGCTGCCAGGTGTGCGGGTCACAGAACAGCGTTGTGCCCTGCTCCCGGCTACCGCCATGCAACGGCAACGCGATCAAATTCCCGAACCGGAATCGAGCCGCCGCCTTGACCGGAAGCGAATCCTGCGCTGGAAACAGCCGGTCATAGCTGGCCAGCGACATAGTGCCTCGCCGGTCGATCGCCTCACGCAACAGTCCCATGCCGATGGCGCGCGCCGACGCAGCCAGGACGGGCTCGGTGAAGAACACCCACACGTGGGCACCGGCTCCGGACCGGGAAATCTCTGCCGCCGTAGGGATGCCGGCCCGCGTACAGGCTTCCGCGTAGGCGGCGGCGTCGCCCTGCCAGCCCACGCCATCGAAATCGCATGCCACCAACTGGCAGGTGTCGTCGGACAGCATCGGATACAGCCCGACATGGGAGTCGCGTCCGTCGGTGGTTCGGCTCAGGTGCGCGATGAGAACTTCATCCGTCAGCGGCAGGAACTCCCGCTCGGCGTCGTCCCTTTGACGCCAGAACTCCTTCTCCGCGGGGCTCCACCCGTGCCTGCCGGTCTTGCGGCTGGAGAAGCGAGTGGCATACACATCGCGGCGGCCGACGAACAACGCCTTGAACAAGGCGAGCTTTTCGGACGGAGGTGAAGCTGCGTCCGCGTACGGCAAGCCATTGTGCGATAGATTGCCGGGTGTAGCGGAGATTCGATCAGGTTCGATGGGGCCGCGCTCGATCGAGGCCGAGGCTTGCTGCCGGAGAAGCTGCCTGAGCCGGCCATTCTCCTCACGCAACTCAGCGATCTCGACCAACGCAGCGTCCAGTCGCATCCGTAGCTCAACCGGGTCGTTCCATTCAGCCCACAAGTCCACGGACCTATCCTGCGTGTTTACCGCCATGCATCCAAGCGCCCACCCCCAGATGACCGTCCCAAGGACGCCGACACTAGGGCGAGGCTCGCATTGGACAGTCCGTATGCACGGGGCACGCCCAGATGAGACGCCAAACAGTGGCGGTGATCCCTCAGGACCGTCACCAGTGGCGTATTGGCGCGAAGGGCCTGTCTGCGGTGGCGTCGGCCGTTATGGTCGTGGTCATGCTCAGCGCATACAACCAGAACGAAGTGCTGCTTTCGATGATGGACAGCCTCGTGGGGGACCACGTTGATTTGGAGCCGATGAGAAAAGCGTTCGAGTCCACCAGGGGTGACTTCGCGGCGAAGTTCACCGCTGCTGTTCAAGCACGTTTCGCTCAGTTGGTCGTGCCAGAGGTGTTCATTGACGTGCCTGAGCACCCTGAGGAACTTCGCAAAGCCGAACTGGAGGCTTTGGTGCGACCCGCGGTCGACTTTCTTCACTCGAATCCAACCAAGCGGGAATTGCTGACCACGTTGGACCGCATCCAGTGGCGGCAGGAGCGCCGTCCAGCATGGGTTCCGCGTCTGGATCGGCACGGCAAGCCACGATCGGAGCCTGGGGCTGACTCGTTTGATCCGGAAGCTCCCCCTGAGCGGCCTCTGGTGGTGGGTGCCCTGGCCGAGCTCGGCGACGTGACTGTTCTCCTGCCTGCTTCTGATCCGGAGAGACCGGAACTGCCCATGCTGCCTGGAGGGATCGGGGAATGGGAGGTGGCTCTGTGCACGCTCCTGGGTATCACTGGCGAGCGCGGGCCCGCCACGACTGTTCAGGTCGACGCGGAGGCCAACGAGGCATTGATTCCCGAGGACAGGCGCTGGTGGGCGGTCGAACCGGCGAAGTCGTCGCCGGCGGCACAGGATCCGGGTGTGGCGAGCGAACTGCTGGCCACTTCGACGACGCTTGGGGGACTGCCGGTCACCGACACTACGCCTCAAGATCATGAGAGGCTCGCCATCGCCCTCGGGGCCGCGGGGGACTGGCGCCACAGCGTCCGATGGGTACTGGACGGATGGGACCCCGGCGTGGATGCGCACATACTGGCCACTGCCCGCGCGGCCGTCGCCGGCTGGGCGGGTGGAGGCAGGGGCGGGCTCATCGTGTACGTGTACGGCGGGGCCCTGCATGGCACCGACGGCCTGATCGCTGAGCCTGGCCCGCTGCACAGTTACCTGCTGTGCGTGAGCCGCTCCCCCGATGGAACAGACGTTGTGGACACAGTGGATCGGGTGATTCTTGCTTGTCCGGGAGAGGGCTGGTGCCACCGAGACGGTTGTACCGTCGCCGACTTCCCAGAAGCAGCCGAGTTGCTTGCGGCGATCGTCACTACCGGTGATGTCGCTGGGGTGGCCGACCAGGACGGTGGCCGGGCAGGGGAGAGCTACCAGCGGTTGTACGGAGCCGACGGCACCGATCACGATCCGGACAGTGTCTTGGACTACTTGGAGATGGAGCTGCTGGGCGCCGGTTGGGTGGAGTTGGAGCGATCGACCTGGGAGGGCGGGCTGGAGGAGTCGTTGCTGCGCCGCGGCGACCACTGCCTGATCGCCTGCTACGATCCGATCACCCGCCAGCTTCGACTTGCGGACGGCAAGTCCCAGCTCGATGGCATGCTCGACATTCTGGCCGACGACGGTGTGCTTACCGGCGAGGACGAATACGTGACCGTAGACACCAGCGAGCAGGTGGTCGCGCGGTGGGGCACGGACATCCTGACCGCAGCGGAGGATCATCTGCGGGGGCGTATCCAGGATCTGTCGCAACTATCCGTCCCAGTCCAGGGCGCACTACTCGGGCTGCATCCTCATGCGGACGGAGCCCTCAACGCCCCCGAATCCACAGCACTCGCGAAGGAACAGCTCACCGTCCTGGCCCGCGTCGCCGGCCTGCTTGGCGATAAGTGATCCGAAGACTGCGACCGGCAACGGGCTCTCGACGGTCGCGGCCGAGGTTGTCATGGCGGGCTTCTCATCAGCAGACTGACCGGTGGACCTAGGAGATCTACCTGATCTTCGTTGGACGTAGATGCTGTTGTTGCCGTCATCTCCCGTGACCCAAGTGAGGGAGTGAGTGACGATGACATGCGTTCAAGATCGCCACGTGGTGCATCGGCGTTGTGGCTGTGCCGACGCGGTGACAGGCAAACGGCTGGGAAACCGCTGCGCCCGGCTGGCCGATCCTGCCCATGGCAGCTGGTACTTCGCCGTCCAGGTGACGGATGTGTCCGGTCGGCGGCAGCGCCTGCGCCGTGGCGGCTTCCCCACGGCCGAGGCGGCGCAGCAGGCCGCCCGCGATCTCGCTCAGGCGCTGGAGGCGGCGCCGGTGACCGGGTACTGCGCGGTCGCCCAGTGGTTGCGCTACTGGTTGTCGGTGGTTGAGCAGCGGATCCGGCCGACCACTTACAAGGCCTACCGCGATCGCGTCCGGCTGTTCCTGATCCCGCACCTTGGCCTCATTCCGTTTCGCCAGCTGTCGAGGCGGCACGTCGTCAGGATGTTCACCGCTGTGGCCAGACGTCATACCCGCTACGGCAAGCCGATCAGCGCGGCCACGCTGGAACGGATCCGGGCGACGCTGCGCGCGGCGCTGAACGAAACCGTCCGGGAAGACCTGATCCGCGACAACCCGGCTCGTGGGCTACGGCTACCGTCCCCGCGCCATGTCCACCCGGTGGTGTGGACCCCGCGTCGCGTGGCCGCGTGGAGGCGCACTGGCGAGCGCCCAGCTGTGGCGGTGTGGACGGTCGAGCAACTGGCCGCGTTCCTCGCCTTCGTTCGCGATGACCGGCTGTTCGCGCTGTGGTGGCTGATCGCTCTGCGTGGTCTGCGGCGTGCCGAGGTGGCCGGGCTGCGCTGGATCGATCTCGACACCGACCGGCGCGAACTCACCATTGCCTGCCAGCTCGTTCACACCGACCATGGCCTTTTCCCGTGTCCGCCGAAGAGCGCCTCCAGTCAGCGTGGGATCGCTCTGGACCTCGACACTCTCCGGTTGCTGCGCCGTTACGAACGAGTCCAGCGCGGCGAATTGGGCACCGATTGGTCGCCGTCAGCGCCGGTGTCCACGCGAGAGAATGGTGAGGCGATTGATCCGGACTATCTCAGCTACCGCTTTCACAAGCTGGTCTTGGCCAGCGGGCTTCCCCCGGTGCGGCTGCACGACCTGAGACATGGAGCCGCGACGCTGGCCCTGGCGGCGGGAGCGGATCTGCGGGTGGTGCAGGGCCTGCTCGGGCATGCCGGCATCGTGCTCACCGCCGACACGTATACGTCGGTGCTGCCGCAGCTGTATCACGACAGCGCCCGGGCCACAGCGCAGATGGTCCTGAAGGCCGCCCGAAAGACCGCGAGACGGGTACGCAAGGGTCATACCGTGGAGGCGTGACTCACATGTGTCTCACCGTGACTCACGATGGGACGACTCGACTACAGGATCGCGGGAAACCGCAGGTGGAGGTGGTAGGGCGCCCGGGGCTCGAACCCGGAACCTACGGATTAAAGTCGCCACAAACGGTCCCCAGATCTAAGAAACAGCCCTTAGCGGCGCCGGGTGGCGAAGTAGCGTGCCATCCCGCGCAGCAGCGCGACGTCGAAGGGCAGGCCGTCCAGGGCCGCGTACGCGCGCTCCAGATGATGGGCCATGAGGCGCTCGGCCTCGGCGCGGCCATGCACGGTGACCAGGCTGCCGCGCCCCGTGTCCTGGCCCACGTCCTTGCCGAGTGCGGCGACGGTGGCGGTCTGATCGAGGATGTCGTCGCGGATCTGGAAGACGACGCCGGCGTGCCTGGCATAGCCGCCGACCAGCTCGATCTCCCGCTGCGGCCGGGCCGTCAGCATCATGAGCGGGACCAGGGCCGCCTCGAACGCCGCACTGGTCTTGAGTGTGTACAGCTCGACGAACTCGGTGGCGGACAGTGCCCGGCCGCTCCTGGCCAGGCGCAGATCGAGGTCTTGCCCGCGGCAGAGCCGCTCGGGGCCGAGGCTGGTGCCCACGTAGGCGACGACCTGCGCCACCCGGTCGGGCGGGAAGTGCGCGGACAGCTCGGCCACGAGGCCGAAGCCAGTGGAGATCATCGAGATGGCGGCGAGCTGGACGCTGCTCTCGGGGAAGACAGTGTGCGCCGTGGGCCTGCCGCGGCGTACCGATGCGTCGTCCTGGGCGGGCAGGTCGTCGAACATCAGGCTGGCCGTGTGGAACAGCTCGCCGGCGGCGACGATCGGCGTGAGGCGGTCGCGGTCCAGCCCGAGCGCCGCCGCCAAAGCCAAGGTGAGGGTAGGGCGCACCCGCTTGCCGTGCGCACCCAGGCTGTAGGCGATCACCTCGTGGAGGTCTCCGGTGGAGCCTTTGCGCACGTGCCCGTCGATCGCCGCCGCGATGAAGGGCAGCTGGTCGAAGGCGAAGGTACGGCAGTCCACGTCGGTGGCCGGCCGGGCCTGCGTCACGGCGTTCACCTCGGCGCGCAGCCGCTTGTCGACCGGGAGCTGGTGGGCCGCGACGCGCGGGTGCAGACCGGCCGCCACGCGCAGGAACCGGCGGATCTCCGGAGTCGGCGGGTAGGCCCGCTCGAGCTCGGCCGCCTGCGCAGGATCCTGTGCCAGGTAGGCGGCGATACTACCGGCGCCGTGGTAGGCGAGGTCGTCGGCGACCCGTTCGTCGCCGTCGAACACGCCGTCCACCACGTAGGCCTCGTAGGCGAACACGTCGTAGAGCGGGTCGCCCGCCACCTCCTCCGGCGGCAAGGTGAAGAGCGTGCACCGTCCTGCGGCCGCGTCCTCCTCGCGGTCCTTGAGATCGTCGCGGAGCTGGCTGAGCATGATGGTGTTCAGGCACCGGGCGTAGAAGCCGTCCGGCAGGCTGCGCCGGCCCATGATGTTGGCGATGACACGGCTCAGCCCGGCCTTGATGAACACATCGGCCAGGTCAGGGTGCGCCCTGGACGCATCGCGGTGCTGGGCGAGATACATGCACGTCCCTGCGCGGTAGAGGTGCCCGTGCGTCGCGGGCGGGAAGTCCGTCAGGACCTGCTCGCGCATGGCGCACAGCTCCTCGGCCAGCGGGTTGTCGGGCAGCTGCGAGGGGCACAACGGCTCGCCGGAGGGCAACGCGCGCAGAACGAGCCGGTGGTAGTCCTCCCGCTCGGCCCGCGGCAGCCGATGCTCGGGTAGGTCGTGCAGGCAGTCGTCGATGATCGCGTAGGCCGCGCCCAGCGCATAGCCACCGCGGACGACCCGCCGCAGGTGATCTGCCGCCTCGTCGGCGCTCACGTCGAAGGTGTCGTAGACGGCGATGGCCAGGACCCCGCCAATGGTCCTGGACACCTTGCCCATGGCTCCTGCGCGCAGCACGTCCGCGGGGAGGACGCGGTGCAGGCGCCGTAGCCGCTCACGCAGCCACAGCAGCTCGGGCAGATCGCCCGCCCTTCCATTGAGTCGGGCACGGACCAGGTCGACGGCCGCCTCCAGCCCACCCGTCCGCACCGTCCGCTCGACCACACGAAACTCCGGGACGTACCGCGACAGCCCCTCGGTGATGAGCGCGATCCTTTCGTCGGTGGGCACCTCCAGCAGGTTGTAGATGACGAAGTGCCTGACCTCCCGCTCGATCCTGGCGTGCTCGGCGGCCCGCGCCCCCAGCCGACGCAGTCGTACCCGCAGAGGATGGCGAGACGGCAAACCGTCGATGTGCCGGGTGTAACGGTCTACGTGGCCGGCGATCGCCTCGGGGTTGCGCTCCTGCCACGAGCGGAATTCGGCCAGTGTGCGCCGCGCACCTTGGATCATGCGATCGTCATCGAGATCTTCCTCGGTGAAGGGGTATGGCACGTCGGCCTCCGTGGACAAGGGTGTGGATGACCCACATGCTGAATGTGGGCCACGCGCCCTGGCCACCCCCCTGAGCTGCGCAACAAAAGACGCAACAAGCGCAGCAAATCCACCGGAGGCTTCATGAAGCGGCGTGGGAGAGAGGATCGCCCCATCGACCGGGGGTCAGGGCCGGTCGCGGAATTCGTGGACGACCTGCGCCGGCTGCGCGGCAGACTCTCCCTGCGGGAGATCGGCGAGCGCATGCTGTATCACTCCAGCACGATCTCGCGACGGCTCACCCCTGATGAGCTCCCTCCGCTCGACTTCGTCCGCTCCTACGTGGCCGCCTGCGGCGGCGACGTCGAGGCGTGGGAACGCCGCTGGCGCGGCCTCGCCGTGCCTGCGGAGTCACCGTCCCGGCCGCGCCGCAGAGCCCGTATCGCGGTGGCCGCAATCGCGCTGGCCGTGATCGGGGCCGGGACAGGGGTCGCCGCGCTCTCCGGCGCCTTCTCCAGCGGCGCGGACGCCGAGCAGGCGGCCCTGCCCGGCCTCACCCCAGCGCCCGTGGCGAGCGGACGCGGCTTCGACTGGAAGGTGGACCGGATGACCGTGCGCCTGTCCTCCCGCGAGTGGGTGCAGAGCGCCTCGGGCACCATCGAGGTCTGGGCGAACATGACCTGCCCCGTCGAGGTCACCACCTACTGGATGGCGGTACGCCCCGACACCCGCGCGATCCGGTTCACCTGCAATGCCTGGCAGTATCACAAGTGGGAGGGCATACCCGCCGGCCGCCACCACTTCGAGATCTGGAAGACCGACGACGGCCTGGCCATCCACGGCCAGGGCGTGCTCCAGGCGAACATCACCATCCACGAGCGGCCCAAACCCACCCAGCCGGGGTAAGCGGCCTGCCCAGGCTCGAGCGCATCGCAAGGCACAGGCTGTGGACAAAGCAGGTGAACGGCTGCGCGACGGAGCCTGGGACGAGAGCGGTACGGGCAGGCATTACGAGGTCTTTGCTTGATGGGGTGTCCGAACTCGGGCCTTCAGCCAGGTATTTGGATCAGTGACAGGGATCGGTGGCCCGGTACTCGGGCCACACCCACATGACCGAACCCGCCAACACCTCCACCGTCTCCGGCACGAGCTCAGAGACCGATCGGGTCACCACCAGGCCGGCCAGCCGCCCTCACGGCGAACTCGCCGTACACCGCGAGACGCAGCACCCCGCTCGGGGGCACTTGCCGCTGACGGTGTGGCTGGCCGCAGCCGACACCGAATCCATCTCCACCTGCCTGACGGGTTGCTGTCATCCGGTCAGCGGCCCGCTGGCCCGCCACCTCATCGTCGCCTGCACCCGCATGGGTGAGACGGTCATCCATCTCGGCGCCGCCGATCACCAGCTCGTCTCGGCCGTGCTTACGGCGGGCTGCCTGCCGGTGGCGGTCTTCACCGACGCCCATCGGGCGGGGGTGACCTGGACCCGGCTCGCGCGTACCCATCCGGACTACGACCTGGAGGTCACCGACCTGCGCATCACCGATCCGGACGATGAGGAGATTCCGCTGACCGACCTTGCCGGATGCGCGGGCCTGGTAGTGACGGAGCTGACCTGCGACCAGCTTCGCCGCCGGGGCTCGCATCATGCGGTAAAGCCCCACGACATCGCGTCGGCGGCGAGGCTGGTGAAGCCGGGCGGCCACCTGGCCGTCGTGACCGGCCTGCACTACCAGGGCCGCCTTGCCGACCCGCTGCCGGAGATCATCGCCCAGGCCCGCGCGGCGGGGCTGGTGTATCTGCAGCACATCATCGCCCTGCGCCAGTCCGCTCGCGGCGACCGCGTCCAAGCCTGTCTGCCTGGTCGCGGCCAGGTCGCCTCGCAGGATCTACCGCAGTGCGCCGGGTTGCCGGCGAGCGCGAGGGTGCACTCGGACGTGCTGCTGTTCATCAAGCCGGCGATGCCGCCGTGCTCGTCCGCGCCGGTAGGCCCGCTTGCCGACGCGAACGCCTCGGCATCGGAGGAGAAGACGAGGGGTACCCGCTGATGGCCGAGACAACGACGTTCGGGGCGACGACCTCGGTGTGGGCGACCGGGCAGCAGCAGTCTCGGGTGCAGCGGCGCGGCCGGTATGTGCCGGAGTCGATGCGCCACCCCGGCAAGATGCTGCCCTCCATCGCCGCTCGCGCGGTGGACACCTATACCGGGCCGGGTGAACTGGTGCTCGATCCGATGTGCGGAATCGGCACCACCCTCGTCGAGGCCACCCATCTCGGCCGCCACGCCGCGGGCGTGGAGTATGAGGAGAAGTGGGCGCGCCTGGCCGTGGCAAATCTCGGCCACGCCCGCAAGCAGGGGGCACCCGGCTCGGGGCGGGTAGTGTGCGGAGACTCCCGCTCCATCGCCCACCTGCTGCCGGACCTGACCGGGCAGGCGGCACTGGTGCTCACCTCACCCCCGTACGGGAGCCACACCCACGGGCACATCCGCTCCACCCGAGACACCGGCGAGCCAGGGGTGCGTAAGCGGAACCAGCACTACTCACGAGATCGTGGCAACCTCGCCCACCAGCAGCTCCCAGCGTTGCTGGAAGGGTTCGGCCGCATCTTGGCCGGATGCGTGGATCTGCTGCGCTCCGGCGGGGTCGTGGCGATCACTGTGCGGCCCTACCGGATGCGCGGGGAACTGGTCGACCTGCCCGGCCACGTCCACCAGGTCGCCCAGCAGGCCGGGCTGGTGTTCGCCGACCGGATCGCGTGCCTGCTATGCGGACTCGGCGACGGCACGCTTCTCAACCGGGCGTCGTTCTTCCAGCTCCACGAGGCGCGCAAGGCCTGGGCGCGCGGCCTGCCCATTCACGCCGTCGCGCACGAGGACCTGCTCATCTACACCAAGGCCGCGTCCCCGGCCTCGGCAACGCCCGGCCCCGGCCTTCCAGACGATTGCGAGCTGGAGTAGCCCCGCGACCCGTCCTGTTCCTGGCCCGCATCCGGGCCAGGAACAGGGACGTGGGTACTGACCTGCGGATTTCGCTTGACGCGGGCCATGAAGGTGGGCGTCGATACCGCCGCCAACCCGCCCCGCACCGGCCCTCGGCATGCCGGGGGTGTGGCCGTCCCGTCGTGAACGGGACGGCCGCACCCGGCACGGAGGACCGGACGGGACCGGGTCGGCGGCGTAGCACCCACCACAGCCCGCCTCGGCCGTACGGATCGCGCAACACGCGCGCCCGCACCGGCCCCTGTTCATCCACGCGTATGGAGGTGACGCATGACCAGCACAACCCCACCCCAAAGCCCGGCAACCGAGGCGGCAGAGTGGCCGCAGGTGATCAGCCTGCTCGCGGCCGGACGGCTGCTCGGCATGGGCCGCACCAAGGCATACCGGCTCGCCAAAGCGGGCGCGTTCCCGTGCCGGGTGCTGCGCATCGGCGGCCGGTACGTGGTGCCGGTTCGCGGGCTGCGGGCGCTACTCGACCACACCGACTCCGTCGGCACCGAAAGCCGTTCGGAGGACCAGGAAGGACGGGCATGACGGCAAAGGACCCGGAGCCGAAAGTCGCCAAGGGCACTACGTTCAAGATCTGCAGATGCATCGATCCCGAGACCGGCAAGAACATCAGCAAGACATGCCCCAAGCTACGCCGCGCCCATGGCGACGGTGGCAGCCGGTGGAGCACCACGCACGGCACGTGGGGCTACCAGCTCGAACTTCCCGCGCACGCCGACGGCAAGCGCCGTACCCCGCTGCGGCGCAGCGGCTTCGCCACACAGGAGGACGCCGAGGCTGAGCTGGATCACGCCCGCGGCCTGCTCGCCCTCGACCCCGAGCCCGCCATCAGGCGGCAGATCACCAAGCTGATGCTGTCGGTGCTCAAGGACACCAAACACCTTCCCGACCTGGAAGAAGTGCGACGTAAGGTCCGCACCCGGCAGGACCTGAACCGGCATGTCACGGTGGCCGAGTGGCTGGAGGAGTTCCTCAAGCGCAAGCGCGCGATCGAGGAGACGACGAAACGCTCCTACGAATCCCATATCCGTCTCTACCTCAAGCCCTACCTCGGCGACATCCGGCTGGACCGGCTGCGGGTATCGGACATCGCGGGGATGTTCGACGCGATCGAGGAGTTCAACGACATCATCGCCACCGAACGTGCCAGCGGTGATCCCGTCCGCGTGGCGGCGGTGCGCTACCGGCGTCCGGTCGGCCCCACGACGATGCACCGCATCCGCGCCACGCTGCGGCACGCACTGAACGTTGCTATCCGGCAGGACCGGTTGCTGGACTTCAACCCTGCCGCCGTCGTCGAGCTGGCTCCAGGCATACGCCCCAAGCCGGTCATCTGGACCGAGGAGAAGGTGACCCAGTGGCACAAGGATCACAGCGCGCATCTGGACCGGCTCAAGCGGGCCCGTGACGGCAAGCGGGTCGATCCAGTCGCCATCTACATCGGAGCGCCCCGGCCTTCGCCGGTCATGGTATGGACACCCAAGCAAACCAACGCCTTCCTCGCCTACGCTCGCCGCGACCGGTTGTTCGCCCTGTACCGCCTGGTTGCCACGCGGGGCCTGCGGCGCGGCGAGGCGGTAGGCCTGAGATGGACCGACGTCATCTTCGAGACATCGAGGATCGGGATTCATTGGCAGATCACCCAGCTTGGCTGGAACCCCATCCAGGGCACTCCCAAGACCGATGCCAGCGACCGGGAGATCGCCGTGGACGCCGAGACGATGGCGATCCTGAAGGAACACAAGAAGCGGCAGACGCGGGAGCGGCTGGCCGCAGGGGAAGACTGGGTGGACTCAGGCTTTGTCTTCACCGACGAGCTCGGTCAGCCGCTGCATCCGCAATACGTGACCGACCGCTTCTACTGGTTGTGCTACCAGGCGGGCTTGCCGCCGATCCGGCTGCACGACCTGCGCCACGGCGCCGCCACCGCCATGCTCGCGGCCGGGGTGGACATCAAGATCGTGCAGGAGGCGCTCGGGCATAAGACCTCGGCGTTCACCCGCGACACCTACACCAGCGTCTACCCCGAGGCCGCGGCTGCTGCGGCGGAGGCGACGGCCGCCCTTCTCGCCGCGCGCTCTGTCCCCGCCCCTCGGCCAGTGCCGCCTGAGCCCCGCACGCCTCGGCCTGAGACGGGCGAGGCCGGTGGGGCGGTGATTCACCTGCCGTCTAGATAGCCGCCAGTAGAAGGTACCGGCCAAGGCCGGTCAGTCACCCAGACTGGCCGGCCTTCGCCTCTCCTCCCTCAGGGGGGAAGGGGAGATCCCTCGGAAGGGAGGGGCACCCGACTGCGACTCCTGGCGGGCGCTCCCGAGGGACTCCGGCCCGGCAGCAGCAGGCGCTTGGAGGGGATGCTGCTGCCGGATGTCTAGGGGTAGGCGGCTCCTCCCATCGCGGTCTCTGCGACTGCGACGCCACCTCATCGGAAGGGGGCCGCTATCGGTGACGATCAAGCGGACGGGGCACCGCCGTGATCGTCGTAGGAGCGGTGGCTGACCTGGCCTCCGGACATGGGTCAGCCACCACGGCAGCCGCGTCACGCTCCAGCGGGGGGAGGCTCGTGCCTACCGCCATCTCGGATACGTCGTGTCGAGTTCGTCCATACACGACTCGCGCTCCCGAGAGGGTGGGTTGCTCATCCAGCTTTCCGGATGAGATGAGGTGAGGGGGCAGCGCCGTCCTCCGGGCAGTTGTGGTTGCCCAGCAGTGTGTACCCGGTCATCCGACCCGGCGCGTGGCGGGGACCAGCACATGGCGGATACGTTCGGCGGCGATGGCGACATCGCTGACCGGGGTGATCGGTCGGCCCATGACCACCAGAAGCTCCACTCGTTTTCCGACGGCGCGACAGATATGACTTCGCTGAGAGAAGTGGCGTCGGGGTTGATGACCCGCAGCCGCGACAGCCTTCCGGCGTGAGTCAGGACGCGGGTGTGCAAGCCCCGTTGATTCAGCAGGGTCTGCAACTCGGTGAGGTGGGCGGCGGCTTGGTCGGCGACCTCGGCGGCGACGGGTTCAGGCATGACGGGTCTCCCAGGAGATGGGCTGGAGCGGTCAGAAGGGGGAAGGCTGGCTACGGTTGGCCGCGCCGTGCGTAGTGGATTTCCGCACGATCACCATCAGGGCTGCGACACGATGACGGCGAGGTGATGGCGGCGCACGATGCTCCTCCGAATCCGGGCATGGCCGACACAGGCAGTGAACAAGGTGAACAAGATGAACAGGGGCGAACGAGGTCAGCCGGCGACAGGGGCGCGGTACAGCTCCCCCAATTGCGCCTCGGTGGGATGGCGATCGAGGTAACACCACACGTGGCGGCATCCGCTGCCGGGCATCCGGTAGCTTCCCCACCGGCCCCGCGACAGGGTCTCCACGATCGCCAGCCCCCGCCCGTGCTCGGCGTGCAGGTTCGGCGCTTGGAGCGGGATGCGGGCGGGCGTCGAGCAGGTTGAGCCCGGGTCGGTCACAGCCAGCCGGAGAACAACCGCGTCCTGCGCCAGCTTGAGCGTGATGCCCGCGCGACCGTCACCGGCATCGGTCGCATCGGCGTACTTGGCGGCGTTGGTGACCAGCTCCGACACCGCCAGAGCGACGATCTCCCGGGCAGCGTGGGTAGTGCCCAGCCACCTGGTGATCGCAGTCCGGGCCAGATACGGCGCCCGAGCGCTGCACGCCAACTGGAGAACGCCGAGTTCCTCGAACTGTGTCGGTGGGGGTGTGTAGTAGATCACCGGATTCGCCTCGCTATTTCCCGATCATGGGCCGCTTCCTTGTGTGAAGAACGCGAGTGGCATCTAAGCGCCTGCTCTCCATTCGTGCGGCTGGTTGTGTGGTCCGCGCTGGCTTGAAGAGACCATCTCAGAAAACCCCTGCGTGTGGGGACTAAGACAAAGCACTTCCCAGGCACTAACCAGGTGTGCTACTACACATGCCCGTGCGTTTCGTGTGTGCCATCGGGAAGGAGGCGTTTCACCTTGGAAAACGCCGAGCCAGAACCTGCACTAAAAGCACCTAGCGTGGAATTCGGCGTTCATCTTCGCGAATACCGCATTATGGCAGGCAAGCGGCAAAAGGAACTTGCTGTCATGCTCGGCTGGTCGGTCTCGAAGATCAGCATGCTCGAGCGCGGAGAACGCCGGGCCGACGAAGAATTCGCCCGCGCCGCCGACACCGCGCTGGAGGCAGGCGGCGGGCTGCTGACGCGCTGGCGAGAGACCGTCGAGCATGCCGGACGATTCTCCATCTGGCTGGCGCAACTGGTCGAGATCGAGCAGCGAGCGGACATGCTGCGCGGCTGGGAGCCGTTGATCATTCCCGGCATGCTCCAAACGGAGCAGTACGCCCGAGCCATCTTCCGGGGAAGGCCGGGTATCACGCCTGACCTCGTCGAGCAAAGCGTGGCGGCGCGGATGGACCGCCAGTGCATCCTGGAGCGGGAGAATGGTCCTACGCTATGGGTAGTGCTGGACGAAGGAGTCCTCACCCGGCCCATCGGGAGTGAGGAGGTCATGGCTGAGCAACTCGCGAAGCTCACCGCGATGGATGATCACCCGCGGGTTCACCTCCATGTCCTCCCTCATGACGCGTGGCTGACGACCGGCTTGCAAGGTGCCTTTATGCTGGCCGGCGGACCGGAGATGCCGGACACGGCCTACATCGAGTCGATCACGCTGAGCCAGATCACTGCCGAGCCAAGCCGCGTTCTGGATGTCAAGTCGAGATATGAGATGTTGCATGGTGAGGCCCTACCCCGGAGGGCTTCACTCCAGTTGATCGAGGAGAAAGCCAAGCGATGGAAGTGACCAACGAAGAACTGGACCGCGCCATCTGGCGCAAGGCCACGCGCTCCGGCGACAACGGCAATTGCCTGGAAGTGGCCCCCCTGTCGGGTGGCCAGGTCGGCATCCGTGACACCGAAGCTCCCGGCCAGGCCCCCTATGTCGTCTCAGCATCGGTTTGGGCGGCGTTCATCGACGGCGCCAAAAAAGGCGAGTTCGATTTCTGACCCCGACGGCAGTAGCAGAGAATGGGGTCTGGGCAGGTCCCGGACCTCATTCTTGCCCGAGTGGCCAGTCTCGTAGCTAGTCTGGATCTCACTTGCAGATCTTCGTCGGGTGGCTGCAGCCGGAGTTCACCTCCTGGCGTTTGATCCGGAACGACCTGTGACACCGGCGGGAGGGGCTGTCGGCGCCACATATCTTGACGAAGTCGATGTGGGGGATGAGGTGCTGTCGGTGCCACATCCGGACTCGGGGCCATTGTCGTCGGGCACCTTTTGTCTATGCCGAGCATGGAGTGAAGTACTCGACATAGACGCTGTTACCGTCGTCTTTCAGGTTGCACGCGGTGACATGTCCGCGACCGAGGCATGGACGCTCCCTTCGACGGTCTCAAAGCTCCTGCCGGAAGCGGGTGCGGCAGCCGCCGCTGGGGTGGCGTGCAGGACAGTTGTTTCCGAACAGGGCAAGACGAGCGATCCTGTGCAGGTCAGTTCTGTAGAGGAGATCAGAACGGCAGTCACTGTGATGCACGGGATCTGTTCGGCAGACGGCTTGATCAACTTTTGGGCTGGTGGGCAAGGCAACCGGTCCAGGGTGTCTGCCCCCTTGGCCCCGCCGTGATGCTTCCCCGGCCTTGCTCGGGGCTGGGCTTTGCCGACAGGCCCCGCCGGGGCTTCTTCAAGCGAAGGCAAAGAGCGCAGCTGTGGCCTGAGCACTCCACGAGGGGACTCGCCGTGACATCGCCGGTGGAGCGCTCGCAGGTGGAGCGCAGGTTTGATCAGATCTTGACGCGGCTACAAGCACAACCAGGGTTGGGGGCCTTGTCAGGTCTTCCGGCTTGGTGTTCTCCTGACCTTCTTGCGGGTCTGGCCTGACGATCAGGGCCGAACCGGGGTTCGGAGCACCCGGCCATGTGCCGGATCCGTGCCGAAGAGCAACCGGCGAGCAACCAACGGTCCGTCTCGGCCTTGCCAGAAGCCCACGAGAATCGAGAAATCGCAGGTCAGATGGGGTGTGGAGTTGTAGGGCGCCCGGGGCTCGAACCCGGAACCTACGGATTAAAAGTCCGCAGCTCTGCCAATTGAGCTAACGCCCCTCGCATCTGCAAGGGTACAGAGATTACCGCCCCCCACGCGACGCCTCCATCACCGGTAAGCCGGCAGCCCCGTAAGCGCCTCGCCCAGCACCAGCGTATGGATCTCCTGGGTGCCTTCGTAGGTCAGCACCGATTCCAGGTTGTTCATGTGCCTGATCACAGGGTACTCCAGGGTGATCCCGTTCCCGCCCAAGATGGTGCGAGCCTGGCGGGCGATGTCCAGTGCGGCCCGGACGTTGGCCAGCTTGCCGAAGCTGATCTGTCGGGGCTCCAGCTGTCCGGCGTCCTTGAGTGCGCCCAGGTGGAGGGCGGTGAGGCCGGCCTGGGCGGCGGCGACGTACATCCAGGCGAGCTTCTCCTGGGTGAGCTGGAAGGCGCCGATGGGCTTGTCGAACTGGACGCGGGTCTTGGCGTACTCGACGGCGGACTCCAGGCAGGCGCGGGCGGCGCCGACGACGCCCCACAGGATGCCGAAACGGGCCTCCGACAGGCAGGACAGCGGGCCCTTCAGCCCGGTGACGCCGGGCAGGGCGGCCGAGCCGGGCAGGCGCAGGTCGTCGAAGTACAGGGACGAGGTGACCGACGCCCTCAGGGACAGCTTCTTGTGGATCTCAGGGGCGGAGAAGCCGGGCGTGGCGGTGGGGACGACGAATCCGCGGATGCCCTCGTCGGTCTGCGCCCAGACCACGGCGACGTCGGCGATGGAGCCGTTCGTGATCCACATCTTGGACCCGTTCAGTATCCAGTCGGCGCCGTCCTTCTTGGCATGAGTCCGCATGTTGGCCGGGTCGGAGCCGTGGTCGGGCTCGGTCAGGCCGAAGCAGCCGATCGCCTCGCCGGACGCCATCCGCGGCAGCCACTCCTCCTTCTGCTCCTCGGAGCCGTACCGCCAGATCGGGAACATCGCCAGCGACCCCTGCACCGACACGAACGACCGCAACCCCGAGTCGCCGGCCTCCAGCTCGCGGCAGGCGACGCCGTAGGAGGTGGCGTCGGTGCCCGCGCAGCCGTACCCCTCGAGGTGCATTCCGAGCAGCCCCATCGAGCCCAGCGCGGGCGCGAGTTCGCGCGCGGGGAAGACGCCCTGCTCGAACCAGTCGCCCACGTACGGCAGCACCCGGTCGGAGACGAAGGACCTGACGGTGTCCCTGATGAGCCTCTGGTCGGAGTTCAGCCGGTCGTCCAGGCGAAGCAGGTCGTCCATCGCGGGGTCCTCTCCTCACGTAGGGGGCTACCAGGGTTCTACCAGGGGGAATCCCGATGTGCGAACACGGGGGCGAAGGGCAGT
Organism: Nonomuraea antri; assembly: GCF_013283785.1. Classification (GTDB taxonomy): domain Bacteria; phylum Actinomycetota; class Actinomycetes; order Streptosporangiales; family Streptosporangiaceae; genus Nonomuraea; species Nonomuraea antri. Next base: position 108,325 of record NZ_JABCPZ010000006.1, read on the forward strand.
CTTGAGTCATGAGCGAATACAACGTCAAGAAGCTGCGTCGGACCCACAACGGCAGGATCGTCGCGGGCGTCTGCTCCGGCATCGGCGAGTACCTCGGCGTCGACGCCAACCTGGTCAGGATCGCGCTGGCGATCGCGACGCTGTTCGGTGGCGTGGGCATCGGCGCGTACGCCATCGGCTGGCTGCTGATGCCGGAGGAGGGCAAGGAGACCTCGGTCGTCCAGGACCTGATCAGCAAGCAGCAGCAGTCGCGCACCGACTGGAGCGGCGAGCAGAAGCCCCAGCAGTGACCTGTCAGGCGGTGGCCTCGGCCTCCACCGGGGCGGTCCGGCCGCTGCGCGGCCGCGACCACATCAGGGCGAGCCCGGCCGCGACGATCGCTCCGGCGATCCCGGCCGCGGCGACGACAGGTTCGGGGCCGACCCGCTCGGCCGCGAACCCGCCCACCAGGATGCCGATGCCCTGCACCGCCATCAGCCCCGACTGCACCAGCCCGAACGCCTGGCCGCGCCGCTCCGGCGGCACACACTGGACGAACGCCGCGTTCGCCGCGAGCTGATACGCCCCGCCGACCCCCGACAACACCCAGGCGGCCAGCACCACGGCCAGCGGCGGACGCAGCGCGGTCACGGCCAGCGGCGCGCAGCTCAGCACGGCCAGCAGGCCCATCAGCCGCAATCGTCTCGACGGCGCGACGAACCGGCTGAACAGGAACGCGCCCACGACCGTCCCCGTCGGCATCGCCGCCATCAGCAGGCCGGTGATCACCGGGACGGGCAGGTCGCCGGTGTAGAGCTCGATCGCGTACGGCACGGCGATGCCCTCGGGCAGGATGTAGAAGCCGCACAGCCACGCGAACAGCACCAGCGTCCGCAGCTCGCGCGAGCCGAACACGAGCTTCGCGCCGGCCGCGGTCATCGTCCACATGGACGGTCTCGTGCCGTCGCGCGCCGCCGCGGGACGCCTGCCCACCCCCGTCACGAGGATCAACGCGGACCCGAGGAACGTGGCCGCGTCGAGCGCGAGAGCCCGATAGGGCCCCATGCCGGCGATCACCGCGCCGCCGGCCGCGAAGCCCAGCATCTGCACGGCCTGGTTCGTCATGTTCTGCAGCGCCGAGCCGACGACGTACTTGTCGCCTTCGAGCACCTCGGGCAACAGCGCCGCCCGCGCGGCCGAGAACGGCGCGCTGAGCAGCACCACGAAGAACACCAGCGTGCACAGCACCGCGAACGGCATGCCGGGCACCGCCATCGCGGCGACCAGCAGCGCGCGGATCACGTCGCACACCAGCATGACGCCCCTGCGTGCGAACCTGTCCGCCAGCCCGGCCAGCAGCGGCCCGCCGACGATCGACGGCAGGTACGTCAGCGCGTAGACCGCCGCCGTCGCCAGCGGCGAGCCGGTGCGCTGATAGACCAGGACGGCCAGCGCGACCTGCGCGAGCTGGTCGCCGAGCAGGGAGAAGCCCTGGGCGTACCAGAGCGCTCGGAATTCTTTGACGGCGATGACCTCGCCGTAGGTGGCTTGGCGTTCCAGGGCACGGCGATGCCGCCCTGGGAGCCGCCTTGTCTGCTTGGCCCCCATGGGACTCCGCTGTACCTGACTGAGGGTGTTCGGTATGTCACCTAAGGTGCCCGATCAACGACGCGCCACGCAACCGGAAGTGGTCAACGCACGGCAAAGGGTTACCAGCCGAGCTCGTGGAGCCTGGCGTCGTCGATGCCGAAGTGGTGACCCACCTCGTGGACGACGGTGATGCGGACCTCGTCCACCACGTCTGCCTCGGTATCGCAAATCTGGCAGATCGGATTGCGGTAGATCTCGATGCGGTCGGGCAGAACTGCGGAGTACCAGTCGCCGCGTTCCGTGAGGGGGACACCGGTGTACAGGCCGAGCAGGTGCGGCTCAGGCGGATCATCGACCACCGTGACGACGACGTTACTCATCACGCCGGTGAGCTCCGGAGGAATCGTGTCCAATGCCTCGGCCACGAGTTCCTCGAACTTCTCCCTCGAAACCTCGATCACATTTGCCATTCTGCCCCGTCGGTCAGGTAAGCAAGAAACTGTATGAAGTTCGTCGAGAGGTCGAAAACAGTCATTCGGTCGCGGGCGGCGAGGATCATGGCGGTGCTCCTCGTGGCGGCGGTCGGCGCCTGGCTGGGCATCTTCCTCAGCGGTACGGTCCGGACTCAGATCGGCCCGGTCGAGACCGGCATGTCCGTCAGGCCCGCCTGGAACGGCGAAACCGTCGTCGACGCCAGCCCGCTCGGCACCCTCACCTTCCGCACCCACGACGCCCCGCTGAGGCTCCGCATCAGCCTCGAGAACATCGACCAGGAACGTGCCAGGGCCCTCATCGAGGACCCCAAGCTGGCCGACCGGCTGCCCGAGATCATCGAGAACGACCTCCTGGACGGCGTGCGCGCCCTGGCGCTGCGCTCACTCCTCTGCGCCGGGGCCGGCGCGCTGCTGGCCGGCCTGATGGTCTTCAGACGGCCGCGCGTGGGCCTGCTGGGCCTCCTGGCGGCCGCTGTGGCGCTCTCCGGCACCGGAGTGGCCGCCGCGCTCACCTTTCGTCCTGATTCGCTCGTGGAGCCGCGCTACTCCGGCCTGGTCGCCGCGGCGCCGTCGCTGGTGGGCAGCGCCGAGTCGATCGTGACGAAGTTCGAGTCGTACCGCTCCCAGCTCACCAAGCTCGTCACGAACGTCTCCAAGCTGTACGACACCGTCTCGACCCTGCCGTTGTACGACGCCGACCCCAATTCCATCCGCGTCCTGCATGTCTCGGACATCCACATCAACCCGATCGCCTGGAACGTGATCCGCTCGCTCAAGGACCAGTTCGCGGTCGACCTGATCGTCGACACCGGCGACATCTCCGACCACGGGACCAAGGCCGAGAACAAGTTCCTGGACGAGATCGGCCGGCTCGGCGTCCCGTACGTGTTCGTCCGCGGCAACCACGACAGCATGACCACGCAGAAGGCGGTCGAGAAGCAGAAGAACGCCGTCGTCCTGGACGATCGCGCCAAAACCGTGGCCGGCCTGACCATCTACGGCCTGGGCGACCCGCGCTTCACCCCGGACAAGTCGGTGCCGGTGGACACGGACGTCAAAGCCCTGGAGGAATTCGGCAAAAACCACGCCAGACGGCTCACCGCCACGAAACCGGACGTGATCGCCGTCCACGACGGGGAGATCGGCCGCGGCTTCTCCGGGGCCGCGCCGATGATCCTGGCCGGGCACACCCACGTACGCAAGACGACCGTTTTCCCCACCGGCACCCGCATGCTGGTGCAGGGCAGCACCGGCGGCGCCGGCCTGCGGGCGCTCGAACGCGCCCAGCCCACGCCGGTCCAGGCCTCGGTCCTGTACTTCGACAAAGCCACGAAACGCCTGCGGGCCTGGGACGACATCACCCTCGGCGGCCTGGGGGAGCAGTCGGTGTACATCCAGCGTCACGTGGAGCCCGACCCACAACGTATGATTTCCCCAGAGCCAACGAACGCCCCGTCGCCAACGGGACCGGTCACTGGCACTGCGACGCCGACCGGCGGACGGCCACTTTGGCATCAGGGGCAATCGTCCCCTATGCTTCAGAGGTCCCCGACGGAAGGCGACAGGGAAACCTAAGCCCCCATCGTCTAGCGGCCTAGGACACCGCCCTTTCAAGGCGGCGGCACGGGTTCGAATCCCGTTGGGGGCACAGCGAGCGCCTAGCGCACCGCGAAACGGCCGGTCATAAGACCACCGGAGAGCTGGTAAGCTAAGCGAGCGCAAACAGAAAGAAACGCAAGACAAGGTCCTGTAGAGCAGTTTGGAGTGCTCGCCACCCTGTCAAGGTGGAGGTCGCGGGTTCAAGTCCCGTCAGGACCGCTCTGGGTCAGGTAGCTCAGTTGGTACGAGCGTCCGCCTGAAAAGCGGAAGGTCGGCAGTTCGACCCTGCCCCTGACCACCACACTTCACCAGCAAAGACGCCCCGGGACGGGTAACCGCCCGGGGCTTCGCTATTGTTGCAGCGGTACTAGTAGTGCTTTGTTAGGTCTTCCGGTGACGGTTGCGTAGCGGACGGTTGTAATCGTTGGCAGGTCGGGCATGTGCCGGTCCAGGTGGCGAGCAGCAGTTGCAGTTCGTGGACGGCCTTGTAGAGAGTCAGACCGGCGCAGCCGCTTGTGGGTCGCCTCGCAGGGTGGTCAAGAACAGGTGCGCGGCGGTGACCAGGGTGACATGGCGGTGCCAGCCGGTTCAGGTGCGGCCTTCGAAGTGGTCCAGACCGAGGCCGGTCTTCAGCTCGCGGTAGTCGTGTTCGATCCGCCATCGGATCTTGGCGTAGCGGATCAGGTCGGCCGGGTCGGTGGTGACGGGCAGGCTGGACAGCCAGTACCTGACCGGCTCGGGCTCATCGGCCGGCCATTGCGCGATCAGCCACCGTTCGGGCAGAGTGCCGTCCGCCTCGCGAGCGATGCGGTGCCCGGCCGGACGCACCCGCAAGAAGACGAACGCCGATGTCATCGCTCCTTTGGAGCCTTCACGCCAGGTGATCGGGATCGCGGCGGCGGGGCCGGCCGCCTGGATGAGTGCGGCCAGGCTGACGGCGGTGGCGAGATAGCGCGGTTCGGTCTGCCTGGATGGCCGGCCCCGCCCGGACCAGGTGCGCGGCACCGGCCGCGCATCCGGCAGATGGGCCAGGGCATCACCCGACCTGCACTACATAGCCGATGCCCCGTTCGTCCAGCGCACCCCGAAACGGGCTGCTGCCGCCGTAACCGGCATCGGCGACCAGCAGCGGCGGCCGTAACCCCTGCCCGGCGAGCGTATCGAGCATCTCCACCGCCATCGTCGCCTTCGAGCGATGACGCTCCTCATCCGGGATGCTGCACCGCACGCGCCGCGCCGCCGTCTGCGCGCGCAGGTCAGCCTCGACGCTGGGCCCGTCCCATGACGGCGGTACGAACAAGCCCCACTCCAACGGGCAGGAGGCGACATCGGTGACGGCGTGCACGCTGATGCCGACCTGGCAGTTGGCCACCTTGCCGAGCGTGCCGGAGTACTGCCGCGCCACACACGGCGAGCCCT
>NZ_JABCPZ010000070.1 GCF_013283785.1 Nonomuraea antri
GTTGCGGGGTGGGCGCTGATGGGCCGGTCAGGCCGCGGCCGCGGGGTGGCCGACGGCGGCGAGCAGGGCGGCGGACATGGCCTGGTGGCCGGCCGCGTTGGGGTGCAGGCCGGCCGAGTCCACGCCCTCCATCGGCTCCATCCACCGGGTTCCGACCGGCTTGCACAGGTCGTGGCCGATCGAGCCGGTGTAGGTGTCGACGTAGCCAGCGCCGTGGGCCGCCGCCCGCGTGGCGAGCATGGCGTTGAGCCGCTTCTCCACGTCACGCAGCCAGGGGGCGTCGCCTCTGGAGATCGGGACGGTCGAGTAACAGTTGCCGCCGTCGTCCGGCATGATGACCGGGTAGCCCACGACCAGGACGCGCGCGGCCGGTGAGCGCCGCTTGATCTCCTGGAGCACGGTGTCGAGCTTGTGGCCGGTGTCCGTGATGCGCCGGCCGATCTCGTCGGTGCCGGCGAGCGTGTAGCTGGTCTTGCACGGCGAGCCGAACGGGTTGAGCTTGCCCAGGATCACGCAGCGGGCGATGACGCCGCTGACGTTGATGTCGTTGCCGCCGATGCCGAGGGTGACCAGGGCGGTGTCCGGGCGCAGGGCGTCGAGCTGGGGTGCGGCGGTGCCCTGCGTGGCGGTCATGTGCGCGGTGGTCGCGCCGGCGCAGCTCACGTCGGTGAGTGCGGTCCCGGGCAGCGCAGCCGCGGTCAGGGTCGGGTAGTTGCGGTCCGAGCGGCCGCAGTTGGCGTCGGTCTGGTTCGGGATCTCCGGCCCGGCCGTGTAGGAGTCGCCGAGCGCCACGTACTGGCCGACGACGGCCGAGGCGGAGGCGGCAGCGGGGGGTTGGACGGCGGCGGTCGCGAGAGCGGCTCCCGCGGCGAGCGCGAGAAGCGTCTTCCTGTGCCGTGGACTGACTGCGGGCATGGCCACCTCACTGGTACGGGTCGAGTACGAGGCTCCGCCGACGCTCCCGGCACGCGAAACCGGTGCGTCGGCGGCGAAACGAACGCCGTGCGCACAGCGTGAACGGCGCGAACGCCGTTTACCTACCAAGTGGTAAGAATGACCTTGAGCGGCCCGCGCGTCAAGGTCCCGGGGCACTTCCAGCCCCGTCCCTACGGGGGTTCCAGTCGACTCCAAGCCACCAACAAGCGGCGTACTCCACGATGAGCGCCTGTGAGCGGAAATATCAGAAGAAGGTTCATGCGGATCGTCGCGGCGGCGGCGATCGCGCTCCCGGTCGCGCTGACCGCGTTACCGGCGGCAGCGGCAGACGACAACCCGGACGAGCGGCCCGACATCGCGGTCGGCACCTGGCTGGCCGCGCGTACCCAGCCCGCCGTGCAGCTGACCAGCTTCACCTACACCGGCACTGTCGTCGTGCCCACCAGCACGCTGAACGAGACCACGTTCAACCAGCTCGTCGAGGCGGCCACCGCGGCCGTCCTGGCCGGCAAGATCTCCTCGGACGAGCGCAGCATCGCCAAGTGGATGTTCCAGCGCATCGCGGCCGACGTCGACACCTATCTCACCTCGACCACGCCGGAACGCACGGTCGAGGCCGAGGTCGGCGGCATGTGCACCGGCTGGTGGATCACCCCCGACGGTTACATGGTCACCGGCGCGCACTGCGTCCAGGTCGGCGAGACCGAGCTGAGCCAGCTGTTCGCGCAGCAGGCGCTGGCCAAGTTCAACAAGCAGGACGCCCAGGAGATCATCAAGGGCCTGCAGGGCATCGAGGCGGACGAGGAGATCGTCAAGCTGGCCCAGCAGATCTACGTCACGTTCAACAGCAGCCACATGCAGATCCGCAACCTGAAGCAGAGCCTGTCGGTGATGCAGAGCCTGCCCGGCGGTGGCGTGGACAAGACGGCCAAGGCCGTCCCGGCCGAGCTCGTGTCGGTGGGCGAGAGCTACCCGGGCAAGGACTTCGCGCTGTTGAAGGTCAACGGTCAGCAGAACCTGCCGACCGTGCCGCTCGGTGACGACGCGGACGTGCGCACCGGCGACACCCTTTACATCAGCGGCTTCCCCGGCCTGGTCACCAACACGCCGTTCTTCAGCCTGGAGTCCAGGCTCGAACCGGCGCTGACCGAGGGCCCGTACAACGCCAAGCGCGCGACGCAGAGCGGGGTGCCGTACATCCAGACCCAGGCGCCTTCGTACAAGGGCAACTCCGGCGGCCCGGTGTTCAGCAAGGACGGCAAGGTCATCGGCATGCTCATCGCCGGCACCGTGAGCGAGAGCGGTGAGGCGTCGGAGAGCGAGAGCTTCGTCCTGCCGGTGAGCATCATCAAGGAGAAGCTCAGCGAGAAGAACGTCAAGCCGGCCCAGGCCCTCACGACGACCCGCTACAACGAGGCGCTCAACGACTTCTTCCGCAACTACTACGAGGACGCGCTGCCGAAGTTCCGCGAGGTCCAGGCGCTGTTCCCGAACCACCCGTACGTCGCGAAGTACATCAGCGACTCCCAGGGCGCCATCTCGGCGGGCAAGGACGAATCGCCCCAGCCCATCCTGCTCTGGGTGTTGATCGGGGTCGGCGTGCTGCTGGTCCTGGTGCTCATCCTGGTGCTGGTCAAGGCCCTGCGCCGGCGCGGTTCGCGGCGCGAGCCCGCCATCATCTCGCCCCAGCCCGCCGGTTCGTACGGCCAGGTGCCGCCGCCCCCGTGGCAGCAGCTCCCCGCGGGCCAGGCTCAGGTGTCACCCCCGGTCCAGCAGGGCCAGGGCGGCGGTTACGGTCAGGGCGGTTACGGTCAGGGCGGTTACAGCGCCGGTCCGTACGGCTCGCCGCCTCCGCAGCAGGGCGGATCTCCCTACGGCGCCGGACCGTACGGCGCCGCCCAGCCCGGTTACCCGCAGGGGCAGGCCCAGGGCCAGGCCCAGGGACAGGCGCAGCAGCCCGGTGGCCCCGGTGGCGGTCCGACCCGCGCGGTCCGCTACGGCCAGTTCTCGCCGCCCGCGGATCACCAGGCTCAGCCGCAGACCGACCTGGAGCGGCAGATCGCCGACCTCCAGCGCCAGCTCGGCCAGCGGCCGCCGGACGCGTGACGCCCGGCGACGACGAGGCGCCGCACCTCGGCGGCGCCGTGATCGGCCCATGTCCCGGCCCGGCGTAGATACGCCCAGCCGGGATCGGCCTGTCGGGACCGCCTGGTCGGAACGGTCTGTTCGGACCGGTCTGTTCGGGTCGCCCGTTCGGAACGGCCTGTTCGGAACGGCCTATTCGGGGGCCCGGGCCGGGATGAGCCTGGCCGGGATGAGCCGGGCCATTCGTGTCCCCAGCCAGCCGGCCCCGTAGTACACCCGCGGCGGCAGCCGTCTGAGCCAGCTCGAATGCCGCTGGCCGAGCAGCGCGAACATCTGCATCGGCGGCAGGTCGATGTAGCGCGTGAGATTCTCGTAGAAGTGGGCGCTGTTGCTCGCCGCCCGCCGCGTCATCTTGATCGCGGCCTGGCGCTCCTTCTGGTACGAGGCCAGCGCCTGTGACAGGTCGTCCGTCTCGTGCAGTGCCTCGGTCAGGAAGACCGCGTCGCCCAGCGCGAGTGCCGTGCCCGCGCCGATCGAGTAGTGCGTGGTGTGCGCGGCGTCCCCGACGAGCACCAGCTTGTCCTTGAACCACCTGCGGTTGGTCACGGTGCGGAAGGTCAGCCAGTGCGCGGTGCCCTCGGGCTGCGCGCGGCCGATCAGCCGGTGACCGTCTAGCACCTCGGCGAAGAGCTTCTCCAGCAGCGACAGGCTGTCGGCCTCGTTCGTCTCGTGCAGTCCGAGCCCCCGCCACGTCTCGGGCGCGCACTCGATGACGCAGGTGCTGTGGTCCTTGCCGAAGCCGTAGCCGTAACACCAGATCCAGCCGTGCTCGGTCTCGACGAACGAGAACGTGAACGAGGTGAAGATCTTGGTGGTGCCGAGCCACATGTAGACGTTGCGCCCGGTCCTGACCTCGGTGCCGAAGTGGGCGGCGTGGGGTTCGCGCAGCGCGCTGTTGACCCCGTCGCCGGCGACGATCAGGTCGGCGTCGGCCACCTCCTCCTGGCCGGTGATCTCGCGCTCGTACTCGACGCGGACGCCGAGGGAGCGGGCCCGCTCGTCGAGGATGCCGAGCAGGGCGCGGCGGCCGATGCCGAAGCCCTCGTCGCCCGGCTCGATCAGCACCGACGCGCGATCGTGGATGCGGGCGTCCCAGGTGTTCCAGCGGACCGAGTTGGCCTTGATGGTCTGGGCGGACTCGGGGTCGGCCGCGTAGAGGTTGTCGAAGAGCTCGTCCCAGTAGGTGACGCCCCATCCGTACGTCGAGCCGGCCGGGTTCCGTTCGTAGATGGTGATGTCGTGCGACGGGTCCACCCGCTTCATCAGGATCGAGAAGTACAGGCTGGCGGGTCCGCCGCCGACGCAGGCGATCTTCACGGTATCCCCCAATATCGCGCAGAGTAGCCAATCTATGACTGATAGTAGCAGAACGGACTAAAGGCCCAGATGGCGGCCCATCACAGCTCGCCCCGGGCCCAGGCCTCCGCCTCGGCGTCGACCGCGTGCGCGGCCGGTCGCGGCGGCCGGGCCCGGGCCGCCCAGCGCCGCAGCCCGGGCGCCAGGCGTTCCGCGCTCTCCGGCCGCAGGCTTCCGTCCGCGGCGAAGCAGGCCAGGACCGGGGCGGCGGCCTGATCGCCGGCGTCGCAGCGTGTGCACAGCAGGACCTCGCTGACCACCCGGAACGCGTGCCCCGACGCGTTCGTCCAGACGTGCGGCAGCCGCACGACGGCCACGACGGCGGCGGCCCGGCACCGCGGGCACACCGGGTTCCCGCTCGCGAGGGGATCCCCGCTCAGGGCCGCGTCCCCGCTCAGGACCGGATCGTTGCTCAGGGCCGGATCGCTGCTCACGGCCGGGTCCACGCTCACGATCCGCTGATCGCGGCGGCCCCGAGCAGGGCCTTGACGTCGCCGTAGAACGCCGGTTCCGCGGCGACCAGGAACGGGCGCAGGCTCAGCAGCACGCTCCCCGCGCCCCGGCGGTGCACCCGCACGTGGACGGGCGCCCGTCCGGGATGGGTGAGCAGGATGTGCTTGAACTCCGCGACCAGGCGCGGGGTGAGCTGGGCCTCCTGCAGGGTGATCAGCACGGGCGGCTCGGCCCCGGCCAGGGAGACGTCGAGCGGCGTGATCTCCTCGACGTACAGGCTGGTCGTCTCGTCACGCACGTTGACCCGGCCGCGCACCGCGATCACCCGGTCCTGGGCGGGCACCTCGCCGTACAACGCGTAGGTCTTGGGGAAGACGAGGCATTCCACCGCGGCGTCGTGGTCCTCCAGCGTGACGATCGCCCACGGGCTGCCCTGCTTGGTGACCTTGCGCTGCAGGCCGGAGACGATGCCGCTGACCCGGGCCGCCGCGTCCTGCCGCCCGGCCGACAGCAGGTCGGCGATGGTGGTGTCGCGGTGGGCGTCCAGGACGTGCTCGGCGCCGTCGAGCGGGTGGCCGGAGACGTACAGGCCGAGCATCTCGCGTTCCAGGGCCAGTCTGGTGGGGGTGTCCCACTCGCCCTCGGGCACGTCGACGGAGAACGCGTCGTCGCGGCCCGGCTCGCCGAACAGCGAGTCCTGGCCCCTGGCCGCGTTCCGCTTGAGGTCGATGACCGCGTCGACGGCCTGCTCGTGCACCGCGACCAGGCCCTTGCGCGGATGGCCCAGGCCGTCGAAGGCCCCGGCCTTGGCCAGCGACTCGATGACCCGCTTGGCGCAGACCACGGCCGGGACCTTGGCCAGGAAGTCGTCGAAGCTCGCGTACGGCCCCGCGGACTCGCGGGCGGCGACGATCGCGTCCACCACCCCGGCTCCGACGTTGCGCACCGCGCCCAGGCCGAAGCGGATGTCGGCGCCGACCGCGGCGAAGTCCAGCCGGCTCGCGTTGACGTCCGGCGGCAGCACCTTGATGCCCATGCGGCGGCAGTCGGCCAGGTAGACGGCCATCTTGTCCTTGTCGTCGCCGACCGAGGTGAGCAGCGCGGCCAGGTACTCCTGCGGATGGTTGGCCTTGAGATAGGCGGTCCAGTACGAGACCAGGCCGTACCCGGCGGTGTGCGACTTGTTGAAGCCGTAGCCGCTGAACGGGACCAGGACGTCCCAGACCGCCTTGACCGCCGCGGCGGAGAAGCCGCGCTCGCGCATGCCGGCCGAGAACCGGCCCCACTCGGCGTCCAGCACCTCTTTCTTCTTCTTGCCCATGGCCCTGCGCAGCATGTCGGCGGCGCCCAGCGAGTACCCGGCCAGCCGCTGGGCGATGGCCATCACCTGCTCCTGGAAGACGACCAGGTGGTAGGTGTCGCCCAGGATGGGTTCGAGCGCGTCGGCCAGTTCGGGATGGATCGGCTCGACCGGCTGCCTGCCCGTCTTGCGCAACGCGTAGTTGGTGTGTGCGTTCATCTCCATCGGGCCCGGCCGGTAGAGCGCGTTCACGGCCGCGATGTCGGTGAACGTGGTGGGCCGCATCAGTTTCAGCAGCACCCGCATGCCGCCGCTGTCGAGCTGGAACACCCCGAGCGTGTCGCCGCGGGCGAGCAGTTCGTACGTCCTGGCGTCGTCCAGCGGGACGTCGAGCACGTCGATCTCGACGCCCTTGTTGGCCCGCACGTTCGCGATCGCGTCGCCGATGACGGTGAGGTTGCGCAGGCCGAGGAAGTCCATCTTCAGCAGGCCCATGTCCTCGGCCTGGGTGAAGGGGAACCCGGTGACCACCGGGCCGTCCGCCTTGGGCCTGACCAGCGGGATCACGTCGATCAGCGGCTCGGCGGACAGGATCACGCCCGCCGCGTGGATCCCGGTGCCCCGGGTGAGCCCCTCGATGCCGGCCGCGGTGTCGATCACTCGCTTGACGTCCGGGTCCTGCTCGTACATGCGGCGCAGCTCGGCCGCCTCGCCGTGACGGGCGTGGCGTTCGTCGTGGATGGCGGCCAGCGGGATCTCCTTGCCGCCGTCGGCGGCCGGGAAGGCCTTGGTGATGCGGTCGCCGACCGCGTACGGCAGGCCGAGCACCCGGCACGAGTCCTTGATCGCGGCCTTGGCCTTGATCGTGTTGAACGTGATGATCTGGCAGACCCGGTCCGCGCCGTACGTGCGGGTGACGTAGTCGATCATCTCGTCGCGCCGCCGGTCGTCGAAGTCGAGGTCGACGTCGGGCATGGAGACGCGTTCCGGGTTGAGGAAACGTTCGAAGATGAGCTGGTGCTCGATCGGGTCGAGCTGCGTGATGCCGGTGCAGTAGGCGACGATCGAGCCGGTGGCCGAGCCGCGGCCCGGACCCAGGCCGATGCCGTTCTCGCGGGCGTGCCGGCAGATGTCGGCGACCACCAGGAAGTAGCCGGGGAAGCCCATGGCGTCGATGACCGACAGCTCGTGGTCGATGCGCTCCAGCACCTCGCGCGACGGGTGCGCGCCGTAACGGGCGCGCGCGCCGCGCAGGGTCTCCGCGCGCAGCCAGCTCGACTCGCTCTCACCTTCCGGGACGGGGAAGCGCGGCGTCAGGTCCCGGTGCGCGAACACCTCGCCGTAGTCGCCGACGCGCTCGGCGATCAGCAACGTGTTGTCGCAGGCCCCGGGCACCTCCCGGTCCCACAGGTCGCGCATCCGCGCGGCGGACTCGATGAAGTAGCCGCTGCCGGAGAACCTGAAGCGGTCGGCGTCGGCCAGGCGCTTGCCGGTGCCCACGCAGAGCAGCACGTCGTGCGCCTGGGCCTGGTCCCGCGTGACGTAGTGGGAGTCGTTGGTGGCCAGCGGCGGCAGCGCGAGCTCCTTGCCGAGCCTGAGCAGGTCTTCGCGGACGCGGCGCTCGATGGGCAGCCCGTGGTCCATCAGTTCGAGGAAGAAGCCGTCCGGGCCGAAGATGTCGCGCAGGCGGGCGGCGGCCGCGACGGCCTGGTCGTACTGGCCGAGGCGGAGCCTGGTCTGCACCTCGCCCGACGGGCAGCCGGTGGTGGCGATGAGTCCCCGGCCGTGCTCGGCGAGCAGTTCCTCGTCCATGCGCGGATATTTCTGGACGTGTCCTTCGAGCCAGGCGCGGGACTGCAGCCGGAACAGGTTACGCAGCCCCTCCGCACTGTCGGCCCACATCGTCAAGTGCGTGTACAGGCCGCGTCCTGAGACGTCACCGCCCTCGCCCGTCGCGTCGTCGGAGCGGCGCAGCGCCGGGTCGTCGCTGAAGTACACCGGCCCCCGGTGCCGCCGTCCGGCGGGGGCCACGTAGGCCTCGATGCCGATGATCGGCTTGATCCCGGCCCGGCGCGCCGCCTGATGGAACGCGTACGCCCCGTGCACGTTGCCGTGGTCGCTCATCGCCACGGCCGGCATTCCCTGCCGGGCGACCTCGTCCATCAGCAGGCCGACCTTCGCCGCGCCGTCGAGCATGCTGTACTCGGTGTGCACGTGGAGATGTACGAACGATTCCGTCAAGGAACACGCCTCCTGGTTGTAGGCTCGCTGGCGAACTCGAGCATTCGACCCGAGGACGAGACCGGTTGTCCAACAAACGACACCCCGAAACACCACAACAGCTGGTTGTGAGCGAGGCTGTAGCGGACCTTGATCTCGGCGCCGTCCGCGCCTTCGTCGCCGTCACCGAGGACCGCTACTTCAGCGAGGCCGCCGCCCGGCTCGGCATCAGCCAGCAGGCCGTCTCCAAGCGCATCGCGAAGCTGGAGTCCGACCTCGGCGTGCGGCTGTTCTTCCGCACCCGCACCGGCGCCGACCTCACCGCAGACGGGCGGTCGTTCCTGCACCACGCGCGCGCCCTCGTCGGCCTCGCCGACCAGGCGCTCGACGTGCTGCGCGGCCGCCGCAGGGCGCTGCGCGTGGACGTCCTGGACACCCGGCTGGGCTCGGTCGACCTGGTCAGGGACTTCCACCAGAGCGTCGAGGGCGCGGACGTCGAGGTCCTCACCTCCAACGGGCTCAGGTCCGCCCGCGACGCGCTCGCCCGCGGCTCGGTCGACGCCGCCTTCGCCCGGGTCAGCGGCACGCTGGAGGAGGACCTGCGGCAGGCGCCCGCCTACCTGGAGCCCATCCACCTCATGGTCGGCCGCGACCACCCGCTCGCCGGCCTGCCGGAGGTGGCGGCGCGGCGGCTGGCCGGAGCGACCGTGTGGATGCCGGGAAACGCGCCAGACAGCGAGTGGGCCGAGTACTACCGGCTCCTCGGCGACGCGTTCGACCTCGACATCGACGACACCGGGCCGGACTTCGGCTGGGAGTACTTCATGGAGGAGATCGCCACCGGCCACCGCATCGGGTTCGTCGGCGAGGCGTGCCGGATGCCGTGGAACCCGGGCGTGGTGCGGATCCCGGTCGTCGATCCGGTGCCCGTCTACCCGTGCTCGCTGCTGAGCCACCGGCAGAACCCGCACCCGGTGCTGGCGCTGCTCGTCCGGTTCGTCGAGCGCGGCTTCGTGCCGTACGACCCGGGCCGCCAGTGGCTGCCGGACGCCGACCGCGCGGCCTTCGCCGGAGGTTCACCCGGACGTTCACTCGGACGTCGGAGACCGGACATCGGACGTCGCTAGGTTTCGGCGGTAACCCGGAATCTTGCCGTAAGGAAGCGTCATGTCCCGTTCATTGATCGCCGCGCTGGCCGCCGGCTCCCTGCTCGCCGCCGGCCTCGCCGCGCCGGCGTCCGCCGCGACCGGGGCCGGGCGCGAGCCGCGGGTGGTGTCCGACGTGACGCTGCCCGCGCCCGACCTGGCCGCGTTCCAGCCCGGGATCGTGACGGACTCGCGCGGCGTCAAGCTCGGCGGCGTCGGCAGCGGCCTCTACCCCGCGGACCGGCCGGGCGAGTACTGGATGGTCACCGACCGCGGGCCGAACGGCGAACCCAAGATCGACGGCGAGAAGCGGCGCACGTTCCCGGTGCCCGCGTTCGCGCCGGCCATCGTGCGCGTCGCCGTCCGCCACGGCACCGCGCGGATCGTGCGCGCGATCCCGCTGCGGAAGTCCGACGGCACGCCGATCAGCGGCCTGTCGAACCAGGCCGGGCACGACGAGACCCCCTACACCTGGGACGGGCGCACCCAGCTGCCCTACGACCCGAACGGCCTGGACACCGAGGACATCGTCACCGACGGCCGCGGCGGCTTCTGGCTGGTGGACGAATACTCGCCGTCGCTCGTCCACGTCGGCGCCGACGGCCGGATCCTGGCCCGATACGTCCCCAAGGGCCTCGGCCTGACCGGCGCCGGATACCCGGTCCACGAGACGCTGCCCGCCGTCTTCGGCACCCGCCAGCAGAACCGTGGCCTGGAGGCCGTCGGGCTCTCGCCCGCGGAACGCGCCCTGTACGTGGCGATCCAGAGCCCCCTGGCCAACCCGGACAAGAAGACCGGCAAGGCGTCGAGCGTCGCCCGCATCCTGCGCGTCGACCTGCGCACCGGCCGGCCGACCGGCGAATGGGCCTACCGGATGGAGGACGCCGCCGCCTTCGACCCGGCCGCCGAACAGGGCGACATGAAGATCTCCGCGCTCACCGTGCTCCGCCCGGGCCGCCTGCTGCTGCAGGAACGCACCGACGCCGTGGCCCGCCTCTACACCGTCGACCTGCGCGGCGCGAGCGACCTGCTCGGCGGCCCGCACGACGACCCGGCCACCACCCCGTCGCTGGAGGCGTCGCTGCCGGCGAACGTCCGGGTGGCGACCAAGTCGCTCGCCGTGGACCTGGCGGCCATCCCCGGCCTGCCCGGCAAGATCGAGGGCGTCGCGCTGCTCGACCGCCGGACGATCGCGGTGGCCAACGACAACGACTTCGGCCTCGGCACCTTCGGCCCGGACGGCCGCCTCATCGACTCGGGCGTGACCAGCCGCATCCTCACCATCCGCCTCCCCCGCCCGCTCCTCTGAGACCGGGGGTCAAGGGCGGCTGCTGCGGCGGGCATACGCCGCCGGGGGCATGCCCACGGCGGCGGTGAAGTCGCGGGTCAGGTGGGCCTGGTCGGTGTAGCCGAGTTCGGCGGCCAGCGTGGCCAGGTCGAGGCCCTGGTGGATGCGTTCGGCGGCCTCGTACAGGCGGAAGCGGCGGATCACCCACTTGGGGCCGATGCCGACGTAGTCCCTGAACAGGCGCTGGAGTGAGCGGACCGAGCGGCCCGATCTGGTGGCCAGGTCGTCGACCCTGGTCAGGGTCACGTCATTCTCCACCAGCGAGACCAGGGCGTCGGCTTCCTCGGCCAGGGGGTCGTGGTGGGGGGCGAGGCTCTGCAGGAAGGTGTCGATGGTGGTGACGGCGGTCTGGGTGTCCGGTTCTGAGAGGACCTGTTCGACCAGGTGTGCGCCGGACGGGCCGAACAGGGCGGCGATCTCGGTGAAGTGGCCGGTCAGCTGTGAGACGGGGGCGCCGAGGAACGGGCGGAAGCCGCCGGGACGGAAGCGGGTGCCGATCACCCGGCCGCTGCCGCGCATCGTGTAGGAGAACCCGCCCCTGATCACGCCCGCGATGCGGCGGAAGTCCCGGGTGATCGTCATGTTCACCGTCGGGTGGGAGATGATGCGCTGCTCGTAGGGTTCGGCGAGGTCGGTCCAGGTGACGACCCAGAAGTGCCCGACGAACGCGGCCAGCCCGGCGGACGGCTCGAACCTGGCGTAGTCGAACGCGTCGCGCCCCGCGTACGGGTCGACCCAGCCGCGCTGTCGCGTTTCTACAAGCCTGGACTCGGACGAGCGGGGCACGATGGCTGCCATGGACGACATGATGCCGCTGATGACGCACGCCACGGAACGGACGGCACGCCTGGTGAGCGCCGTGCGGGAGGAACAGCTCGGGTCCCCGACGCCGTGCGCGAAGTTCGACGTCAAGGACCTGATCAACCATCTGGAGTGGGTGGCGGAGCTGTTCGAGTCGCTGGCCGGCGACGGGCCGATGGTGGAGCAGGCGCCGTACGCGGGCGACTTCCCCGAGCGCGGACGGCGGACGCTCGCCGCCTGGTCACGCCCCGAGGCGTGGGAGGGGACGAGCGCGGCCATGGGCATGCCGATGGACATGCTCGCCCACATGTATCTCGTGGACATGGTGGTGCACGGCTGGGACCTGGCCAGGGCCACCGGCCAGGACTACGCGCCCGGGGAGGCGGAGGTCGAGCGGGCGTGGCGGTTCACCGAGCGGATGGCGGAGATGGGGCGGCAGCGGGGCGCGTTCGGGCCGCCGGTGGCGGTGCCCGGCGACGCCCCGCGGTTCGACCGCCTGCTCGGCCTCATCGGCCGCGACCCCGCCTGGCCTGCTTGACCTCGCTTGGCCTGCCTGACGCCGCCGCTGGCGTTCCAGGTCAGCCGCGTACCGTGGTCGTGCGTAGTTGCGGCGAGGCGGCGATCTCCGCGTCGGTGAACCGTTCCGTCACCCACTGCCCGCGCGAGAACAGCACGGTCTGGTCGGTGTGGTGCGGCGAGGACGGGTTCGCCGACAGCGAGTAGGTGAGCAGGGTACGGCTCCGCGGCCCGTCCGGGGTGAGCTCGACGGCCATCATGAAGCTGGAGCCGGTGTCGACGTCCGGGTAGCGGCCGTCGGGGCCGAGCGGGCCGCCGGTGCGGACGCGGTCGAAGCAGCCCTCGCTGCCCGTGCAGCCGGGTATCGGGATCCCCGCGTAACGCTGGGCCTGTCCGGTGGTCAGGGTCAGTGGGATGCGGTTGGCCTGGAAGAACGCCACGGTGTCGGCCAGCGCCCGCTGCGTCGCCGGGTCGTCGTGCTTGAGCCCGCGCGGCGTGGTGAGCGGACGTTCCGGGTCGAACGGCACCCGCCACCAACTGGGCGCGGGCTCGCCGGGCTTGCTGGGCACGCCCAGCCGGTCGAAGAACTCCCGCCAGAGCACCGCGCCCTCGCTGTCGAGGGTGGCGCGGCCGTCCCAGGCGGCCAGGGTCGCGCAGGCCCGGCGCACGTTCACCCGCCGTCCGTCGGACGTGGTCAGCTCGCGGTGCGCGCGGCACAGCGCCGCCAGGTCCGCGCGCATGAGCTCGACGCTGTGGTTGCGCTTGGCCTGGACGGTGGCCGCCAACGTCTCCAGCGTGAAGCCGGGCGCGCCGAGCCCGTCGGAGCCGGCCAGCCGCCGGGCGATCATGTCCAGGCTCACCCGGGGACGGGTGTCCAGCTCGGCGCGGCCTCCGTCCCAAACCGGCGGAAACCCGGTCAGCGGCGCCGACGGGTTCGCCAGCCAGTAACCGTTGTTCGAGTTGGCCACGTAGTCGGTACGGGTCAGCCTCGGCTGGTTGCCGGGGCCGAAGATGCCGGGCACGACGGCGTCGCGGTCCTTGCCGAGCAGGCACGCGCTGGTCGAGCCGTCCAGGACGGTGGCCTCGAGCCCCGGCATGGGCGCGGGCTTCGCGCAGCGGCGGGCCTGGGCGGCGGTGATGTGCGGGACGACCGAGGCGTCGGCGAACGAGGCGGTCCCGCCGGCGTCCACGGCGAGGGTGTAGACGAACGGCATCCCCTGGTAGGTGTCCTGGGCCGCGCGCAGCTCCGCCAGGTTCCCGGCTCCGGCCATGGCCAGCCAGGCGTCGGCCGAGCGCAGGTTGGCGGCGTTGACGTCGGCCAGCGCGTACGCCGTCTCCGCGCTCCGCCCGGCGGCCAGGACCGGGCCGTAGCGCGAGGTCAGGAGGGTGTGATTGGCGATGCCCCCGCCCCGCAGCGTCACCTCGACCTCCTGGCGGCCCATCGGCTCAGGACGGCCGTCGACCAGGTAGCTGGTGGGGTCGCCGGGCACCAGCGTGAGCCGGTAGAGGGCGAAGCGCTGGGCGTGGGAGACCGTGTGGGTCCAGGCGACGCTCGCGTTGTGCCCGATCTGGACGACCGGCGTGCCGTACAGGCTGCCGCCGGCGACGTCGAGCACGCCCGGGATGGTCAGGTGCACCTGGTAGAAGCGGCGGATGCCGCGCCACGGGAAGTGCGGGTCGGCCAGCAGCATGCCGGTTCCCGCGCGCGTCGCCTCCTTGCCCAGCGCCCAGCCGTTGCTGCCGGGAGCGCCCTCGACCGGCCCGAACAGGTTCCCAGTCGTCGCATCGAACGGCGACTCGCCGGCCGTGGCGAACGGAGGCTCGCCGGCCGCGCCGAACGGAGGCTCGTTGTTCGTGGGCGGTGCTGGTGGGGTGCGGCCCGGTGCGGATCTGGTCGGGCCGTCGGACTCGGCCTCGCCGACCACGGCCTCCTTGAGCGCGGCGCCGCCCGCCATGCGGTTCAGGTCGAGGACGGTGTGCCACACGTCGTTGGCGGTGATGGGGCCGACCCACTCCTTGCCCCGGCAGGTGGGGTCGGGCAGGTTCGACACCCCGGTCTCGGCCAGGTAGCGGTTGTAGCCGGCCGCGTAGCCGTCGACCAGCCGCCGCAGCTCGTCGCTCGGGCCCACCGGCGCCGGTCTGGCCAGCAGCCGACGTACCACCCCCGAGTCCGCGACGCTCTTGTGGTAGACGTCGCTGGTCAGGTTGGGCACCGGGTCGACGGGGTCGTCCGACATCGACTCCGCGCCGAAATGGCGTGAGCGCTCGCCGCGTAACGTCACCACCCACGAGGCGAGTACGCACAGGTTGTCCTGGGCGAAGGCGTAACCGTAGCCGAAGCCGAGCCCGCCGTGGTCCTTGGCCGAGATGTGGGGGATGCCGTACTCGGTGCGCCGGATCTCGGCGGCGTAGCGCCCATCAGCGGCCTCCATGGCCTCCATGGCTTCGGCGGCTCCGGCGGCTCCGGCGGCAGCGGCGGGTGTGTCCGTGCGTACCGCCACCGCCGCGACGGCGGCGACCAGGGCCAGCGCGACGGCCGATGCCGCCCGCGTGCTGAGCTTCATTCCTGCTCCTCTTCCATGCGCCACGTGGCCGGGCGCGGTCCAAGCCGTCAGATGGTCAGGCGCGGTCCGGGCCGTCGTGCGGTCCGGGACGTCATACGGTCGGGCCGGTCGGTGTGACGGCGCCGCGTGGCCACGCGTGGTCCGGTCTTATTCGAATCGCGCGTTGTCAGGTGCGGTCATACGTCTGAGCAGCGGCAACAACGTCAGGATCACCAGCAGCGACGCCACCAGCCCACCCCCCACCGCCGCGAAGTACACCGGCCCGGGCATGGCCAGGGACGCGCCCTTCATCGCCAGCTGGTCGATGACCGGCTCAGCCACCCCGAACCCGGCCGCGGCCGCCAGCAGCGCGGCCACGACCAGCGGCAGCGCCGACTCCAGCAGCACCACCGCCGACAGCGTGCGGGCCGGGGTGCCGGCCAGGCGCAGCAGCGTGAACGGCTGCCGCCGCTCGATGAGCCCGCCGCCGACGGTCACCACCAGGCTGCAGCCGCCGGCCAGCAGGGTCAGCGCGACCATGGCCAGCGCGACGTTCTCTGCCTGGCCGAACATGACCGCCCTGACCTGGGCGACCTCGGCGAACGTCATGGGCGCGTCCGCGGCGGCCCCGGCGTACCCGGCCAGCAGGGTGCGCAGTCGTTCCAGAGTGGCGGTGTCGTCCGTGCTGACCAGGACCGCGGACAGGGCGAGCCCGGCCGCAGAGTCGACCCGGCCGGACGGGCTCGCCAGGGGGAGCAGCTTGCCGATGGTGAGCGGGTTGTCGGCGCCGACCAGGCGGTCGAACTGTCCGGCCACCGCCTGGGCGCCCGCCGGGCAGCGGCCGAGCACGGGGAAGCGGGCCAGGTGCGCGCACTCGACCACGGCCCGGGCCGGTGGCGGGCCGTCGCCGGGAACCGGGGGCACCCGTTCGTCCGGCTTGGCGTAGATCGGCAGCACGTCGACGCCGGGATGGGCGCGCAGCTCGGCCAGCAGGGCGGTGGCGGCACCCGGTGACAGCCCGCCGGAGCCTGGCGGGGTGAGTGCGGCGCGCAGCACGTCGTTCAGCGCGCCGCCGCCCACCGCCTGCTGGCCGGTGACCACGGCGGGGACGATTCCGGCGATCGCCGTCCCGATGAACACCGCGAGGACGAGCCCGCTCACCGAGCGGAAGGCGGTCTTCGGGTCGGCGGACAGCCGCTGGGCGGCCAGCAGGGTCGCCGCGCCGCCGGTCAGCCTGGCGGTCAGGCGGGCGGCCAGCATCGTCAGCCAGGGGCCCGCCACCACCAGCCCGATCATGATCAACGCCAGCCCGACCCCGGCGAGCAGCGCGTCGGGATCGCCGCCATCGCCGCCACCACCGCCGCCGGCATCATCGCCGTTACTGAACACCGGGCCGGCGAACAGGCCGAGCCCGGCCAGCAGCGGGATCGTCCGCCAGGCCCGGGGCGGGCGGGCGGCGGTCCGCCGGACCGTGCCGAGCGGGGAGATCCGCACCCGGCGCAGCGACCACAGCGCGGCGCAGGCCGCCACGACCGGCGCGCCGGCCAGCACGGCCGCGTACTGCCAGGGCGCCGGGGCGACCAGGTCGGGGAAGAACCGGGCGCCGGTGATGCGGGCCTCGGTCAGCGCCGGGCGTACCAGGATGAAGACCGCGACCCCGGCCAGCGCGCCGAGCAGCGCGCCCGCCGCCGCGTCCACCGCGGCGAGCACGTTGACCTGCCGCGACGTCGCGCCCACCAGCCTGATGGCGGCGAAACGCGCCTCGCGCCTGGCGGCGGCCAGCCGGGTGGCGGTCGCGACGAGCACCAGCAGCGGGACGATCAGCCCGATGGCGGCGATGCCGAACCCGTACCGGTAGGCGTCGGTGGTGTCGTCGATCGCGGGCGCGGTCTCGACGGCGTCCACCTGCCGGGTGCCGGTCAGCGCGGCGACCTGTTGCGGCGTGCGTCCGACGACCACGGCCAGCTCGTCGGGCCCGGACAGCGCGGCCGGGCCGATGAGCCCGGCCCTGGCGCCGGGGAAGCGGTCGGCGAGCTGTTCGCGCGGCGCCCGGTCGAGCAGCCCGGCCAGCGCGGGGGAGACGACGTACGTGCCGGGTCCCGGCATCGCGGACAGGCCGGGGATCACCGGGGCGCGGTCGCCGAGCGCGGCCGCGTCGAGCCGTTTGACCCGCTGACCGGCGTAGTAGTCCTCGCGGTAGTTCCACAGCGCGCCGTCGGCGGTGGCGTCGAGCGCCCAGCCGCTGGGCGCGGTGCCGGTGGTGCACTCCCAGCACGGTCGGGCGGTGGTCGCCTGGAAGGCGTTGAACAGCGAGAGCGTGGCCAGCAGCACCGTCACGCCGACGGCCACCCCGGCGACGATCAGGACCAGTCTGGCCGCCGCCTCCCTGCCGCCCTGGAGTGACAGCCGCAGCCCGAGCGAGATCATCGCGCGGCCTCGCCGGCGTAGAGGTCGCTGACCCGGCCGTCGCGTACGACGACCTCACGGTCGGCGCAGGCGGCCACCCGGGCGTCGTGCGTCACCACGATCACCGTGGTGCCCTCTTCCCTGGCCAGGCCCACCAGCAGCTCCATCACGTGCTCGCCGGTGAGCGAGTCGAGTGCGCCGGTCGGCTCGTCGGCGAACAGCACCCGCGGGCCCGTCACCAGCGCCCGCGCGATCGCCACCCGCTGCGCCTGGCCGCCGGACAGCTCCCCGGTGCGCCGGTCGCCCAGCTCGGCCAGGCCCAGCCGGTCCAGCCAGCCCCGCGCCCGCCCGTGGGCGGCCTTCCGCCCGGTACGCCCGAGCAGCAGCGGCAGCGCGACGTTGTCGGTCACGGTCAGCTCGGGCACGAGCTGACCGAACTGGAAGACGAAACCGAAGGCGGTGCGCCGCAGCCGGGTGCGCCGCTCGTCGCTCATGGTGTCGAGCCGCTGCCCGTCGAACCACACCTGCCCGCTGTCGGGCGTGAAGATCCCGGCCAGGCAGTGCAGCAACGTGGACTTGCCCGAGCCGCTCGGCCCCATCACGGCCACGATCTCCCCGGCGTCCACCGCCAGGCTCGCCTCGCACAGCGCCGGCGTGCTGCCGTAGGAGCGGCTGACCCGCTTCGCCTCGACGATCATTGCGCACGCACCATGGCCGCCAGCGCGCCGAGCCTGGCCTGGGTGACGTCGATCCAGCGCAGATCGGCTTCGAGGTGGAACATGCCGTGGTCGGCCAGCAGCGCGTCGGGCAGCCCGCCGCCGCGCTTGACCTCGGCCAGCTCGCGCATGCGCCGCATATGCGTGGCGCGCTGCAGGTCGAGGTAGGCGGCCGCGTCGCGGCCCAGCATCAGCGCGAGCACGACCTTGGTGAACAACACGGTCTGCAGGTACGGCTCGGCCGCGACCGGCTCCGACAGCCACACCTCGACCTCCCGCGTGCCGACCGGCGTGATGGCGTAACGCTTGCGGTCCGGGCCGTCGCCGGGCTCGCTCTGCCCGGCGATGATCTTGCCGTCTCTGGCGAGCCTGCCGAGCGTGGCGTACACCTGGCCGAACGGCAGGGCCTTGCCCCGGCCGAAGAAGGCGTCGTAGTCACGTTTCAGGTCGTAGCCGTGGCTCGGCTCGCGTTCGAGCAGGCCGAGCAGGGCAAGGGGAACGCTCATGCCGGGCGACTATACTCTAAGCGTATATACGCGGAGAATAAGGGGTTCGCGGGGATCGCTAGGGTTCTGGGGTGATTTCCTACCGCGCCGCCACCCCCGCCGACCTCGACCGCGTCACCGCCTGGACGGTGCGCGAACCGGTCGCCTGGATCGCCGCCGACCGCTACCTCGACGAACTGGCGGAAGGCATGTACCGCCAGGAATGGACCTGGCTCGCCGAGGACGGCGACCGCCTGGTGGGCCGGGCGCTGTGGTGGGGGCCGAAGTCGAGCGCGCATCCGATCGCGCTCGACTGCCTGGACGTCGACCCCGCCGCCGGCGACCGCGCGGCCGTCGCGACCGGCCTGATGAGTGCGGCGCTGGCCGGATTCGCCGCGCCCGTGCAGTACGCGGTGAAGGTGGCGGCCGGCTGGCGCGAGGACCCGGCCACCGTCGCGGCCGTGGAGTGGCGGCGTGCAGCGGCCCGCGCCGCCGGGCTGACCCGCGAGGTGGAGCGGCTGCAGTTCGAGTGGACGCCGGCCGCCGGTGTGCCCTCCGCCGCCACCGGCGCGCTGCGTTTCGCCGCGGCCCCGGACGAGGAGTTCCTCGCGGTGTTCCAGCGGATCGCCGAAGGCAGCCTCGACGCGGAGACCCGCGCGAACCTGGCCGAGCTGGGCGCCGAGGCGACCGCCAGGGAGGAGATGGACTTCTACCTGGGCGCGCCGGGCAAGCGGGAGTGGTGGCGGCTGGCGTACACGCCGGAGGGCCTGGTGGCGGGCATGGCCATCCCCTCGGCCACCCCGTACAGCGTGAACGTCGGCTACCTGGGCGTGGTGCCGGAGTTCCGCGGGCGCGGGTACGTGGACGAGGTGCTGGCCGAGATCACCCGCTTCCACGCCATCGGCGGCGCGCGGCGCATCACCGCCACCACCGACCTGGGCAACGCGCCCATGGCGGCGGCGTTCCTGCGGGCCGGTTACCGGGTCACGGAGATCCGGCTGAACTTCTCCAACGCCGGGGTCTGACGCGGCCGGTCAGCCGGTGGCGGCGGACCGCTCGGCCGGGCGGGCGCCCCGGTCGTCGACGGTGAAGGTCTGGCCGTCGGCGGGGAAGACGATGTTCGCCCGGTCGGAGCCGGTCACGTCGTCGCCCAGGTGGGTGGGGACGAGGGTGAGCGCGGAGTGGCGGTCGGCGAGCGCCTCGACGTCGTCCAGGCCCATGTGCCCGGCCTTCGAGGTGCGGAAGGACGTGTCGATCACCAGGGCCTTGCCGGCGCCGGCGAGCGTCTCCACCGACGGGCACATGACGGTGTCGCCGGTGTAGCCCAGGGTGACGCCGGCGCCGTCGGTGATGGCGTAGCCGAGCGCGATCGGCGTGGTGTGCTGGACGGGCAGGGCGCGGACCCGGTACCCGTGGCCCGACCACTGGCCGCCCTTCTCGCCGAACTCCACGAAGCGCGGTGAGACGTTCGGCTTGACGGTCGCCCAGACGCCGGGATAACTGAGCTCGAACAGCTGCTCGATGCGCCCGGCGAGGCCGGTCGGCCCGGCCAGCACCAGCTCGCCGTCGCGCTTGCGCGTCAGGCCCTGCTCCATGAGCAGGAAGATGATGTCGAAGAAGTGGTCGGCGTGGAAGTGCGTGATGAGGCAGACGTCGACGATGCCCGGGTCGATCCCGGAGCGGCGCATCGCCTTGACGGAACCGTTCGGGGTGTCGATGAGGATCTTGTCGTCGATCAGCGCGCTGGCGCTCATGCGGTTGGTGAAGATGGATCCGGTCCCGATGAAGTGAAGCTGCATGATGATGGATCTCTCGGGGGTCGGTGCGCGTAAGCTGTGCTCACGCTGTGTGCTCTTGCCTGTTCAAAGAGTAGTAATGCCTGGTGGGAGAGGTCACTGTCAGCATGGTGACAGCCGTGTACGCCGTTCTGCTCGCCTTGTCCGTCCCCTTTGTTCCGTCCGGGCCCCAGGGGCTGGCGGAGTCGGCCGTCGAGCGGTTGCTGCTGGCCGACGCGGTGGCGGCGGCCAAGCTCGGCACCGGGAAGCCCATCACCGACGCGGCGCGGGAACGTGAACTGCTCGACGCCGTCGCTGCCCTGTCGGCGCGGATCGGGCTCTCGCCGGAGCTCGGCACCCGGTTCTTCCGCGCCCAGATCGAGGCGGGCAAGGCGGTGCAGCGCGGGCTGCACGCGCGCTGGCGGTCGTACGGGGAGCGGCCGCCCGGTCGCCGGCCTGATCTCGCCGGGGAGATCAGGCCGCGGCTCGACCGGCTCACGCCACGGCTGCTGCGGCGGTTGCGGCAGGTGGAGCCGCTGCGCGCGAACCCGGTCCGGTGCGCGGCGGTCATGGACGCGGCCGGGCGCGCCGCCGGGGCGCGGGCCGGGCTCGACGCGCTGCACCGCGACGCGCTCCGCCAGGCCCTGGTTCCGGTCTGCGCCAGGCCCTGGCCACAGTCCACGCCGAGCCCGGCCCCGCCCGTCTCCGGTGCCGCACGTCTCCGATGAGTCGGCCCCGCACGTCTCCGATGACGCTGGGGCCGCCCGCCTCCGGTGAGTTCGCAGTGCGTCGGTACGCTTCTCGGCATGCCGTTCTACGTACACGCCGAGGACAGGCCCGGAGTCGGGCCCCGGCTGCTCGACCTGGCCGAGGAACACTGGTCGTACATGGACGAGTTCGACGACCGGCTCGTGCTGCGCGGCCCGACCCTGTCGGCCGACGGGGAGGAGCACACCGGCAGCGTGCACGTCGTGGACCTGGACGACCGGGCCGCGGCCGAGCGGTTCGCGGCCGAGGAGCCGTTCTGGCGGGCCGGTCTCTACGGTCACCTCACGACCGACCGCGTCGTCGTGCTGCTCGACGGCCGTCCCGGGCGGGGCGCGTACCTGTCGGAAGGGCCGTACGCGCTGGTCACCGGCCGGTGGCCGGTGGTGCGGGGCGAGGCGGGGCTGCCCGGCGGCGAGCCTGACGGACGGCTGCGCTTCGTCGCCGCGCTGGTGGACGACGACCGGACGGGCACGACCGGGATCGTGGCGGTCGCCCCGGGAGCGCCCGAGGCGGCGCGGGCCGTCGTCCAGCCGGTCGCGGACCTGCTCGCGGGAGCTCCCGTGACGCTGACCGCCCAGCGCTGGCAGCGCGGCGGGCGCTCCTAGCCGACGCTCCACCCGGGAGCGGGGCGCGTGGCGGGCGCTCCTAGCCCACGCTTCGCTCGGGAGCGGGGAGTGCGGCGGCGAACTCGGTCACGGCGGTGACGAACGCGCGCGGCTTGTCGTCGTGGATGACGTGCCGCGCGTCGATCCGCCGGTAGACGGTCTGCGGGGCCAGTTCGCGCACCCGGCGGGCGTCGTCGTCGTCCATGGCGCCGACCAGCCCGTGCCGGTCGAACCTGCTCCAGTTGGCGTGCAGCAGCAACACGGGGACGGTCGTCGCGCGGAGCGCGGCCGCGTGCGAGAAGTCGCCGTAGAAGCGGCCGTCGACGAACGCCCTGGCGAAGTCGGGGTCGAACATCGACGCCGCCCTGATCAGCTCGTTCAGCGACCCGGGCAGCCACCGGACGCCCAGCCCGGCCGGCCGGCCCGGGTTACGCCGCCGGTGGCGGGCCACCAGCCGATCGAGCAGGCCGACGAACCGCTCGGGCATCCGGATCGTCCTGTCCTCGGCGACCGGGATCTCCTGCCGGTAGATGTCGGTCACCCGCTGGTGATCGAGGTCGCCCAGCGCCCGTACGGTGTGGGCCAGGCTCTCGTACACCCAGCGGTCACGGTCGCGGAAGCGCGGCCACTCGGCCGAGAAGATCGGCGGGTCCTCCAGCACGATCGCGGAGACCAGCTCGGGCACGCGGGCCGCGCACCACAGCGCCAGGACGCCGCCGGAGGAGTTCCCGCTGACGATCGCCGGCCGGCCGACGACCTGGCGCAGGAAGCGCGCGATGTCGCCGCCGGCCGAGTCCCACGAGTAGTCGCCGGGCGTCCACGAGGAGTTCCCGTGGCCGCGGACGTCGACGGCGTACACCGTGAACCGCCGCGCGAGCTCCGGCATGACCCGCCGGTAGCTGCTCCACAGACTCATCTGGCCGGGTATGAGCACGAGCGGCGCCCCCGACTCCGGCCCGCGGACGTAGTTGACCAGCACCCCGCCGAGCTCGGCGGACTCCTGCCGGAATCCGGCCTCGACCAGCGCCGGCGGCAGCGGCTCGCGCTGCCCTTCGTACGGGTTGCGGTGGCCGGTCATCGTCCCGGCTCCCGGTCGGGCTCCTCCTGCGCGGCCAGGACGCCCTGGGCGAACAGCCGGAACCTCTCGTTGTCGACCAGCGCGATGCCCTGTTCGCGGTCGACGAGCACGAGCAGGGTGTCGCCCGGTTCGAGGTCGAGCAGGTCACGTGCGTCCTTGGGGATGACGATCTGCCCCTTCTCGCCGATCTTCACGGTGCCGACGATGTAACGCCCGTCCGGCCCCTCGATCATCTTCCCGCCCATCCGTTCCGCCCTCCCTAGTGGATCTAGTACGACTTTACCCACTTTTCTTACTTTTCGCACTCGGGTGAGGGATGTGGACCGCGGATTCCCGGGTAGGTGGCCGACCATGCTCGCGCAGGTGACACACCGCACCACGGACGTCGACGGGATCGAGACCTTCTACCGGGAGGCGGGACCGCCGGACGCGCCGGTGTTCCTGCTGCCGCACGGCTACCCCTGCTCGTCCTACGAGTTCAGGAACCTCATGCCCGCGCTCGGCGACCGCTGGCGGCTGCTCGCCCCCGACCTGCCCGGCTTCGGCCACAGCGCCACCCCGGACGACTTCTCCTACACCTTCGACGGCTACGCCGGCTTCCTGGAACGCTTCACCCACGTGATGGGCCTGCGGCGCTACGCCATCTACCTGCACGACTACGGCTCGCAGTTCGGTCTCAGACTGGCCCTGCGCGCTCCCGAGCGGGTCGCCGGGCTGGTCATCCAGAACGGCGACATCTACGAGGACGCCCTGGGCCCGAAATACGCCGCGCTCAAGGAGTTCTGGGCCGATCCGACCGACGAGGGCCGGGCCGCGCTGGCCCAGAACGTCTCGGCGGAGGGCTTCCGCGACGAGTTCGTCGGCGAACTGCCCGCGCACCTCGCCGAACGGGTGAGCCCCGACCTGTGGACGCTGCACTGGGCGCTGATGAACACCCCGCGGCGGCGCCGCAACGTCGTGGGCCTGTTCGAGGACCAGGCGACGACCCTGCGCTGGTTCCCCAAGGAACAGGCCTACCTGCGCGAGCACCGGCCGCCCACGCTCATCGTGTGGGGGCCGCACGACGGCTACATGCCGGCGGGCTCGGCGCGGGCGTACCTGCGCGACCTGCCGGACGCCGAGCTGCACCTGCTGGACGCCGGTCACTGGGCGCTGGAGACCAACCTCGCGGAGATCGTCCCGCTGGTCCGTGACTTCCTCGGGCGCGTGCTGCCGGGGTGACCGGGCGTCAGGCGAACGTGACCTCGGCCGTGGCGTGGCGGTCCTCGCGGTGCGTGGCCACGCGCAGGGCGGCTCGCGCTCCGGGCCTGCCGCCGTCCAGGACCGTTGGGCCGCCGCAGGCCAGCAGGTGTTCGCCGGCGAACGCCGGGCGGCGCAGCCGGTAGCTCAGCGACCGCACCCGCCGGTCGGCGGCGTCGCGCCGCACCAGCTCCAGCATGGCGATGACCAGCAGCGGGCCGTGGACGACCAGCCCCGGGTGGCCTTCCACCTCCCGCGTGTACGTGGCGTCGTAGTGGATGCGGTGGGCGTTCGCGGTCAGCGCGCTGAAGCGGAACAGCAGCACCGGGTCGGGGGTGAGTGGCAGCCGCCAGGGCTCGTCGGCGTCCGGCGCGACGCCCGTGCCAAGGCCCAGCTCGGCCGCCTGGTTCGGGGCGCGTCCTGAGCGGTACACGATGTCCTGCTCCTCGACCAGGCGGACGCGGCCCCGCTGCCGGAACTCGCTGCGCGTGGTGACGAACAGCAGCTCACCCGTCGTGCCCCGCTTGACCGTGACCGGTCCCAGGCTGGTGGTGCGGTGGGCGGGCTCGCCGAGCCGCAGCGGTTCGGCGATCTCGCAGCGGCCGCCGGCGAACATGCGCTGCCGGTGGGGGAGCGGGGGCAGGAAGTGCCCGTGCCTGGGATGGCCGTCGTCGCCGAGTTCCGCCTGTCCTGGCCAGTCCAGGAAGTACAGCCAGTGCCACAGCGGCGGCAGCGCGTCCCCGGCCTGCGGGACCGCGGGCCGGGGCAGGTCGAGCAGCGCGGACAGCGCGGCCGCCGGGCCGGGCGCCAGCTCGTCGGCCGCGCCGACCGGCCCCGGCGCCCAGGACACGAGGTACCCGCCGAGCCCGCTACCCCCGCCGAGCCCGCCGTCTTCGCCGGGCCCGCCGCCGGGCGCGGTCATGACGGGTCGCCGATCGTGCCGGCCCGCCGCAGCGCCTCGATCTCGCCGGACGTGAGACCGAGCACATCCGTCAGCACGGCGTCGGTGTCACCGCCCAGGCGCGGGGCCGGACCTGCCGGGACGCGGTCCGTGCCGGTGAAGCCCAGCGGCGACCCGGGGGCGAGCACCCGTCCCACGCCCGGCTGCTCGATCTCGGCCAGCATCGGGTTGCCGAGCAGTTCGGGCAGCCCGTCGCCGACGACCTCGGTGAAACCTCGGTAGACCGACCACGGCAGCGACGCCCCGGCCAGCGCCAGGCGTACCTCGGCCAGGTCGCGTCCGGCGAACCAGGGCCCGAGCAGGGCGGCGATCACCTCGCGGTGGCGGAAGCGGTCGCCTTCCGTGGCGAAGTCGGCGTGCAGCGCGTCGGCGACGGCGGTGAAGGTGTCGGTGGTGCCGGTGGCCGCGAGCAGGTCCTGCCAGTGCCTCCGGGTGAGCGCCACGATCATCACCCGCCGGCCGTCGCGGGTCTGGAAGTCCCTGGCGAAGCCGCCGTACAGGTGGTTGCCGATGCGTTGCCGTTCGACCCCGGTGAGCTGCGCCTCGGCGAGCAGGCCGAGGTTGGCGGCGGTCGCCAGGGCGACGTCGGCGAGCGCGACGCTCACCTGCTCGCCCCGCCCGGTACGGCGGCGCAGCCGCTCGGCGGCGAGTACGCCGACCGCCGCGTACAGCCCGCAGGCCACGTCCCAGGCGGGCAGCACGTGGTTGACCGGTCCCGCGTGCCCTTCCGGGCCGGTGACCAGCGGGAAGCCCAGCTCGGCGTTCACCGTGTAGTCGACGGCCGGCCGGCCGTCGGGGTAGCCCTGGACGCGGACGTGGATCAGGTCGGGACGGCGTTCGCGCAACCGCTCGTAGCCGAGCCAGTCGCGGCCCACCGCGTTGGTGAGCAGGATGCCGCCGTCGGGGCCGGACTCCGTCACCAGGCGGGTGACGAGCTCCTGGCCGGCCGCGCCGCGGAAGTCGACGGTGATCGAGCGCTTGCCCTTGTTCAGCCCGGTCCAGTAGAGGCTGACCCCGCTCGGCGCCAGCGGCCAGCGGCCCAGGTCGGCGGCCCCGCCCAGCGGGTCGACGCGGATGACGTCGGCGCCGAGCTGGGCCAGCGTCATCCCGCCGAGCGGGGCGGCGACGAAGCTCGACACCTCGACGACCCGCAGCCCGGCCAGTGCCCCACGTGGCAGGCCACCCGCGCTCGCCGTCAGGCCCATGCGGCTCACGCCCTCTCCGTCGGCAACATTATGCACAAGGGCCCCGCTTGCACCGAGACCTCGCGCCCGGAAAAACCGCCGGAAAACGCATGTAATCCCCTATATGGTGCGCTCGTGGAGAACCTGGAGAGCCTTGTCATCGCCCGGCGGCTGCGCGTCCCCGTGGACGCGCCCGCCGACGTGCCCGCCGGCGCCACGCCCGGCTGGGGCGAGGTGGCCGCGCGCCAGCTCGACGCCGCGCTCCTGAGCGTCGGGTTCACCTGCTCGCCCGCGCTGCTCGGACGCCTGGCCGACCTGCCCGGCGAGCACGTGGTCGACCTCGGCGTACGGGTGCTCGCCGCGGTGCGCCACCTGGTCGGCGATCATGTCACGCACAACGCGTACTTCATCGACTTCCCCGCCAACGTGCCCGACACGCTGGAGTTCTGGGCCGGGCGGCTGCGTGAGGCGATGCTCGACCCGGTCGCCGCCGCGCGCGTCCGCCCGGACACGGTGAACCTGCTCACCCTGCCCGGCTACGGCCGCTACCAGCACGGCTACGCCGACCTGGTGGCCGCGCACGCCGAGCTGATCCCGCTGGCCGCCGACCGGGTGAGCGTGCTGGAGCTCGGCGGCGGCTTGGCGGAGGAGGCGCGCGAGCTGTACTTCTCGCTGGCCGGCTCGGAGGCCCCGCTGCCCGCGGAGGACCTCGCCGCGCTGCGCCTGCTGGCCGCGTACTGCCAGGACGAGCCGGAGCGCATCCCGGTGCGCGAGAACCGCGCGATCGTGAACGAGGCGCGGCTGGCCGCGGGCCGGCCGCTGCTCGTCGACACGGTGACCGACGTGCTCAGGCTGGCCTGCGGCTGCTCCGGCGGCGACGTGACGCTGGCCACGCCGGCCAGGTTCCGCTCGTTCCGCCGCGCCGAGCGCCGCGCGCTCCTGCGCGCCCTGGACGCGGTCGCCACCCCGGCCAAGCTCGGCGACGTGCCCCGGCACCGCGAGCAGTGGAAGCGCCTGGGCGAGCGGCTGCACCCGCACGAGTACCCGCAGTTCCCCCGTGCCGTCCAGGTGTTCGAGGTGGCCAGGGGCGAGCGCCGGGCCGCCGGTCTGGACAGCCGGGTCGAGTCCGCCCTGGCCGGCGGCCGCACCGCAGACGCGGTCGCCCTGCTCGCGCACAGCCCGGGCGCGCTGCTGCGCCGCCTGGACCACCTGCTGCGCACCGGCGAGTCGGCCGCGGACGTGCTGGCTGCCGCCGAGCGGGCCGCCGCGCAGGCGTCCGGCCGGGTCCTGCTGTCGCTGCGCGAGCACCTGCAGAACCGGCTCGTGGCCGCCGCCGGCCGCGTCTTCGTCAACCGGCACGGCCGCGCCTGGGCCGCCCCCGACACCCGTCCGGAGCTGGCCGAGGAGGTCCTGCCGCGGGCGCTGGCGTTCCTGGACGAGGAGATCACCCGCCGCCTGCCCGACGTCGGCGAGGTCACCGTCGACCGGGACGCGCTGGACGTGGCGCTGCCGCTGTCGGGCAAGGCCGTCGCGCCAGGGCTCGGCATGCTCCCGCGCGGCTCGCTGGCGCCGGTCGAGGGGGAGCTGCTGCGCTTCTTCACGTACTGGCGCCAGGCCGACCGGCACACCGACTACGACCTGTCGGCCCTCATGCTCGACGACTCCTACGACAACGCCACGCAGATCTCGTGGACGAATTACGCCAACGACTTCGCCACCTACTCCGGCGACCTCACCCAGGCCCCGGACGGCGCGTCGGAGTTCATCGACATCCGCCTCGCCAAGGCCACCAGGCCGATCGTCATCCCGATGGTCAACATCTACGCGGGCGAGCCGTTCGACGAGGCGGCCGAGGCGTTCTTCGGCTACATGAGCAGGGACGCCGCCCAGGAAGGGCTGCCGTTCGAGCCGCGTACCGTACGGATGAAGTCGGACCTGCGCGGCGCGGGACGGGTGGCGCTGCCGCTGGCGTTCCTGCGCGGCGACGACGGCGCGTGGCGGGTGAAGTGGCTGCACCTCTACCTGAAGGGCCGCCCGGCCTTCAACCGGGTGGAGGGGCACCAGGTCACCGCGTCGCTGCTGGTGCGCTCGATCGTGGAGCGCGACTACCTGCGGGTCGGCTACCTGGCCGGGCTGCTGCGGGCGAAGAGCTCGCCGGACGGCCCGCCCGTGCACATCGGCCTGGACCGGCCCGCCGGCCTGCCCGAGGAGCACCTGGTGTACACGCCCGCGACCCTGCACGAGCTGATCCCCGCCTGATACGGTGGAGATCGCGAGGCCATGGGAAGGCTTCCTTCTCCGTTTGAAAAACGAAACCATAGTCTTCCCGCTTCCCTCGCCTCCCGGTCGTGAGGCCATTCGGGGGCTTCCTCCCCCTTCCGGAACCAGGCTGGGCCCTTCGGGGCCACTGGTCTTCTAGCCTTCGAGCTCTCCTCACGACCGGTCTTCCACTCCCTCTCCGCGACCCGGCCGGGCACGCGTCTGCCCTGGTCAACGTCATTTCATCAAGGTTGCGACAAATTTCACCAAGTTTTCTGCCGGGACATTGACGGAAAAAGTGGTGAACCCTATGTTTCCCCCGTGTCAACGCCAAGTGGAGCGCATGCGCTCGTCCGCCGATCCCATGAGGAGCGCGTGCTTCGTGCGCTGCGTCAGAACGGCGCGCTGAGCCGGGGCGAGATCACCGCGCGGGTCGGACTGTCACGCACCACGGTCTCCGAGATCACCGGCGAACTGCTCGCCCGCGGCGCCATCAAGGTGGTCGCCACCGACGCCGTCGAGCGGGTGGGCAGCGGCAGGCCGGCCGAGCGCCTGGCGCTCGACCCTGGCTCCGGCCAGTACATGGGCATCGACTTCGGGCACCGCCGGGTGAACGTGGTGGTCGCCGACGCCGCGCACGACGTCATCGCCTCGGGCACCGCCCGTTACGACGAGTCGGCCCAGTGGCCGGAACGCCTGGAGTCGGGGCTGGCGCTGATCGGCAGGCTGAGCGCCGACACCGGCGTGCACTACGGCGCGCTGCAGGCGATCGGCATCGGCGTCCCCGGCTGGGGCGACCGCTCGCCCGCCGACGGCGTGGCCGAGCTGTTCGCCGAGCGCTTCCACGCCGCGGTGATCGTGGACAACAACGTGCGCTTCGCCGGCCTGGCCGAGGCGCTGCACGCGCAGTCCGAGACCGTGCGAGACCTCATCTACCTGCGGCTGTCCGACGGCGTCGGCGGCGGCCTGGTGGTCGGCGGTCAGCTCGTGCGCGGCTCCCAGGGCTACGCCGGCGAGCTCGGCCACGTCACCGTGGTCGCCGACGGCGCGCAGTGCCGGTGCGGCAAGCGCGGATGCGTGGAGACGGTCGCCTCCGTCCCCGCGATCCTGGCCCGCTGCCGGGAGCTCGGCGCGCCGGTGGACGGCGTCGCGGACCTGCGGGCCCAGGTGGAGATCGCGCACCCGGCGGTCGAGCAGGCGCTGCGCGAGGCGGGCACGGCCGTCGGCAAGGTGCTCGGCGCCGCGGCGATGACGCTCAACCCCAGCGAGATCGTCCTGGCCGGCGAGGTCGTCACCCTGGCCCCGCCGCTGCTGCAGCAGGCCAGAGCGACGATCACGTACGAGTTGTCGTGGCTGACCGACGCGGTCCCGGTGATCCGCCCGGCCCTGATGTCGGACGACGGCGGCGCGCTCGGCGCCGTGGCCGCGCTCTTCCACGAGTCCCCCCTGCTTGACGGATACGAAGCGAACCTCACGACGGACGGAGGCCGACGGTGGCCGTGACCGGCACAGATGCCACCAGGGCGCCCGGCGCCCAGGGACGGCGGCGCACGAGCAGATCCCTGCTGACCCTGAACATCGTCTCGGTCGTGGCCGGGCTGGCCCTGTGGTGGGGCCTGGCCCTGGCGGGGCTGCAGTTCCCGTCGCCGCTGGAGGTGATCGAGGCCGCCTGGCGGATGACACTCAACGGCACGCTGGCCGCCGACCTCGGCGCCTCGCTCGGCCGGGTGCTGGCCGGGTTCGCGCTCGGCTCGGTCGCGGCCGTGCTGATCGGGTTCCTCATGGGCTGGTACACGATCGCCAGAGGCCTGTTCGAGCCGTGGATCCAGTTCTTCAGGACGATCCCGCCGCTGGCGATGTTGCCGCTCGTCCTGGTGCTGCTCGGCATCGGGGAGAGCCCGAAGATCTTCGTCATCTTCCTGGCGGCGTTCCTGGCCTGCGTGGTCTCGACGTACCAGGGCGTGGTGAACGTCGACAAGACGCTCGTCAACGCCGCCCGGGTGCTCGGCGCGAAGGACGCCGTGATCTTCGCCAGGGTCGTGGTGCCCGCCTCGACCCCGTTCATCCTGGTCGGGATGCGGGTCGGGCTCGGCTCGGCCTGGGGCACGCTGGTGGCCGCCGAACTGCTGGCCGCGCAGGCCGGGCTCGGCCACCGGATGCAGAGCGCGCAGCTCTACTACGACCTGCCGACCATCTTCGTCGGCATCATCACGATCGGGATCCTCGGCCTGATCATGGACCGGCTGCTCATGCTCGCCGGAAACAAGCTCACGGCCTGGCAGGAGAGCCGATGACCACCCCCAAGATCTCCGTCCGCGACGTCCAGAAGGTCTTCGCACTCGGCAACGGCAAGGAGGACTTCGTCGCGCTCGGCGGCGTCTCCCTCGACATCGCCGACAGCGAGTTCGTGACCGTCGTCGGGCCGTCCGGCTGCGGAAAGAGCACGCTGCTCAACATCCTCGCCGGACTGGAGCAGCCCACCGGCGGCGCCGCGCTCGTCGACGGCCGGCCCGTGGCAGGACCAGGCCCCGAGCGCGGGGTCATCTTCCAGCAGTACGCGCTGTTCCCGTGGCTGACCGTGCGCGAGAACGTCGAGTTCGGGCTGCGCACCGCCAAGATCCCCAAGGACGAGCGGCGGCGCCGGGCCGAGCACTTCATCCGCCTGGTCGGCCTGGAACAGTTCGCTGACGCGCTGCCCAAGACGCTCTCGGGCGGCATGAAGCAGCGCTGCGCCATCGCCCGCGCCTACGCGGTCGACCCGTCGATCCTGCTCATGGACGAACCCTTCGGCGCACTCGACGCGCTGACCAGGGTGAAGCTGCAGGAACAGCTCCTGGAGACCTGGAGCCAGGATCGCCGGACCGTCATGTTCATCACCCACGACGTCGACGAGGCGGTGTTCCTCGCCAACCGGGTGGTCGTCATGGCCGCCAGGCCGGGGCGCATCGCCCAGATCATCGACGTCGATCTGCCCTATCCGCGTACCGAGGACATGCGGCTGAGCCCGGAGTTCGGGGACCTGCGCAACCGCGTGTGGCACGCCGTCTATCACCAGCAGCCAGTCAAGGAGCCCGCGCCATGAAGAAGACCCTGATAGCCGCCCTGATCCTCGCCCTCGGCGCGACCGCCTGCGGCGGCGGCGACGGCGGTGAGTCCGCCGCCGGCGCCACCAAGGTGAACTTCGGCTACATCGCCGACTTCAACGGCGCCAGCCTGCTGGCCGTCGCCGACAAGCAGGGCCTGTGGAAGAAGCACGGCGTCGAGCCGAAGATCAGCGTCTTCACCAACGGGCCGCTGCAGATCCAGGCGCTCGGCACCGGCGACCTCGACTTCGGCTACATCGGCCCGGGCGCCATGTGGCTGCCCGCCTCCGGCAAGGCCAAGGTCGTCGCGGTGAACACGCTCGGCAACGCCGACCGGGTGATCGCCCAGGAGGGCACGGTGTCCATCGCCGACCTGCGGGGCAAGACGGTCGGCGTGCCCGAGGGCACTTCCGGCGACATGATCCTCACGCTCGCCCTGCAGAAGGCCGGCCTGGCCAAGAGCGACGTCAAGATCGTCCCGATGGACGCGTCCACGATCGTCTCCGCCTTCACCTCCAAGCAGATCGACGCGGCCGGCTTCTGGTACCCGGCCATCGCCACGATCAAGAAGACCGTCCCGAACCTGGTCGAGCTGGCCAAGAACGAGGACTTCGCCGACAGCGTGTCGTTCCCGACCGCGTTCGTGGCCGGCAACGACGTCGTCGCCAAGCAGCAGGACAAGACCAAGAAGGTCATCGCCGTGCTGCGCGACGCCATCCAGTACCGCAGCGAGCACCTGGACGAGACCGTCGCGGCCACGGCCGAGATGCTCAACCTGCCGGCCGACCAGGTGAAGGCCGACGCCGCCAACTCCAAGATCCTCTCGCTGGCCGAGCTGGACGGCTTCACCAAGGACGGCACCGTCGACAAGTGGCTGACCGGCATGAACACCTACTTCACCCAGGCCGGGAAGCTCACCGGCGCCGTCGACCCCAAGACCTACTACACCGCTGATCTCTTCTCGGGCGCCGCCAAGTGAACATCCTCTTCCTGATGACCGACCAGCACCGGGTCGACACCCTCGGCGCGTACGGCAACCGGCTCGCCGCCACCCCGGTGCTGGACGAGCTGGCCGGCACCGGCACCAGGTTCGACCGCTGGTACACGCCCACCGCGATCTGCACGCCGGCCAGGGCGAGCCTGCTCACCGGCCAGGCGCCGTTCCGCCACAAGCTGCTGGCCAACCACGAGCGGAACGTCGGCTACCTGGAGGACCTGCCGGACGGCCAGTACACCTTCCCCCAGGCGCTGCGCGAGGTCGGCTACAACTGCGGGCTCATCGGCAAGTGGCACGTCGGGCACCATCGCAGGGCCGCCGACTTCGGCTTCGACGGGCCCGACCTGCCCGGCTGGCACAACCCGGTCGACCACCCCGACTACCTCGCCTACCTGGCCGAGCGCGGGCTGCCGCCGTACGAGATCCACGACCACATCCGCGGCACGCTGCCCAACGGCGGCCCCGGCAACCTGCTGGCGGCGCGGCTGCGCCAGCCGGTCGAGGCGACGTTCGAGCACTACCTGGCCACCCGCGCGATCGAGATGCTGGAACGTTACAGCGCCGAAGGCAAGCTGTTCTTCCTGCAGCTCAACTTCTTCGGCCCGCACCTGCCGTACATCGTGCCCGACGAGTACTTCGACATGTTCGACCCCGACCTGGTCGAGCTGCCCAAGTCGATCGCCGAGACGTTCGCGGACAAGCCGCCGGTGCAGGCCAACTACAGCGCGCACTGGACGT
Source organism: Nonomuraea antri (assembly GCF_013283785.1). Taxonomy (GTDB): domain Bacteria; phylum Actinomycetota; class Actinomycetes; order Streptosporangiales; family Streptosporangiaceae; genus Nonomuraea; species Nonomuraea antri. Next base: position 33,058 of record NZ_JABCPZ010000070.1, read on the forward strand.
TCGACACCATGCCGCTGGAGGTGACGCGCAAGCTCATCGCGGTCTACTGGGGCTACGTGGCGCTCATCGACGCCCAGATCGGCCGGGTCATGGACGCCATGCGCCGCCTCGGCCTGGACGACGAGACCGCCGTGTTCTTCACCTGCGACCACGGCGAGTTCACCGGCGCGCACCGGCTGCACGACAAGGGCCCGGCGATGTACGAGGACATCTACCGCACCCCCGGCCTGCTGCGCCTGCCGGGCCAGGAACCCGGCGTGGTCAGGACGGAGTTCGTCAGCCTGCTCGACTGCACGGCCACCATCCTGGACCTGGCCGGGCTCGACCCGTCGCCCGCGGTCGACTCGCGCAGCCTGGTGCCGCTGGCCAAGGGCGAGCAGGTGCCGTGGGAGGAGGACATCGTCTGCGAGTTCCACGGCCACCACTTCCCCTATCCGCAGCGGATGATCAGGACGGACCGCTACAAGCTGGTCGTCAACCCGGACTCGACCAACGAGCTGTACGACCTGTTCACCGACCCCGACGAGCTGCTCAACCGCTACACCCACCCCGAGATGGCCGAGGTGCGCGCGCGGCTCATGCAGCGGCTCTACGAGGTGCTGCGGGCTCGGGGCGACAACTTCTACCACTGGATGACCTCGATGTACGACGTCGGCGACGTCTCCTACGACCCCACCATGAGCGGGCTGGACGAGGCGACCTACCGGTGAGACGGCCCAACATCGTCCTGATCCTCACCGACGACCACGCCGCGCACGCCATCAGCGCCTACGGCTCGGTCGTCAACCGCACCCCGAGGATCGACGAGATCGCCGGGCTCGGCGCCAGGTTCGACCACTGCTTCGCCACCAACGCGCTGTGCTCGCCGAGCCGGGCGAGCATTCTCACCGGGACGTACTCGCACGTCAACGGCGTCACCACGCTGGAGACGCCGATCGACGCCGGCCAGCCGACCTTCGTGTCGCTGCTGCGCGAGTCCGGCTACCGCACCGCGATCGTCGGCAAGTGGCACATGGGCGAAGGGCCCGGCCACGACCCGGAGGGCTTCGACCACTGGGACGTGCTGATCGACCAGGGCGAGTACGTCGATCCCCGGTTCCTGTCGGCCGGCGGGCTGCGCACCGAGCCGGGTTACGCCACGGACGTCATCACCGACCTGGCCCTGCGCTGGGCCGACGGGCTCGACGGCGACGACCCGTGGTGCCTGCTGATCTGCCACAAGGCCCCGCACCGGCCGTGGACGCCGGACGCCGAGCACGCCGGGATGTACGCCGACCCCATCCCGGTGCCGGCCACGTTCACCGACGACCTGACCGGCCGCTCGTCCTCGGCCAGGCGGGCGGCGATGCGCATCGCCGAGCACCTGACCGCCGACGACCTCAAGCGCGACCCGCCGGACGGGCTGTCGTACGAGGAGCTGGCGCTGTGGAAGTACCAGCGCTACATGGAGGACTACCTGGCGGTCGTGGCCTCGGTCGACGACAACGTGGGCCGGGTCGTCGACTGGCTGCGCGAGCGCGGCGACATCGAGGACACGCTGCTCATGTACTGTTCCGACCAGGGCTTCTTCCTCGGCGATCACGGCTGGTTCGACAAGCGCCTGATGTACGAGGAGTCGCTGCGGATGCCGCTGGTGCTCAGCTACCCGCGCCGGGTGCCCGCCGGGCAGGAGCACACCGGCATCGTCACCAACGTCGACTTCGCCCGGACCCTGCTGGAGGCGGCCGGGGTGCCCGCGCACCCGCGCATGCAGGGCCGCAGCTTCCTGGCCGACCTGACGGGCGAGCCGGGACCGGCCCCGGCCGAGGGCATGTACTACCGCTACTGGGAACACGACGACGTCTGGCACAAGGCGCCGGCGCACTACGGCTACCGCACCGCCCGATACAAGATTATTTATTACTACAACGACGGCCTGGGACTGCCGGGGACCGGCCCGGCGACGTACCCGGGGGAGTGGGAGCTGTACGACCTGGAGACCGACCCCGAGGAGCTGCGCAACGTGTACCTGGACCCGGCGTACCTGGAGGTCCGCGAAGAGCTGAAGGTCCGCCTGTGGCGGGCGCAGGCCGAGCTCGGCGACCGCCCGCACCCGGGCCAGCCGGTCCCCGAGGGGGTCTGACATGGCGGGGGAGTGCTGCGCGCCGGCCACCACAGCGGTCACCGCAGCGGTCACCACAGCGATCACCACTGCGCCCGTCACGGGGACCCCGGCCGGTCCCGCGCGCTTCGCCGCCACCGGGGAGCACGCCGTCGAGCAGGTCGAACTGCCCGGCGGGGCGTTCCTCATGGGCGACTCGCGCGGCGACGGCAACCCGGGAGACGGTGAGGGGCCCGTGCACCGCGTGGTCGTGCCGGCCTTCTCCATCGACGCGACCACCGTGACCACCGCCGACTTCGCCGCCTTCACCGCGGCGACCGGCTACCGCACCGAGGCCGAGACGTACGGCTTCTCCGCCGTCTTCCACCTGGCCCTGCGCGCCCGGCCGCAGGACGTGATGCGGCCGGTGCCCGGCGTGCCGTGGTGGATCGGGGTGCGCGGGGCCGACTGGCGCCACCCGGGCGGCCCGCTGTCCGAGGCCGAACCCGACCACCCCGTCGTGCACGTGAGCTGGAACGACGCGATGGCGTACTGCTCCTGGGCCGGACGCAGGCTGCCCACCGAGGCCGAGTGGGAGTACGCCTCCCGCGGCGGCCTGGAAGGCGCCCGCTACCCCTGGGGCGACGACCTGCCCGACGGCGAATGGCCGGTGAACATCTGGCAGGGCGTCTTCCCCACGAGCAACACCCTGGAGGACGGCCACCTCACCACGGCCCCGGTGCGCGCGTACGCGCCCAACGCCTACGGCCTGTGGCAGACGGTCGGCAACGTGTGGGAGTGGTGCGCGGACTGGTACGACCCCGGCTACTACGCCGTCTCACCCGAGCACGACCCGCGCGGCCCCAGCCACGGCTCGCACCCGGGCCCGCACCCGGGCGTAGCCAGGGTGCTGCGCGGCGGCTCCTTCCTGTGCCACGACTCCTACTGCAACCGCTACCGCAACTCGGCCAGATCGGGCAACACCCCCGACTCCTCCATGGCCAACGCCGGATTCAGGACCGTCTCCCCGCGCGCCTGACCCACTGCCGCCGCCGGGCCGCGCCGCCCCTGTCCTGCGCCGGTAGGCGTTTGTCAGTGATCGCCGCTAACGTTCCGCGCATCGCCGCGGCGGCGGACGTGCCGCGCGCGTGACACATCCCTGACGGCTCCACCATGGAAGGCGGCGGCAAGTGGGTTGGCTGGCGGCGGGCGACGCGTATGAGGTCGCACTGATAGAGGGCAAGGTCACGGCGAGAGCCGCGACCGGCCGGTCGGCGGGGCGACAGCTGAAGACCCTGCCGAAGGCGGTGCGCGAACACCCCGAGACGGACCGGCTGCGCCGCTTCGCCGAATGGCTCGACAGGCACGCCGCGTCCTGCGTGGCGCACGTCGACGCCTGGATGGTGTCCTCGCTGCCGGTGCCGACCGGGCTGATCGCCCAGGTCTGGCCGGACGAGGCGTGGCAGGCGGCCCTGCGCGACATGGCGGTGGTCGGCGACGACCCCGACGAGGTGGGGTTCCTGCGCGACGTCACCGACGCGGGCGAGCTGCGGATGGTCAATCTCGACGGCGAGACCGTCCGGCTGTCGCCGCGCACGGTGACGCTGCCGCACCCGGTGCTGCTGCCCGACCTCGACGACCTGCGCGAGTTCGCCGCCGAGCTGGGCGTCACCCAGCGGGTCGAGCAGATCCACCGGGCCGTCTGGCGCAGGCCCGCCGACCCCGGCGCGAAGGCACGCCAGGTCACCGAGTTCGCCGGCGGCACGTACGCCTCACGCTTCGGCCTGGCGGCCCGGGCCACCCAGCTCGGCTACCGGGTCTCCGGCGGGTTCGCCACCTGCCGGGTCCACGAGGGCGGCAGCCTCACCGAGGCGGCCGTGTGGATCGGCGAACCGTACTGGGACGACGAGATGTCCACCGGCAACCTCACCTGGCGCGACCAGGACGGCAGGGCGCTCGTGCTCCGCGAGGTCGGCCAGGTCGCCTGGTCGGAGGGCATGCGGATGGCCGCCGCGCTGTACGCGGGCCGCCGGGTCGAAGAGGGGAAGGACGCATGACCGCACAGCCGACGCAGGAGAGGGAACCGGACCGGACCGACCTGTCCGTCGCGGAAGCCGAGGTGATGCTCACCGCCGGCGCCGTGCTGCCACCCGGCACGCGAGGGGCTGGAGAGCGGGCCGTGCCGCTGGTCGCCCGCGCCTACCGGCACCCCGGGCTCGACGACCGCGTGATCGTCCGGCTGGTCCCCGGGGAGCTGAGCGCCGCGGAAGACCAGGCGGCCGGCTTCCTCGGCATGACGCCCGACGGCGAGGCCGCCGTGGTCGGCCTGGGCCTGCGGCGCTCGCTCGGCTTCCCCGAATGGGTGCTCGCGCACCACCCGGAGGACGGCCACCACGCGCTGGCCGTCGTGCCCGAGCTGGAGCGCGCCGCCCGCCAGTCCAGGTCCAAGCCCAAGTCCGCGCTCGAGGCGTTCCAGCGGCTGGCCGGGCAGCTGGCCGTGTCCGTCCCGCACTTCCTGCCCACCTTCTACGAGCAGGCGGGCCGGCTGTTCCTGGACGCCGACAACACTCAATACGCCGGCCAGCTCTTCTCCGCCGCGCGCAAGGCCGAGGCCCAGCACGGGCTGCCCGTCGACGACGACCGGCTCGACGCGGTGTTCCTGGAGTTCGCGCTGGCCGGAGCGCTGCCGGTCAAGGTGCTCTCCGGCTACGCCAAGGACCTGGCCGCCCGGCTGCCCGCCGACGAGGCGCTGCGCCGATACGCGCGCCTGTGCGTGCGCAGGACGGCCGGCGGGCTCGCGCCGTCGGCGCAGATGGCCACCGACATCCGCAGGCTGGCCAAGGCCGCGGGCGTCGACGCCGACACGGCCGAACAGGACTACCTGTCCGAACTGCTCACCCTGCCCGCCATCATGGAGGCCGCGACCGGTTGGTGGAAGGCGCACGCCCCGGCCGTCGCGGCGCTGGCCAGGCAGCGGCCCGAGCTGCGCGGCACGCTGCTGAACAACGTCCCGGCGAGCGACGACCGGGAGCTGCCCGGCATCTGGCTCGGCATCCTGGAGTCGTCGGGCGCGACCGCCGGCCTGCACACCGACGTGCCGGAGGAGGAGCGCGCCGCCGACGGCGCCGCCGGCTGGACCCGCAGGTTCCTCGCCGCCCGCGACCGCGGCTGGGGCTTCCCCGCGCACCTGCCCGCACTCCACGCGCTGATCGAGCGCATGGCCGACCGGCTGCGCGCCGAGCTGACCGCCGCCGGGCAGTCGCTCCCCGCCTGCGACGACCCCGACCTGCTCGACCTGTTGCTCGCCCTGGACCTCCCGGTGGCCGACCCCGGCGACCAGACCACGCTCCGGCTGGACCGCTGGGCCGAGCGCGACGACCGGCGCGACCTGCGCGCCCTGGCGGCCGACCCGCGCTTCCGCCCCGCCTTCCGCCACGGCGCGTTCCGCCTGGACCCGGACGACGAAGGCCGGGCCGCCGTCCTCGCCCTGGCCGCCGCGCCCGGCGGGCGTCCGATGCTGACCGAGTGGGTGAGCCTGGTCGCCGGGCAGACGGCCGCCGCCGGGCTGCCCCGCCTGCCCGACGCGCTGCGCCGCCTGTCCTGGCTGCCCGGCGAGGTGCTGGCCCTGGCCGAGGACGACGTCCGCCAGGCCGTCGCCGAGGCGAGCGTGGCCGGGGTGCTCGCCCGCACGCTCCGCGCCGGCATCATCGACGAGCTGGGCTGGCCCGCCTTCGAGGACGCCGCGGCGAACCTGGTGCCCGAGAAGGACGTCGACGACATCATCGTGTGCGACGCCTGGCCGCACCTGGTCGTGGCCGGCACCGCGCAGGCCAGGGTGCTCGGCCCCGAGGGCACCGTGCTCACCCACGACCTGCGCGTCCCGGCCGGCGACACCTGGAACGACCCCGGCTTCCACTACGTGGACGGCGACCTGCTCGTCTACTGGGACTCGCGGTCCCGCCAGAACGGGCTGCGCGGCTACTGGCACACCGCCGCCGACCAGGTACGCGACCTCGACGGCATCGACCGCACCCGGGGCACCAGGCTCGACTACTACCAGGGCGACAACCAGCTCAGCCTCGCCGTCCCCGGCGGCGGCCGCACCACCGGGTACGCCCCGCTGCACGCCGGCGACACGGCGGTGCCCGAGGAGCGTCCCGTGCTGACCGACGGCACGTCCTTCTGGATCTGGGCATGGGACGGCGAGACCTCAGACTGGTACGAGTTCGACCCGGCGAGCGGCAGGACCGGCCGCCGCTCGGCGCCCGGCTTCCTGGCCGACGCGCTGCGCACCGCGCCCGCCGGCAGCGCTCTCGACCACGGCTGGCTGCTGCCCGCGCCCTCCGCCGAGCCGACCCCGGCGGGCACGCCCGTGAACGGCCTGTTCGGCCTGCGCGTGGTGGGACTGCCCGACGGGTCGCGCCGCGCCGAGGACCTCTCCGGGCTGTCCATGACCGTGCCGCCCAACGCCGGCACGCCGGTCCGCCTGCTGACGTTCCCCGGCGCCGAACGGCCGTGCGCCGTCGTGCGCAGGAGCTACCGGGTGGACCTGGTCGACGCCGACGGCGTCGTGCTGGCCGAGCTCAAGACCGACGGCAGGCCCGGCGCGTTCGGCGCGGGCACGCTCATCCTGCCGCCCGAGTCGTACTGGTACTGCCTGCGGCCCCGCGACCCGGAAGGGTCGGCGACCCTGCGCGCGGTGGGCGAGGAGACGACCGCGGCCCTGCTCGAAGCCGCCGAACCCGAGGACGCCGACGTGGCCGCGGCCGTCCGCGCGCTGCTGCCGGGCGTGACGAACGAGTCGCTGGTCAAGGGCATCGCGGCGATCGCCGGGTTCGCCGCCGTCCAGCAGACCGCGGTGCGTGCCGTCGTGGCCGAGCTCACCCGGGCGCTGACCGGCGCCCCGGTCGAGGAGCAGACCTGGATCGGGCCCTCCGACAGCCTGCTCGACCACGCGATCAACGGCCTCGGCACCACCTCCGACCAGTACACGCTCCGCGACAGCCGCGACGGAGCCTGCCGGCAGATCCGGGCGATCGGCCAGGCCGTCGCCGCCCCGGCGGAGCCCGCGGAGTCGCGCGTCCACGTCGGGCTGCCGGACGTGCACGTCGGGCTGCCCGGGCTGCCGGTCGCGGGCCTGCGCTGGGAGCGGTGGCTGGACCACTGCGCGGCGCTGGCGTACCGGAGCGCGGCGGCCACCACCTCCGCCGAGCACCGCGCCGCGCTGCGGGCGCTGCTGCGCGAGCTGAACGACGGCGGCCTGCCCGTCACGGCCGACCTCGCCCGCTGGCGGCGCATGACGATGCGGCTGGCCCGCGAACACGTGCGGACGCCCGGCGGCCGCCTGCCCGACGAGCCGCTGTGCGGGCTGCTGCCCCTGGCCGGCGGCGCGTTCGTCGCCTTCGTCCACCCGAAGCCGGAACACTACGACGGCCTGAGCTGGACGGCGCTGTTCCACGACCCGGCCGGCCGGTTCGAGATCCCCGAGCCGTACACCGCGCACGACTTCGCCCCGATCGGCGAGGAACGGGTGGCAGGCTGGCTGGAGACGTTCCTCGCCGAGCTCGACACGCGCGGCCCGGCGACCTGGCAGGCGGCCGCCGCCGACGAGTTCACCCGGCTCACCGGCGTGCCCGAGACGTCCGCGCGGCTGATCGTGGCCGGGTTCCCGCGGATCGAGGTCTACAGCAGGAGCTTCCTCGACAAGGAGGCCCGCACCCTGCTCGGGGTGAAGGTGGCCGACGCCGCCGTCGCCAAGGGAGAGCTGGAGCAGATCCCCGACGCCGTCCGGCGCGCCGTCACCGCGGCGCTGCTGCCCGCCGACCCGGCCAGGCTGTGGACCGACGGGCCCGACATGGCCGCCGCGGCCGAGGTGTGGAACTCCCGCGTCGGGCAGCGCGTGGCCCTGCCGGAATGGCTGCTCGGCGAGGCCAACCGCGCCGTGCGCGGCGCCTGGGACACCGCTCACGGCCTGCGCGCCGTGCTCGACCCCGCCGCCGCGCCCGAGCTGAGCCAGGACCGGACCTGGGAGGTGCGCGGCGACCGCGTCCAGCCGGTCGCCGGTCAGGGCGCCGGCTTCGGCGGCGCGTCGCTGGTCATGGCCGTCGCCACGGCCGGCTGGCTGGCGCACCGGCTCCCCGCCGGGCACCCGCTGCGCGCCGCGCTGCCCGCCGCCCTGTCCGCGGTACGCGACCGGCTCGCCAACCCCGGGCTGCTGCTCGACCTCGACGAGTACGTCAGTCTGCCCGGCTTCAAGAAGGCCGCGGGAACCCCGACCGAGACCGGCGCCGGGTTCGAGCGGTACGGCGCGGTCATCATGGCCACCCACGACAGCCAGCCGTCGCCCGCGCTCCGGCTCGACCTGCTCGACTCCAGCGGCGACGACCCCTACCTGCGGGCACTGATCGGGCTGAACGGCGAGTTCGGGCCGGTGTCCGCGCTGCGCGTCGCGCTCGACCCGGACTTCGCCGCGCTCCTCGCCGACCCGGGCGACCCGGCGCAGGGCGAACGCGACGCCGACGGCACCTGGTGGCCGCAGGACCCCACCCGCTCGGTGCCCGACCTGGTCGTGGACGTGGCCAAGGCACACGGGCTGGGCGAGGACGCCGCCGCCGTCTACCTGATGCTGCTGGCCATGCCCGACCCGGCCGACCGCAACGTCGCCCGCTGGACCGGCTGGAAGCCGGCCAGGCTCAAGGCGGCGCGGACCGAACTGGCCGGCACCGACCTGGTGCTGCAGGCCGCCCGCGCCCGGGCCGGGCGCTCGCTGTTCCTGCCCGGCGGCTGGTCGGAGCAGCGCAGCCCGCGCCTGCCGCTGGAGCTGTGGAAACTGCCCATGTTCCGCCACGACGGGTGGCTCGGCACGCCGCTCGTGCCTGGCGAGCCCGTGGCCGCGCTCTACGCCAGGGCGTGGCGGCGCGTCCAGGACGGCGACGTGCCCCGGTTCCAGCAGCTCGACGTCAAGCGCGGCCGCGGCCGAGGTCGGCGGTGACGCGGCCCAGCGGCTCGGCTTCCGTGCGCCTTCCTCGCTTGCTTCCTTCCTGACACTCACCGGACTTTCTTTCGCAGAGGACCCCTCCATGACACTCACCGAAGAGGTGACCCCCGCCGCGCAGGTGCTCTCCGCCGAGCAGCGGTACGCCACCGAGCTGGCCTTCCTCGCCGCCCACGACGGCGGCCCGCGTCCGCCCGGCTGGCTGCTGACGCCGCGCGCCGTGGTGACCTTCATCTGCGGCAGCGGCGACGAGACCCTCGCCCTGCCCGGGACCGTGCCCGACGGGCTGCCCGGAAGGCTGAAGGTGGCGCCCAAGTTCGTCGGCGAGCGCGCGCTGGTCGAGCGCTGCGTCGTCACGCTGGCCGGCGAGCGCGGCCTGCTGCTGGTCGGCGAGCCGGGCACGGCCAAGTCCATGCTGTCGGAGCTGCTGTCCGCCGCCGTGTGCGGCACCAGCGCGCTCACCGTCCAGGGCACCGCGGGCACCACGGAAGACGCCTTCCGCTACGGCTGGAACTACGCGCTGCTGCTGGCCCAGGGGCCGAGCCGGGCCGCGCTCGTCGACTCGCCCGTGCTCACCGCCATGCGGTCGGGACGGGTCGCCAGGGTCGAGGAGATCACCCGCTGCCTGCCCGAGGTGCAGGACGCGCTGGTCTCCATCCTGTCCGACCGGCGGGTCAGCGTGCCCGAGCTGGCCGGCACCGGCGACGCCCAGGTGGCCGCCGCGCCCGGCTTCACCGTGATCGCCACGGCCAACCTCCGCGACCGGGGCGTCTCCGAGATGTCGGCCGCGCTCAAGCGGCGTTTCAACTTCGAGACCGTCGACCCCATCGCCGACGCGGCGGCCGAGACGTCCCTGGTGCGGCGGCAGGCCACGGCGGTCGTCCAGCGGGCCGGGGCCGGCTTCTCCGTGGACGACGCGGTGCTCGAAGCGCTGGTCACGGTCTTCCGCGACCTGCGCAACGGGCGCTCCGACGAGGGCTGGGACGTCGAGCGTCCCGGCACCGTCATGTCCACCGCCGAGGCCGTGCAGGTGGCCGCCTCGCTCGGGGTGGCCGCCGCTTACCTGCCCGCCGGTGACGTGCTGGACCTGGTGCCCGGGCACCTGCTGGGCGTCGTACGCAAGGACGACCCGGCCGACCACGGGCGGCTGCTCGGCTACTGGGACGGGCCGGTGCGGCGGCGCGCCGAACACGGGTCGGCGATGTGGCGCAGGCTCTGGGACCTGCGGGAGAACCTGCGTTGACCGATCACGTGAACCTGACGGATCGCGGCGGCGACGCGGTTTTGGCGGGGGATCCGCGGCAGGCGGTGGCCGCGCTGGCCGCCGCCACCCGGCCGTACCTGCTGGGGGTGCGCCACCACAGCCCGGCGCTCGCCGTCGTGCTCCCCGCGCTGCTCGAGGCGGCGGACGTGACGGCGGTGTGCGTCGAACTGCCCGCCGACTTCCAGCAGTGGCTCCCGTACCTGGCCGACCCGGGCACCGTCGCCCCGGTCGCACTCGCCGGGGGCGGGCCGGACGGCGGGCTCGGGTTCTACCCGTTCGCCGACTTCTCGCCCGAACTGGTGGCGATCAGGTGGGCGGCCGCGCGCGGGGTCGAGGTGCTGTGCTGCGACCTGCCGCTGTCCGACCCGGGCTGGCGGCCCGCGGACCCGGCTCCCGGGGAACTGGCTCCTGACGACGCGGCTCCTGGGGGCGCGGCTCCCGAGAACCTGGCTCCCGGGGGCGCGGCTCCCGGGAACCCGGCTCCCGGGGACACGTCGCCGGTGGCGGGCTCGGTGCGTGGCTCGTTCGCCGACGCGCTGGCCGCCTCGGGCACCGGACGCGACGGCGACGACATGTGGGATCGGGCCGTGGAGGTCCTGGCGCCGGGGTGCACGCCGGAAGCCGTCCGGCGAGCCGCGCTCGGCGTCGGCTGGGCACTGCGCAGGGACGCGGCGGCGGCCGGCGGGATCCCGGCCAGGAACCTGGCGCGGGAGGCGCACATGCGGCGCGTCCTGGCGGAAGCCGCGGCGGGCGGTCGGCGGGTCGCGGCGGTCGTCGGCGCCTTCCACGCCCCCGCACTCCTCACCCTCGAACCCACCCCC